>NZ_DAOUBJ010000156.1:0-14603 GCF_034432735.1 Tepidiforma sp. | reverse complement strand
GGCGCTAAAGGACGCGCCCCGGTGAGTCCGGGGCGTTCACGACCTCGCGAGACGGTGCGTCGACGTGGCGCATCGTTGCCATGGTAGCAGAAGGGGGTATTCGACCGGAAGGTCGAGGGGGGCTGGCCGGTGGGGGAGAGATTCCGCTTGCACCGAACCATCTATGTTTGCGATATACTCGCTCAATCCGAGGCCCCCGGAGGTGCCCCTATGGCTTCCCCTGCGTTCGTCGACGTCCCTGGGTTGAATTTCGACTGGCTGAACTTGGATACCGAACAAGGGATGCGGATCCAGGCTGGTCGGAAGGGGCTGACTCTCGAACAGATCAATGCGCTGACGTACGGGAACGCGGAGATCGATGAATCGGGGGTGCCCGTATTCAAGCCGCGTGGGGCCAAGCCGGACCCGCGCTCGCCGCGGCACGCACGTCAGTACCGTTCGAAGGCGGATGTCTGGTCGGAGAGCGCGATGCTGCTCTACGAAGAGGCGAACCAGCGCCAGTGGTCGAGCGCGGTGGACATCCCGTGGGAGACGATCCAGCCGTTGCCGGACGACCTCGAGTGGGCGATGTGTACGCTCTGCACGTTCCTGACGCAGGTGGAGTTCATCGCCGGTGATCTGCCGGGGCGGTTCATGGAGCAGGTTCACCCGGATCATTTCGAATCGCAACTCTTCCTGGGCACGCAGATCATGGACGAGAGCCGGCACCTCGATGTTTTCCGGAAGCGGGCGCTGGCGAACGGGGGAGGGATGGTGGATGCGGGGTTTGGGGCGATCAACTTGCTTTCGGTGGACGATTTCACGGAGATGACGGCGCTGCTCCACCTCGTGGGCGAGGGGTTCGTGCAGACGCTCTTCCGGATGGGTGAGCTCATCGCCCAGAACGAAGCGGAGAAGCGGATCTTCCGGCTTTCGGCGCAGGACGAGAGCCGCCACCTGGCGTTCGGCGTCACGCATATGAAGTACGTGATGGATACGGAGCCGTGGCGGAAGGAGGAGATGCACCACTACCTGGATATCCAGGAGGGGGCATTGGCGCAGAGCCAGCAGGCGAGCCTGACGACGAATCCGACGACGGGCGAGGCGCTCGCCATTCTCGCCGGGGGCGGGATCGAGCATATCGACGAGGGATACGCGAAGCTCTTGCTGATGCGAAAGCGGCAGGTGAACGAGTACATGCACCGGCTGGAGGTGATCGGGCTGGGCGACCGGCGGGAGCGGATGGCACCCGGCCTGCGCGAATTCCTCGACCCGGTCAGCTAGGCCACGGTCGTACAGCGGATTTCGAGGGGGAACCGATGCAGTTGAGCACCGCGACGAAGATGCGCGCCCGGAGCCTGGGCTGGAGCGAGGAGACGATTGCCCGCATCGAGGCATCGCCGCTGAGGGATGCGACGGTGACGAATATTTGCGCGATGCGCATCCCCGAGGAGCGGGTCCGTGGCTTTCTGGATCTGGTGGACAAGGACCCGGAGCGGATGCAGAACATTACGTTCAATTTCATCCGGACGCGGTCCGAGCGGGGGGTGAAGGCGCACCGCAGCGAACGCGGCCTGCTGCTGAAGGACATCAACGTGGGGAGCTACGGGCAGGTGCCCGACCGCTGGCCGTACGAGAACGATACCCCGCGCGGTTCGCACCCTTCGCCGGACAATTACGCGCCTGGAAGCTACTTCATTTACGACAAGGTGGAAGTCTGGGCAGAGGGGGTGGACGAGCTCTACGAGGACGCGATCCGGGACCGCTGGATCCCGGCGACGGACCTGGATTGGGCGAACGGGCTGGCCGAGCTGCCGACGGAGATCGAACGCGCCGTGTGTCAGCTCGCGACGCTCTACAGCGGCCACGGGCTGGTGGAGCAGAAGATCATCGCGAAGTGGCTGGAGCCGATCAGCTACGGCTTCCACGATGTGAAGCTCTTCCTGGGGACGCAGATTTACGATGCGGGCCACAAGGTGGAGGCGCTCCGGAAGCGCGCCTTGGCGAACGGCGGCGGGCTCGGGCAGGCGCCGCTCGGGGCGCTCTATCGGGCCTGGTACGGGGCGTTGAAGTTCACGGAGATGGTGACGGCGCTCGATGTGGTCTACAAAGCGTACGAGTTGACGCTGTTCGAGGCGTACGCCGATTTCGCCAAAACGGACGTCGAGCGAACGTTGTTCGGGAATCTGGCGCGGGATTCGCGGCGGCATCTGGAATACGGGAAGCGCCACTTGCTCTGGTATCTCCAGCACCATCCGCGGGGGCGAGAGAATGTGAAGTTCTGGCTCGGCCGGGCGGAGGCTGCGTTGAGCATCGAGCTCCGGTACAGCCATCCCGAGCGGGAGGCGTTGGCGCTGCTCTTCGCTGGCGACGTGGAGCGGATCCAGGCGGGTATCGAGCGCCTGCGCAGGTTACGGGAGAAGCAACTGGCCGATTACTTGGCGGTGCTCTCCGAGGTCGGCATCGACCGGCTGCCGGATGTGAGCCGCCACTTGCTGCAGATTGCGGAGGACCCGCTGGCGGTGTGAGGGCCCCGGGGCGCGGTAGTTCGGGCGCGGCGCCGAGCGATCGCGCCCTTTTCGGCCGGCCCGGAACGGAGGGTGCCGAGGGGGCTGCGGGGGTGTATCGCCCTGGCGCGGGCGAGTGGCGCCCTTGCCGGCGGGGGCCGACGGCGATTCCGGGCGTGGCTGGCGCTGCGGTTCAGGCGCCGGGTTTGGCGATCATCAGCCAGAGGAAGACGACCCAGAGGAGGACGAGGGCGATCCCGGCGAGCCGGGCGCGGTCGTCGTTGACGCGGTCGCGCAGTTCGACGGTGACGGGGCCGTTCCCGAGGGAGACGGCGAGCTCTCGCGCGGCTTTCACTTTGCGGAGGTAGAAGCCGTGGTCGAGGGCGAGGCCGAGGATGATGAGGGTGTAGGCGGTGGAGATCCAGGCATCGCCGAAGGAGTGGCCGGCCTCGTCGACGAGGAGGCTGCCGAAGACGATGGTCAGGATGGCACCGATGGACGTGACGAAGCGCTCGGAGCGGAGCTGGAGGTCGAGCAGGGTGACGACGGTGTTGGCGGCCGTGGCGCGGCCGGCGGCGATGGCGGCACCCGTGGTGAGGCCGGTGGCCGCGAGCAGGAAAAAGACGCCGAGCAGGTGGCCGAACAGATACCAATCCTGGGTCGACACAGGAACCTCCGCAGTGGGTTTCGTGCGAACGGTACTCCGAATGGGCAAACGTTGTCACTGGCTGGCGGGCTGGTAGGCTTGGGTCGATGCGTATCCAGTTCCTCGGGACGGGTGCGGGCACCGATACGCCGCACCGGGCTGGCTCGTCGATTCTGCTCTCGGGAGCCGGTGAAACGTTCTTGCTCGATTGCGGGCCGCGGGCGTTCGACCGCTTGGTGATGGCCGGTATTTCGCCGGCGAGCATCAGCCGCATCTTCTTGAGCCATCTGCACCCGGACCATGTGCTCGGGTTGGCGACGTTCGTCCAGGCGATGACGTTTCCGCACGGGCACTTGCCGTTGGAGATCCACGGGCCGCCGGGGACGCTGGCGTATGCGCGCCAGGCGGTGGGCGCGGCGGCGATGGTGACGGGGATGCCCGGTCGGGGATGGGGCGAACCGCTGGATATCCCGGTGGTGGAGATCGCGCCGGGGGATGTGCGGGAGGCGGGGCCGTTCACGGTGCGGACGGAGCGGGTGCCGCACGCTCCGAACCTGGTATGCGAGGCGCGGCGGTTCGAAGCCGAGGGGAAGGCGGTGGTCTACAGTGGCGATACGACGGAGGCGGCCGAGGTGATGGTTCCGCTGGCGGAGGGGGCGGCGGTGCTCATCCACGAGTGCTATTCGCTGCCGGGGCTGGCACGGTGGACGGCGGGGTTCGAGGAGCGGCGGGCGGCGGCGATCCGCGCGGCATTCGAGCGGACGCATGCGGAGGTCGCCTATGTGGGGCGGGTCGCGAAGGAGGCCGGGGTGAAGCTTCTGGTGCTGACGCACCTGAACCCGGGCGAGCGTGCCGAGGAGCTGCTGGATACGGTAAAAGCGGCCTACGGCGGCCCGGTGCTCATCGCGGGCGATGGGCTGAGCTTCGCCGTTTAGTCGCCTTGGGGCCGGTGGTTGCCCCACGCTTCCCAGGAAACGATTTCGTCGAGGGGGAGGCGCTGGCGCCCTTGGCTGAGGGGGTGCTTGAGGTCGGGGTAGCCGAGGGCGATGACGGTCGCGACGGTGTGGTCGGGGGGAAGGCCGAGGACGGTGCGGGCGCACTCCTGGCGGTGCATGGAAACGGGGCAGCTGGTGATGCCGCTGGCCCAGGCGGCGACCATGAGGTTCTGGGCGGCGCGGCCGGCATCGAAGGGGCCGCCACCGGGCAGGAGGACGACGGCGATGGCGACGGGCGCGGCGGTGAGGTGGGCGGCGTAGTCTCCGCAGCTGGCGAGCTGGGCACGGCGTTCGGCGTCCTGGACGACGACCATGCGAACCGGTTGGGTGTTCTTGGAGCTGCCAGCCATGCGCCCCGCCTGGAGGATGCGGGTGAGGATGTCGGCAGGCACGGGATTCGGCAGGAAGTGGCGCGTGTCGCGCTTGGTGACGATCGCGCGGTAGGCATCCATGGCAGCCTCCTTTCGGGGGCCGTACGAGTGCGGGAATCCTAGCGGATCGGCTCGGGCGATGCAGCAGTGCCGCTTCGACAGTCGCGCGGGAGGAAGGTGGCGGTGCCTTCGCGCCTGCTGCATTGGCGCTGGCTGGTATCGACGACGAGGTAGCCGGCGGTATCGACGGTGGCTGGGTAGCGGTCGAGGTTGGGTCCGTCGGTATCGATGCGGACGCCGGTGAAGTCGTAGATGGCGCCGTTGCAGTCTTCGCGGAAGAGGAGCGTGGAGCCTCGTGCGGAGTCGCTCATGCGGGCGGCGTAGCGGGCGACGAGGCTGGGGAGGTTCGGGTCGGCTGCCGGGATCGGAGCGACGCGGCAGCGGCGGGCGGGGTTGGCACGGTTGGCGGCATCGAGGTCGTCGAGGGCGAGGAAGCGGCCATCGAGGAGTCGGGCGATGTAGAGGTTGTGTTGGCCGATGTACTGAACGGTTCCGCGCCCATAGGCTTCGGCTTGTTCGAGGCGGATCTGGCCGGTGTCTGCGCCGGACTCCCAGTAGACGACGAGGCAGGAGCCGATGCCGAATGCGAGGACGACGATGGCGAGGGCGGTGAAGCAGCCGAGGAAGACGGGCGGCTTGGGCGAGGGAAGGTCGTCGTGCTCCATTGCCTTTTCAGGGTAGCGGGCGCGGCGCGGCCTGGGTGTCGGCGGTGCCGAGGAGGCGAAGGCGACGTGCGCGGGCGGCGGCGGGGTCGGCGAGGGCGGCGGCGACGGCTTCGTCGATGGCGGCGTCGAGGGCATCGGCGGGGACGACGCGGTCGACGATGCCCCAGCGGAGGGCGGTAGCGGCGGTGATCGGCTCGCCGGTGAGGATCATGCCGGCGGCGACACCGGGCGGCGCGATGCGGGGGAGCATCTGGGTGCCGCCGGCGCTCGGGATGTAGGCGAGTGAGACTTCGGGGAGGGCGAGGCGGGCGTCATCGGCGGCGATGCGAAGGTCGCAGAAGAGCGGGAGTTCGAGGCCGGCGCCGTAGCAGTAGCCGTGCATGCGCGCGATGGTGACGCAGCGATGGGTGAGGAGCTGCCACCAGATATCGCGCTCGTGACGGGCTCTGCGGGCGGCCATGATCGATGGGGCGGTGCCGAACTCGGAGATATCGGCGCCGGCGCTGAAGCAACGCCCTTCGCCGCGAAAGACGATGACGCGGACTTCGGGGATGGCCTCGGCGGCGCCGAGGTACTCCCAGAGGAGGTCGCGCATGCGGAGGTCGATGGCGTTGAGGCGCGTGGGGCGGTCGAGGGTGATGAGGGCGACGCCCCGTTCGTCGATGCTGAAGTGAACGGGTTCGGCCACGGCGGTGGCGGCTATTCGAGCCAGTCCGGCTTGCGGATTTGGCTGCGCTGGCGGCGGGCCATCTGCTGGGCGAAGTCCTCGTTGACTTTTTGGACGAGCTCGAGCATATCTTCGCGGCCGGGGCGCATCTGCTTGGAGCGCCAGTTCTTGAGCATGGCGCGGTCTTTATCGGAGAGGCCAGCTTCGTCGGCGATGCGGTTGACGATGACGGTGAGGAGTTCGTTGACTTCTTCTTCGTTGAATTCGATGTTCACGGGGGCTACCTCCGCACCGTTTCGTACCAGCCTTTGCTCTTGACGCGGCGGGTGAGCTGGGCATCGATGTGGGCGTTGAGGGCGCGATTGAGCGCTTCGGTGAGGTCGGCGAGGAGTGGGGAGCCTTCGCCGCGGTCGGAGCGCCAGCGGCGGATGGCTTCCTTGCCTTCTGGGGAGAGGTCGGCGTTGTCGACCGCGACGGCGCTGATGAGCATCATGAGGGACCAGGCTTCGGCCTCGTCGAGCAGCACGATCATCGGTCATTCCCCGGTGAAGGTTGGCGGGCGTTTTTCGAGGAAGGCGCGGACGCCTTCGGCTCGATCTTTGGTGGTTTGGAGGAGCAGCGTCAAATCGGTCTCGAAACGGAGGGCCTGTTCGAGGGGTTGAGGCAGCCCGCGCCAGATGGCCTCTTTGGCGAGTTGGAGGGCGATGGGCCCGCGGGAGGCGATGACGTTGGCGAGGCGCTCGGCTTCGGTGTGGGCCGTGCCGGCGGGCGTGACGGCATTGACGAGGCCGGCGGATAGGAGGTCGGCGGCGGCGATGGCCTGGCCGGCGGCGACTGCGCGAGCGAGGCCGGGCGCGAGGACTTCGAGCCGCGCGGGCCACTGGGTGGGGCCGCGGAGCGCTGCAGCTTGGCCACAAATGCGGAGGTCGGCGGCGAGGGCGAGGTCGAGGGCGGGGCCGTGCACTTCGCCTTCGAACCAGGCGAGGACGGGTACGCGGCCGAGGACGAGTCTTCGGAGATCGCCGGTAGGTGGGGGCGGGGCATCGATGAAGCGGTCGGCCGGCAGGAGGAGGCAGCGGAGCTCTTCGGGGAGGGCGCCGATCGCCTCGCCGAGCCAGCTCGTTTCGGCCCCGGGTGGGGGCGGCGGGAGTTCGGCGACGAACGTCATGGGCGAAGGATACTCGCCTGGGAGCCCGTTCAGTCGATGGCGATGCCGACGATGGTGTGGAGCCACTGCTCTTTGGGGATGCTGGCGGAGGCGAGGCGCAGGTAGCCGCTTTCGTCGAGGTAAAGGACGGTGTCGCTGGCGATCTCGGCGAGGGGGTAGCGGATGGCGCCGTAGCGGAGGTTGTCGATCCGGGTGCCCTGGATGGTGACGATGCCGGCTTCGCGGGCAGCGACGCGCCGTGCGAGTTCGGCGATGGTGACGCCGGTGTATTGCTGGCCGCCTGCGGTGATGCTCGTGGTGGGGAGGTCGGCGAATGCGGCGCGGGTGGGCGCGAACTGCTGGCGGCCGGAGACGATCTGGACGATGGGCACGTCGTCGGGGAGGGGCGTCGGGGTGGGGAGTGGCTTATCGGGTGGGACGGGCTGATCGAGGCCCTGGGCCACTTCGGTGCGACGGGCGTCGGCATCGGCGATGGCAGGGGTGGCGTCGGCCGGGGCGTCGTCATCGCCGCCGCAAGCGGCTGCTGCGATCGGCACGAGGAGGAGGATGGCTGCGGCGAGTCGCAGTCGGGTCATGCGTGAACTCCGTGCTGACCTGGGGGTCGATCGCAGGGTAGGGAGGGGGCGCGGCGTGGGCAACCGGGAGGTCAAGCGCCGGTTCAGGGGGTAGGGGAACGCCCAGGCTCGGGGGTCGGGGAGGCTGCTTCGGAGGGCTGGACGGTGCCGGTGGGCGGGGGCGTGCCCGTCGCGCTAGGTGTCGCGGATGGCTCTGGCGAGGGGTTGGGGGTGGGCTCGGGGGTGGGCGAGGGTGATGGCGCGGGGGTGGCAGTCGGTTCCGGGGTCGGGAGCGGGGTGACGGTCCCGAGTGCGGCGCTGATGGCGTCGTCGATGGCGGCGGCCGTGGCGGCGACCTTTTCGGGGTCGACATCGGGGCGGTTGCGGGCCTGGGAGAGGACGGTGCTGCTCTGTTCGGCGAGGCTCTTGACGCGGGCCTTTTGGACGTCGGTGAGGCCACCCTGCTTCTGGGCGAGGTCGGCGATACCGCGGAGCTCGCGCTGGAGGCTTTCGAGGCTCGCGGCGAAGTCGTCGTTGCGGCCGGCGAGCTGCTGGAGCTCGTAGACGCGGGCTTCGGCTTGGCGGAGCTGGACATCGACGCGGGCGTCGCCGCGGGAGAGGGTGTATTCGATGCGCTCATTGGCGAGCTTGAGGGTGTAGTTCCAATCGCCGGGGACGGCTTCGTCGGCGGTGACGAAGCCGAAGGCGAGGATACCGAGCGCTGCGGCGCTGGAGACGACGGCGAGGCTGGCGATGGCGGTGCGGGCGGGCGAGTAGCCGGGTACGGGAAGGAAGAGGGGTTCGGCGGGGGTGGTGGGTTCGCTGGCGCGCGCGAGGAATTTGGCTTTGAGGGACGCTTCGAAGTAGTAGCTGGCCGGCCGGGCGGCGAAAGCATCGGTGACGGTGGCGGTGACGGCGAGGGCGTCGGCGAGCCAGTCGGCATCCTCGGGGAAGAGGGAGAGGACGAAGTCGGGCTCGAGGCCGTCATCGACGAGGGCCTGGGCCTCGGCGAGGATTTCGGCCTGTTGGCGTGCCTGGCGGTCGAAGAGCCGGCGGATCATTGGCGCGGCACCATGGTTTGGAGTTTGGCGATGGCTTTGTGTTGGAGGACTTTCACGTTGTTTTCGGTTTTTCCGAGGACCCGGGCGGTTTCGGCGACGGAGAGGCCGGCAGCGAAGCGGAGTTCGATGACCTGGCGCTGGGCTTGGGGGAGTTTCGCGACGGCGGCCTTGACGACTTCGACGGTGAGGGCGGTATGAACCTCATCGGTGTGGTCGGGCGCTGGGTCGGGGATGGCCTCCGTGAGGGGCGCCACCTGGGAGCGGACCTTTCGGCGGCGGGTGAAGCTGATCACTTCGTTGTGGGCGATGCGGAAGACCCATGCGCCGAAGGGTGGGCCCCGGAATTCGAAGGTGCGGAGGTTTTCGATCACGCGGAGGAAGATCTCCGTGGTGACATCCTCGGCATCTTCGGTGGTGGGGAGGCGGGTCGCGACGTACCGGTAGACGCGCGGGAAGTAATGGTCGTAGATGAGCGCCAGTGCTTCCCGGTCTCCCTGCTGGGCAGCTTCGACGATGATCCGTTCATCGAAGCCCGGTGCGAGTTCATCGGTTGCCGTCTCTGCCATCCAGCCCCCTGGGCCGCGCCGGGATTCGGTTAACCGAGCGTCCTCCTTTCGAGCATACTCAGGCGACTTCCCTGTGCACTAGCTATAACGCGGGTGCTCGGTGAAGGTTAATGTCGCGACGTGACGCGGGCGGAAGGGTGCGCGACACTGTGGACATGCTGAACCCGCGACTGATCGCTGCCGTGGCGATGCCGCTCTTTTTGGCCGCTGGCGCGCTCGCGACCTGGCTGGGCCGCGGCGGGCGGGACGACGACGGCCCGAAGTGGCGGGACGATTCGCTCGACGACTGGTACCGCGAGCGGGAGGCGCAGGCGGAGGAGGAGCGGCGCCGCCGGCGCGAGGGGAACGGCGACTGACGCCAACGGCGCCCGTTCCCGTACCATGCGCCCGTGCGCACGTGGACGTACATCGACGGGACGTGGCAGGAGGGCGAGCTGGAGGGCGGGCCGCGTTGGTACGACCTCGACGGGCGCGACCGCGAGGCGCTGCTGGCGCTGGCTGAGCGCTACGGGCTGCACCCGCTCGCTATCGAGGATTGCCTCTCGCCCTATTTGCACACGCCGAAAATCGACGACTTCGGCAGCTATCTCTTCATCGTGGCGCTGGCGATGAAGCCGGGGACGGTGGAACCGGTGCTGGAGGAGCTGGACCTGTTCCTCGGGAGCGACTTCGTGGTGACCTACCGCGATGACCCGGCGACGGCGCCGGAGATCGATGGGGTGGCGCGGGCGATCGCGCACGGTATCGCGCTTCGGCCGGGGACGGACGGCCTGGTCTACGAAATTCTCGACCGCGTGGTGGACAGCTACCTGCCACGCGTTTCGGCGATGAACGAGGAGTTGGATGCGCTCGCGGACCTGATTCTGGAGGGAGCGGGCGATGGTGGGCTGAGCCAACGGGTGCTGGAGGCGCGGCGCGCGGCGGGGAGCGTGCGCCGGACGCTGGCGCCGCTGCTCTCGGTGGTGCTGCGGCTGAGTCGGCGGGAGTTCGCTCAGGTGCAGCCGGCGAACGCGATCTACTTTCGGGACATTTACGACCATCTGGTGCGGGTGGACCTCGCACTGGAGGAGCTGCGCGAGGATGCCGAGGTTGCCCTGAGCACGTACTTGAGCACGCTGAACAACAAGATGAACGAGGTGATGAAGGTGCTCGCGGTGGTGGGGGCGTTGGCGCTCCCGGCGACGGTGATCACGGGGATTTTCGGGACGAACTTCGACGAGATCCCGGGGCTGCACAGCAACTACGGCTTTGCGGTGATGCTCGTCGCGATGGCGGCGCTCGCGGGGACGATGGCGATGTTCTTCAAGCGGCGGGGGTGGTTCTGACGATGGCCGGGCGGGGGCGATGATGGGCGGGTTGGAGGAAGGGCAGGAGGCGCTTCGCCTGGCAGTGGCGCTGGGCATCGGGCTGCTGCTGGGCGCCGAGCGGGAGCGGCGGAAGGGCGAGGGCCCGCGCCGCGGCGCGGCGGGCATCCGTACGTTCGCGCTGGTGGCGCTCGCGGGTGGTGTGGCGATGGCGGTGGGCGGTGGTGTGGTGCTCGCCGCGGCGCTCGCCTTCGTGGCGTTGGCGGTGGTGGCGGCCTACGCGCTGGGCGATCGGGAAGACCCCGGGCTGACGACGGAGGTGGCGGTGGTGGTGGCTTTCCTCCTCGGGGCGCTGGCCTGGCGGGAGCCGCAAGTGGCGGCCGGGCTGGCGGTGGTGGTGACGATCCTGCTGGCGGCGCGAGAGCAGCTCCATCGCTTGGTGGCGCAGGCGCTGACGGAGCAGGAGGTGCACGATGGGCTGCTCTTCGCAGGGGCGGCGCTCGTGGTGCTGCCGCTCGTGCCGGACGAGCGGATCGGCCCCTATGGCGTGTTCAATCCGTTCGCTATCTGGCGGCTGGTGGTGCTGGTGATGGCGATCGGTGGCGCGGGATACGTGGCGGTTCGGCTGCTGGGGGCGCGCGTCGGTCTGCCGCTTTCGGGGCTCGCGGCGGGTTTCGTTTCGAGCTCGGCGACGATCGCGGCGATGGGGGTGCGGGCGCGGCAATACCCGGTTCTCCGCTCCCCTGCGGTGGCGGCTGCGGTTCTTTCGACGGTGGCGACGGTGGTCCAGATGGTCGTCGTGGTCGGCGCGACGGACCCGGCGACGCTCCGGGAACTGTGGCCCCCGATGGCCTTGGCGGGGCTGGGTGCGGCCGGGTATGGGGCGCTCTTCGGGGTCCGGGCGCTGCGCGACGAGGCGGCCGAGCACCACGAGCCCGGAGGGCGCGCGTTCGAACCGAAAACGGCGCTGGTGTTCGCGGCAACGGTGACGGCGATCCTGTTCGTCTCGGCGGCCTTGAACGACTGGCTGGGCAACCGAGGGGTGCTGATTACGGCGGGGGTGGCGGGTTTCGCCGACGCGCATTCGGCGGCGATCGCGGTGGCCGGGCTGGCCGCCGGAGGCCGCATCGCGCCGGACGATGCGGTGGTGCCCATTTTGGCTGCGTTCACGACCAATTCGGTGACGAAGATGGTGTTGGCGGCCGCGACGGGCGGTCGCCGCTTCGCGGCCGAGGTCTGGCCGGGGGTCATCGTGACGGCGGCGCTGGCCTGGGCCGGGCTGGCCTGGGGGTGAGCGGGCGGGCCGATGGGTGCGGGGCGCGATGGCTCACTGGCCGGGGAGGGCGGCCCGGACGATGATGATGCGGCCATCGAGGATGGTGCCGTTGAGCCCTTCGATGGCGGACGCTCCGGCGGCGTCGTTGGCGACGGCGGCGAGGGCGTAGCCGCGGGACAGGCCGGTCTTCGGATCGAGGGCGAGACGCGGGGGGATGGTTAGGGCGTAGGGGGCGAGGAGGACGGCGAGATCCTCTTCCGTCGTGAGGTAGCTGAGGTTGCCGATGTAGAGTTCCAAGGGTTGGTGCCTTTCGCAGCTGGAGCGCTGCCGGGTGACGGAAGCAGTGCATCCAATGGCACCAATCCGCGGAGCAGAGCCGAAACCGTTCGCTTTCAGTGTACATCGGCTGGGGGTTCCCCGCGCGGGCGACCTCGGGAGCCTTTACCGACGCTGCAAGTGCGCTCAGATCTCGGCTTGGACGACTTCGGGCTGGGGCTCTTCGGGAAGTGGCGGGAGGTCTTTCGGGCTGCGGATGCCGAAGTGTTCGAGGAAGCGGATGGTGGTGCGATAGAGTTTGGGCCGACCGGGGCCGTCGCCGGTGCCGGCTTGTTCGATGAGGCCGCGCTGTTCGAGGAGGGCGACGTGGCGATCGCTGTTGACGCCGCGGATGGCTTCGATCTCGGCGCGGGTGCAGGGCTGGCGGTAGGCGATGATGGTGAGCGTTTCGAGGGCGGCGCGGCTGAGTTTCTGGCCGGGGCCGGTGCCGAGGAAGGCGTCGATGTAGGGCGCGTATTCGGGGGCGGCGCCGAGCTGGTACTTCTGTCCGTCCTCGAGCAGCCGGAGGCCGCGGGCTTCGTAGTCGGCGGCCAGCTGGGTGAGGGCTTTGCGGGCAGCGGCCTCGCTGACGCCGACGGCCCGGGCGAGGGCGGCGAGCGGCTGGGGCTCGTCGCTCACGAAGAGGATGGCTTCGAATACCCAGGGCAGCTCGTTGGCGGAGGGGGTGCGCAGGGGGCGCTGATCACTCATCGGGGCGTCGCTCCGGGGCCGGGGATTCCGGGCCGGTGGATTCGCGCACTGCGGGGAAGATCGGGGCCGGGGGAGGCGCCTGCCCACCCACCGCGGCCGGAGGCTGGGGCGGCACCGCGGGGGAGGCGGCGCGCTGCGGGGCCATGCCGGCAGGGCGAGCGGCGAGCTCGTCGTAGGTGATCCGGATCGCGGGACGCCGGACGTTGGTGACGCCGACCTGTTCGCGCAGGACGGCGTGGACGGTATCGACCATGACCTTCGTGGCCGCGGCGATGCTCACGCTGGGCTGGATGGTGGCGTCAATGTGGCTTTCGACGGCGCCCGCGCGCACGTCGACGCGCGGCTCGGCACGGCGCACCTCGGGGAGCAGCTGGAGGGCCTCGCGCAGGATGGCTTCGAGCGTCTGGGCGGGAACTTCGACCATGCCGCCATCTTCCTGGCGAAGGGCGAGGACTCCGCGGGAACGGGGGGCCGAGCTGCGCCAAACGGAAGCGACGAGCGAGAAGAAGGCGACGAGCGCGACGGCGGCGATGATGACAGCGAAGATGGCGCGAGCGCCGTCGCTGGAAACGATGAACGCTTGAATGTTGAACTCGCCGAGCTGGATATCGAGCTTTTTGTCTTGGTTCCAGGCGAGGGCGAGCAGGCCGCCGCAAGCGGCGAGGAGGAGGAGGCTGTAGAGGGCGAGCAGCACCCGGCGGATGGCGTTCATGGTCCCTCCTGGGGGAGGTGTCCCCAGACGCCGTCATGGTACACCTCGCCCAATTCGACGAGCATGACGCGGTTTCGCAGCGCCTCGCCAGCCGCGTAGACGGGGATGTAGTTGTCGGTGTGGCCGAACCAGTGGCCACCTTTTTCTTCTTCCCAGAGGACGGGGCGGAGCGTTCCCTGGTGGGCACGGCGGAAGGCGAGGGAGAGTTCTTCGGCGAGCGCGAGCAGGCGAGCCATGCGCTCTTTTTTCTCTTCGGGGGGGAGCTGAGCGGGCATGCGAGCGGCTGCCGTTCGCGAGCGTTGGGAGTAGGGGAAGGCGTGGATGCGGGCGAAGCCGACTTGGCGGCAGAGTGCGAGGGTGGCCTGGAAGTCGGCTTCGGTTTCGCCGGGGAAGCCGGCGATGACGTCGGTGGTGATGGCGACATCGGGTACGGCGGCCCGGATGCGTTCGACGGCGAGGAGGAATTCGCGGGCGGTGTAACGGCGGCGCATCGCGGCGAGGATGGCTTCGCTGCCGGACTGGAGGGCGAGGTGGAAGTGGGGCATCAGCCGTGGGTCGTGCCAGAGGGCGAGGAGCTCGGGCGAGATGTCCTGCGGCTGGAGGGAGCTGAAGCGGAGGCGAAGGACGTCGGTGCGTTCGAGGATTCCGGAGATGAGGTGGTGCGGGCGGAGTGGCGGGTCGAGGTCGCGCCCCCAGGCGCCAAGCTGGGTACCGGTGATGACGACTTCGCGGGCGCCAGCCTCGACGGCGCGCTGCACCTCGGTGGCGACGGCTTCGATCGAGCGGCTCTGCTCGCGTCCGCGCGTGCGGGGAACGATGCAGAAGGCGCAGACATCGTTGCAGCCTTCTTGCGCTTTGACGAAGGCGCGGGTGAGTGCGGGAGCGACGGGCGCGGCCTCGGGGGCCGGTGGGGTGTGGGCGAGTTCGCCGGCGAGGAAGGCGACGATGGCGCGCTTGTCGGCGTCGCGGGTGCCGGCGACGAAGTCGGCTCCGAGCTCGCGAACGGGTTCGAATCCGGCCGACTGCGGATAGCAGCCGGTGACGGC
>NZ_DAOUBJ010000155.1:0-3237 GCF_034432735.1 Tepidiforma sp. | reverse complement strand
GAACCCCGCGGTCACCCCCCGCGCCAAATCCACGATCGGTTGCCGGTAGAGCGCAACGCGCGACTCATCGCACAGCACACGATGGAGCGCCTGCTGCCAGGCCAAATCGCCAATGGCCGAGCCCGTCACATCCGAGAATGTCGGCCCGATTCGCTCCCCACTTGAGCCTCCGCCGCCCCCGGCGAACCGACCCTCGTCACCAGCACCCGATCCACCCGCCGGCCATCCATCGCCATCACCCGGAACTGATAGCCCGGCACCTCCACCCGGTCGCCCACCCGCGGGATACGCCCCAGCCGCGCCATGATGAAACCGCCAACCGTGTCGTAATCCTCGTCGGCCAACTCCGCACCCGTCGCGTCCTCCACATCCGCAATCAGCGCCAGCCCCGAAACCAACAAATTCCCCGAAGGCAGCGCGCGCACCGTATCGCCACCCTGTGCCCGCCCACCGAGCCACCGGCCCAACAGCCGATACAGCACCTCGTCCGCCGTCAAAATTCCGCTCGTACCCCCGTGCTCATCCACCAACACCACAATTTGCACCTGCTTCGCCCGCATCGCCTGCACCGCCACCTCCACACTCACCGACTCCGGGATAGCCACCGCCGGTCGGACCAACTGGCGCCACGACGACTCCCCCCGGCGCACCAGCCCCAACAGGTCCTTCACCTCCAGAATCCCCACAATATGGTCCAAACTCTCCTCGTACACCGGATAGCGCGAATGGTGGTGCCGCTCCACCACATCCAGAACCGCATCCAGCGACGCATCCGCCTCCAGCGCCACCACCTCCGTCCGCGGCACCATGATCTGATCTGCCTGAATCGCGCTGAATTCCAGCGCCCGCCGAGCCAACATCAGCTCGCTCATCGAAAGCAGGCCCGCCCGCGCCGAAGCCTCGATCACCAACTCCAGCTCCTCCGGGTCCAGCGACTCCTCCGCCGGCGAACGCCCGCTCACCCCCAGGGCGCGCACCACCAACCACCCCGACCGGTGGAGAAACCACACGAACGGCCGGAAGACCCGAGCGAACACCAGCACCGGCGGCGCCACGAACAGCCCCACCCGCTCCGTCCGCGCCAAAGCCACCGACTTCGGCGCCAGCTCCGCGAAAACGATCACCAGCGCCGTCACCAACAGAAACGCCAGCGCCGTCGCCGCCACGCTCGACGTCCGGTCCGGCGCCCAGCCGAGCGCACCTCGGAGCGGCGGTTCGATGAGGCCGGCCAACACCGGCTCCCCAAGCCAACCCAACGCCAGCCCGCACATCGTGATACCGAGCTGCGTCGCCGCGATGGTCGCATCCAGCTCGCCCAAAGCCCCCAGCAACAGCCGCGCGCGCGCCTGCCCCGCTGCCGCCAGTTGCTCCACCCGCGTCCGGCGAACCCCCACGAACGCGAACTCCGCCGCCACGAACAGAGCGTTCAGCCCGATCAGGAGGGCGAGCCCCCCGAGCCCCAGGAAAACCAGCCAGCCATCATCCATGCGCCCATTCTATCGGTCGCCACCCACCGCGGCGCCGGCAGCGCCCCGCCCCCGCGGACAGGCTCGAACTCGATGCACAAGCGCCGAGCGCTGCCGCCCCGGCGCCGGATGCCACCGCCCAACGTCCGGACTCAGTTGCCGATACGCTCGAGCTCGGCAGTGGCGCGCTTCATGCGCTCGTTGGCCTCCGAGTACAGGTCCAGGGCAAGCAGCCGGTAGTGATCGACGCGGGTGTCGATGTAGCGAATCCAAGCAGTGAGGAACTCTCCTAAGAGCTCGAGCGCCGTGGCGAACTGCCGGTGTACCGCGGCGAAGCGGGACGGCGGCTGGAGTGCGAGCCCGTCGTCGATGATCGCCCGCGCGCTGCCGATCTTCTTCGCCAGCCCGAGGCGCGTGTCGCCGTCCGGCAGCTGGCCTGGCTTGGGCGTCAATTTGAAGATCTCGTTGAGGACGCCGTACAACTCCTGGATGGTGCGGTTCAGCCCGGCGCGGTACGTGACCGCAGGGTCCGGGGTGGGGGTCGCGGTGGGCCTCGGCGTGGTGGTCGGAGTCGGCGTCTCGGCGGGTCGCGGGGTCTCGCGTGCCAACCGATCGCCAGCCACGCAGCCGCTCGTGCCGATGGCCAGGAGCGCGACGACGATGCCGACGACCCAGCGCATGCGGGTGGAGCCGGCCAAAGGCCAGCGCCACGCGTGGAGCAGAGCGAAGCGGTTCGATGCCATGGTGTCCTCCTCGATGGTGAGGCGTCAGCCTGTGCGAAGTCGGCGACAACACATGCCGCCTTCCCTCGATGAAGCCACCATCTTTCGATGGTGGAAACAGATACCAGCGCATCGGTTCGCCTGGTTGACGTTCCCCCTCAATGAAGCCACCATCTTTCGATGGTGGAAACCTCAACCTTGGGAAGGTTGAGGGGCTGGGCGCGAATGTGCCTCAATGAAGCCACCATCTTTCCATGGTGGAAACCTCAACCTTGGAAGGGTCGAGGGGTGCAGCGCGAACGTCCCTCAATGAAGCGCCGCCATCATTCGACGGGGGAAACGCTTCATTCTCATGGCTGGATAGTCCCTGTCCAATTGATTGGGCATTCTGCCCCAAATCGTGAATCGACGACGACAACTGTCGTCAGCCATCGATTTCATGACTTCCATTCATCTTGAGTTATATAACGTCTCGAGAGCCTCGGCGGCCTCGAGAGCAGCATTGCCCAATGCAATGTCCAACTGCCAGGTTGGCCCTACACCATTAATCAATGCCCTTTTCCTCGCCTTCTCGATAGCATCCTCGATGCTCGCTCCACGGCCGACGAACGTTCGCCGTTCATACGGTAGTGAGGAACCTTCCCTATTCCAAACGACGTCATCGATTTGGACGCGGTATCGACGCGGACCGGGAACGAAGTCCATTCGCACGTAGATTCCATGCAAGAATCGTCTTCCAGCATGATCATTCTCGTACTCGATCACTGACACATTCCCGAGCGTATCGACAATGCGAGCTGTGGGTTTCATTTGCTCCTCCTTGGCTTGATGGTCAAGATTGTCAGTCGCCGTCAGCTCGGGCTCTCCGAGATGCGCTCGGTTTAGGCTGCGGCGATGACGTCGTCGATGGTCCGGGTCGCCCGCTCCCACGGACGGCGGTGTTCAGCCCCGGACTCCCCTCAATGAAGCCACCATCTTTCGATGGTGGAAACCAGCTGGAGCGGGCGACCCGCGAACTCCCCCTTGCTCCCTCAATGAAGCCACCATCT
>NZ_DAOUBJ010000154.1:0-5357 GCF_034432735.1 Tepidiforma sp. | reverse complement strand
GATGTCGGCCTCCACGGCGGCACGCTCCTCGCGCTCCTGGCCTACTTCTGGCGCGATTGGTATGTCATGTTCCGGACTGGAATCTCCGACCTCCTACGGTATCGCACGCGGATCGCCGCCTGGCGCACCGATACCCGGCTACTCTGGCTCCTCGCACTCGGGTCCGTCCCCGCCGCAGTCGTAGGGCTCCTGTTCGACAACTGGATCGAGGCCAACGTCCGCCAGCCGTGGCTCGTCGCCATCATGCTCGCCACCATGGGGACCATCATGCTCGCCGCTGACCGCCTCGCCGCCAATCGCCGCACCATCGCCTCGATCGGGCTCGTCGACGCCGTGGCCATCGGCATCGGCCAGGCCTTCGCCCTCATCCCAGGCGTCTCCCGCTCGGGCGCCACCGTCACGGTCGGCCTCGCCCGCGGTTTGCGCCGCGAAGACGCCGTCCGATTCGCGTTCCTCCTCGGCACCCCAGCCTTCGTCGGTGCCTTGTTGCTCAAGTCGGCCGACCTCGCGTCCCTCTCCGGCCCGGAGGCACGAGATATGGCCGTCGGCTTCGCTACCTCCGCTGTCGTAGGCTTCGTTGCCATTCACTTCCTCCTCCGTTGGGTCCGAACCCGTTCTCTGCTCGTCTTCGTCCTCTATCGCTACGCCGTGGCCATCGTCACCCTGGCCATCGGTGCCATCCGAATCGCCTGAACCTCACCCATTGGCGGCCCGTATCATGCAGCCACCAACCCTCCGGAGGTCTCCATGGTCCTCGAACGTCTCCGGCTCGATGGCCCGCCACGAAAAGTGGCGATCGTCACCGGCGGAGGTCGCGGCCTCGGCAAGGCCATGGCCATCGCCCTCGCCGAAGCCGGCGCCGACGTCTGCATCGCGAGCCGAACCCGTGCCCAGCTCGAAGAAGCAGCCGCCGAAATCCACGCAGCCAGTGGGCGCGAACCGCTTATCGTCCCCACCGACGTTCGCGTCCGCGAACAGTGCGATGCCCTCGTCCAGCGCACCGTCGAGCATTTCGGCCGCCTCGATGTCATGCTCAACAACGCCGGAATCGGTGACCGTCGGGGCGCCGGCAGCCGCATCCAAGACCTCGACGATGCCGATTGGCAGGACACCATCGAGGTCAACCTCTACAGCACCTTCTACTGCTCGCGGGCGGCTGCCCGCCAACTCTTGAAGCAGGGGACCGGTGGCGTCATCGTCAACGTCGCGAGCGGAACCGCCCTCCGTTCATCTCCCCAGTCCATCGCCTACGCCGCCGCAAAGGCTGGCGTCATCTCGCTCACCAAGAGCATGGCCGCCCAGCTGGTCGGCGAGAATATCCGCGTCAACTGCATCATCCCCGGATTCATCGCCCAATCCCCCGCCCAATCCGAAGAAGAAGCGGCCCTCCGCGCCCAACGCGGCCGGTTCGTCACCGTCCGCCGCCTCGGCGAGGCGTGGGAGCTCGGCCCCCTCGCCGTCTTCCTCTGCTCCGACGCCTCCAGCTACATCACTGGCGAGTCCTTCGTCATCGATGGCGGAGGCCTCGCCGGCGGCATCGCTCCTACTGGGTGGGTCGTTCGTGAACCGGCGGAGGTGCACCATGGCTGATTGGGAACGAAAGCCGGGGTTCGACCTCTCCGGAAAGAAAGCGCTCGTCGTCGGCTGCGCAAACCCAGCCGGCCGCGCCCTCGCCCTCGCCTTCGCCGAAGCCGGGGCCGACGTCGCCGTGGCCTCCGCCACCACCGACGGCAACGAAATGCTCGAAGCCAAGCGCATCGCTCGCACCATCACCGAGACCGGGCGCCGGTCCTTCGCCCAGGGTTGGGATGTCACCCTCCCGACCAACGTCCAGGTCAATATGAAGCAACTCGGAAAGGAGTTCGGTCGGCCAACCATCCTCGTCTACAACGCCGACCTTCCCCTCGCTAAACCGTTCGAAAAGGTCACCGATACCGAATTCGCTCGGCTCCAGGCAGTCAACCAGAACGGGGCCTTCTATACGGCGCGCAGCTTCGTCCGGGAATTCCCCGAAGGCCAAGGCCCGGGCCGCCTCATCTTCGTCACCTCCATCTTCGCCGAACGTGGCGTCGAGGGGCTCACTGCCTACACCGCCGTCAAATCCAGCGTCGTCGGCCTTTCAACCGCGCTCAGCCAGGAGCTCGCTCCCCGCGGTTTCACCTCGAACTGCATCTCCACCGGCTGGATGGAATGGACGCCAGGCCGCGGCCCCGACGAAATCGGCGCCAACCTCCTCATGCGCTTCATCCCCATGCGCCGTTTCGGGCGAGCTGATGAACTCGGCGCCCTCGCCGTTCTCCTCGCTTCCGATGCCGCTGGCTATATCTCCGGTCAGGTCTTTCACATCGACGGGGGCGTCAGTCAACACCTCTAGAGCGCCTGGAGCGCCCACCGTCGCCGTCTCTCCTACTCCGTCGCCTTGTCCGCCTTCTGGCGTTCCAGCACCCGACCCAACGCCCGGCCCTTGTCGGGCGTTGGGTCCTTCACCAGCCCGTAAATCTCTCGCCCCTCGTGGTCCTCCGGCAGGTACTCCGTGATGGGCAGCCCCTCCTCGGTCACGAATAGGAGGCAATGGCAGTACTTGTAAATTTGCATTTCGTCGCACGCGCAAATCCAGGTCCGCCGCTTCACCTCTTCGTCCTTCGGGAGGTAAAGCCCCTCTGGCCAGTTCCCGTTCTCATCCTTCGTTGGGTAGAAGTTGCACGGACAGAGCGGGCGGCCGTATTGGTCAAGGTTTGCGGCCAACCCGAGAATCACCCCCTCCGTGATGTACCGATCCGGATGAAAGTGCGTTCCGGACTTCTCAGCGAACTTCGTCGCGTACGCCCACATCTTGTCGATCGATTCCTGGCTCGGCTGGTCCAACGGCTGGTTTCCTCCTCGGCTGCTACGGTTCATTATCCGGCCCGCGCGCCAACCTCGCTCGCACCGCGTACGATGCCCCCATGCGCAAGTCCCATCCCCTCGCCCCGGCCATCGCCGCCGCCATGCGCGATGCCACCGTGCGCCTCGGCAGCCACCCAACCCTCGGCGAAGTCACCGAGCTCGCCGGATTCACCTGCATCGACGCCGGCCTCGGCGTCTCTGCTGCCAATGTCGCGCTCCCTGGCCCCGGGGCCGCCTCTGGCATCGCCGCCCTTCGCGAGCTCGCTACCTGGTTCTCCGCGCGCGGCATCAACTTCCGCATCGATATCCCCTCCCATGCCCCCTCCGCGCTGATGGCAGCAGCCATGACGCTCGGCCTCCACTTCAAGGAGCGCCAGCTCGTCATGCTCCTCGAACGCCCCTTGCCCGTGTCCAGCCCGAGGAAGCTCGACGTCCGTATCGCCGCTACCCTAGCCGACGTCAGCGACTTCTGCGCCATCGATGCCCACGAGTTCGGCGGCGAGCCGCTCGTCGCCAGCATCGTCGAAGCTGCAAGCGAAGACCCTCGTGTCCTCCTCTTCGTCGGCACGCTCCAAGGCCGGCCGGTCGCCCGCATCGCGGCCATGCTCCACGGCGAGCTCGCGACCCTCCACAGCCTCTACGTCCACCCGTCAGTCCGCGGGCAAGGCCTAGGAACGGAAATGACCACCGCTGCGATCGAAGCAGTCCTCGCACCGCCCAACCGGCCGGTCGCCCTCCTGTCGACGCTGGTCGCCCAGCCCCTCTACCGCCGCCTCGGTTTCGTTCCAATCGGCGAAGTCGTCGTTCTCGGTGTCGACCTTCCGCTGTCCTGAAACCTGGACAGGCCTCAGATGGTCAGACCACCCAACCCCTGAACGCCGCGCACGTACTCGATTTCGCCAACATGCCGGTAGCCGTGGCTCAGGCAGACCCCGTAAATCCCGTCCCAGAGCGACATCTCCCCGAGCGGCTTGATCGTCACCTTCCGCGCGTCGAACTCCTCCGCCGACATCCCGGCGAGATACCGGTCGGTCGCCTCCCATACCCTCCGCTGGTACTCGTGCCACTTCGCCACATCGCTGATGCGGACGGCGTTCGCTTCCTCGGCCGTCATCCCCGTGCCCTGGCTGGTCCGCGGCAGCCCGAAGTATTCGTGGTAGTTTCCCTCCAGCCACACTGTCGGCTTCTGTTGGGCGACCCAATTGATGATGTTGTCTTCCGTCCGCACATAGTGCCAAAGGCTGAAGAAAGCGCTCACACCGCCCTCTTGCGGGCGGAAGTTGAGTTGTTCAGCGGTCATCCCCGCGACGGCCTTGTCGAGCAGCTCGTGCATCGACTTGAGCGAAGTGCGCAGGATCTCGTGGGCGGTTCGGGCCATGCTACCTCCAAGTATGCAGGGGTGGGCCCGATTCTACGCCAACTCGTCGAACGCTCCCTACACCGCGAGCGCGGCCCGCTTCGGCTCCTCCAGCGCATACCCGGCGCCCCAGCGATTGACGATGTACACCGGACGGCTGGGGTCGTCCTCCAGCTTCTGCCGCAGATATCGAATGTAGAGCCGTAGGTAATGCGTCTCCTCGGTGTACTGATTCCCCCATACCCGAGCGATCAGCGCCTTCGAGGGCACAACCTCGCCGGCGTGTTCCGCCAACGTCCAGAGAAGCCGATATTCCGTCGGGGAAAGTGGGATCTCTTCACCGTTCTTCCACACGGTCTGCGATGCAGGGTCGATCTCGATCGCGCCCACCCGTACCCGCCGAATATCCCCCTCACCGTGCCGCTCTCCCTCTCCGCCACCATTCGCCATCCCGATGCGCCGCAGCAATGCTCGCAGCCGCAAGTCGATCTCGTCGGTACTACAGAAGGGCCGGCAATAGTCGTCGGCACCCGCCTCGAAGCAGCGCAGCATCTCCGCCGTCGAACCAGTGCACCCAACTGCGATGATCGGCACGTTGGTCACTCGCCGTATCCTCGCCACTACCTCCGAGGGCGTCCCCACATCTCGGCCCAAGTCGACCACGATGGCGTCCGCCTGGCTCCCCTCGACCGCGGCCACGGCCGCGCCCGGCTCCCCGAAGGCCTGGACACGATAGCCAATCAGTTCGAGCCCCCGCGCCCGGTCGAACGCCGTCTCCAACGCCCTCGAAACGACGACCACACGTAGGCCAACCGGCGGTGGAAGCTCGGCCGTCTCTCGCGAACGGTGGCCTGCCATCGCCCTCCTCCCCATCGGTAGGTTCCCCGATGTGCCCGGTCGCGGGGGCAGCCGAAAGTATCGGTATGCGGAGGGCTTCGCTCGTCCCGGTCATGATCGGTAGCGCGGCACTCTGCTCGGCGCTCGGCCTCGCAACGCTCCGCTTCGAAACCCCCGCGGAGGCGACCAACCCCGCATCTCATATGTCGGCAGTCCACGCCTCCCCGCTCTCTGCCGGCTCCCTCCCTGTTACCGACGTGACACCTCCCCAGGGAGA
>NZ_DAOUBJ010000153.1:0-15264 GCF_034432735.1 Tepidiforma sp. | reverse complement strand
ATCGCCGAGGGCTTCGATGACGGCGAAAAGGACTTCGGCGTCGCTATCTTGGAGGGCTTCGCCGAGGGCCGGGACGAGCTCTTCGGAGCCGAGGGTGCCGGCCGCGAGGGCGGCCTCGAATCGCATTTCTGGGTCTTCGGCGGTGAGCTGTTCGGCGATGTATTCGACCCAGCGCTCTTGGGCGGAGTAGCCCATGGCGCGGAGGGCAGCGAGGCGGAGGACGGGCAAGCCGCTTTCGTAGGCGGCTTCGATGATGTTGGGGACGCGCGGGTCGCCGCTGGGGCCGAGGGCTTCGACGGCGGCGGCGCGGAGGGATTCGCTGCCACTCTCGGCGGCGGCGAGGAGTGCTTCGACCATGCGAGCGGCGATTGGCTGGGGAAGGCGGCCGTACTCGGCGGATTCGAGGTAGCGGAGGAGGGCACGGGCGGCAGCGGCCCGGACTTCGAGGTCTCGTTCGGATTCGACGAGGGTGACGAGGAGGTCGCCTGCGGTGGGGTCGAGGGATTCCCAGAGGGCTTGGATTGCGCGGAGGCGAACGGTTGGTTCGGGGTCGGTGAGGCCGATGCGGCCGAGGGCGGTGAAGTCGAGGGCGATGTCGTCGTCGGCGAGTTCGTAGGCTTCTTCGAGGAGGAATTCTCGCTCGTGAAGGGGGATTTCGAGCCAGCGTTGGCGGAGGTAGGTGGCGTCGGCGCGGTCGAGGTCGGAGAGGGCAGAGAGGTCGCTGGGGCGCGGGTGGACGCCCTGGGCGAGGGTATCGATGAAGCGCTGAACGCCGGGGGATGGCATCGGTTGGATCGTACCATCAGGGGCCGGGGAGGTCTTCGCGGGCGAGGGGGCGGCCGAGCAAGCGGAGCATGGCTTCGGGGACGGTTCGCTCGCCGCCGATCACGGCTGCAACTTCGGCGGTGATGGGGAGTTCGACTCCGGCGGCGGCGGCGAGTCGGAGGGCGATGGGGGCGGTGTGGGCGCCTTCGACGGTTTCGCCGATCTCGGCGACGGCTTGTGCGGGGGTTCGGCCGGCTGCGAGGAGTTCGCCGAAGCGGCGGTTGCGGCTGAGGTGGGAGAAGCAGGTGGCAGCGAGGTCTCCGACGCCGGCGAGGCCGTTGAAGGTGGCTATCTCGCCACCGAGGGCGAGCCCGAGCCGGGTGATTTCGGCGAGGCCGCGGGTCATGATGGCGGCGACGGCGTTGGCACCGAACCCGAGCCCCCAGGCAGCGCCGGCGGCGATGGCGATGACGTTCTTGAGGGCGCCGGCGAGCTCGACGCCGACGACGTCGGTGGAGGCGTAGACGCGGAAAGTGCCTGCGGAGAGGGCTGCCTGCCACTGGCGGGCGAGTTCGGGGTCGGGGAGGGCGACGACGGCGGCGGCGGGGAGGCCACGGATGATTTCGTGGGCGAGGTTTGGCCCGGAGAGGGCGCCGGTCCGGGTGGGGTGGAAGCCGAGATCGGCGAGGATTTCGGACATTCGGTGCGAGGTTGCGAGGTCGAGGCCTTTGGTGGCGGAGACGACGGGGAGGCTGGGGCTGAGTCCGCTGGCGATGACGGATTCGCGAAAGGTGTGGGAGGGTACGGCGATGAGGGCGCCTTGGAGGTGGCGGGTATGGTCGGAGGGGACGGGGACGGGATGGATGGTGACGCGGGGGCCGAGGACGCGGCCGGCTCCGAGGCGTTCCAGGCCGCCGGCGGCGCGGAGGGCGTGGGCTTCGACTTCGGAGCGGGTGAGGAGGAGGACCTGATTGCCGGCACGTTCGAGGAGGGCGGCGAGGGTGACGCCCCAGGAGGTGGCGCCGAGAACGGCGTAGGCGGGCATTAGCCTGTGGCTGGCCGGTCGCCGCCCTGGCCGATGCGCGGTTCGGTGCCGTTGAGGAGGCGCCGGATGTTGGGGATGTGTTTGTACTCGACGAGTGCCGTGGCGAAGAGTGCGTACCAGGCGAAGGCGGGGTCGGTGCTGCCGGCGAGGGCGAGGCCGCAGACGATGGCGGCACAGAGGGGGACTCCGACGACGGACATGAAGGAGACGTAGCGGGTGGTGGCGACGAGGACGGCGCCGATGAGGGGAAAGAGGAGCGATACGAGGGGTGCGAGGCCGAGGATGCCGCCGTAGGTGCTGGCGACGCCACGGCCGCCGCGAAAGCCGGCGAAGATGGGCCAGATGTGTCCGACGATGGCCGCACCTGCGCCGACGGCGGCGACTTCGTTGCTTTCGAAGAGGTAACGGCCGACGAGGGCGGGTACGGTTCCTTTGGCGATATCGAGGACCATGACGATGGCGGCGGGCACTTTGCCGGCTGTGCGGAGGACGTTGGTGGTTCCGGTTTTGCCGCTGCCGGATTGGCGGATATCGCGGCCGAGCCAGAGGTAGCCGACGATGAGCCCCCAGGGTAGGGAGCCGAGGAGGTAGCCGAGGAGTGCGTTGAGGACGTAGTCGATCACGAGGGCGTATCTTCGCCCGAGCGGGCCCTGAAGACCAGCGTGATGGCTGTTCCTTGGAAATCGGCGGCTTCGCGAATGGCGCGTTCGAGGTAGCGCCGGTAGCTGAAGTGGACGAGTTCGGGGTCGTTGACGAAGAGAACGAAGGTGGGCGGGTCGATGTCGGCCTGTGTGGCGTAGTAGAGCTTGAAGCGCCGGTTGTGGACGACGGGGGGCACGTGGTCGCGGATGGCTTTGGCGAGGATGGCGTTGAGCTCGGGGGTCGGGATGCGGCGACGTCGGGCCTCACGGGCGGCCTGGACGAGGGTGAGGAGTTCGGAGAGGCCGCGTCGCTCGAGGGCGGAGACGTAGGTGTAGAGGGCCCACGGGAGGAACCTGATGCGGCTCCGCATTTGGCGTTCGGCCCAGGCTTTGCGCTCGGCGGGGTCTTCCCAGAGGTCGATTTTGTTGACGGCGATGACGAGCCCTTTCGCGTGTTCGAGGGCGATGCCGGCGATGTGGGTATCCTGGGCGGTGACGCCTTCGGTGCCATCGATCACGAGGACTGCGACGTCGCAGCGCTCGACGGCTTTGGTGGTGCGAAGGACGGAGTGGCGCTCGACGCCTTTTCCGAGTTTGCCGGGGCGCCGCACGCCGGCGGTATCGATGAGGACGAAGGCGCCTTCTGGGGTGTCGATTTCGGTGTCGATGGCGTCGCGGGTGGTGCCGGCGACGTCGCTGACGATGACGCGTTCGCTGCCGAGGATGGCGTTGACGAGCATGGATTTTCCGACGTTGGGGCGTCCGATGATGGCGACGCGTGTGCGGTCGGTCTCGGGGAGGAGGGGGATGTCGGGGAGGAGTTCGACGACTCGGTCGAGCATGGTGCGGACGTTGATGTCGTGGAGGGCGCTGATGGGGAGGGGCTCGCCGAAGCCGAGGGCGGAGGCTTCGGCGATGCCGGTGAGTTCGCGCGATTCGTTGTCGGCTTTGTTGGCGACGAGGATGGTGGGCTTCTGGGCTCGCCGGACGACGTCGGCCATGTCGTAGTCGCTGGCGGTGAGGCCGTCGCGCGCGTCGACGACGAAGACGATGACGGCGGCGGTGTCGATGGCGGCTTGGACTTGCCCCATGACGAGTGGGGCGTAGACGTTCTGATGGTCGGTCTCGTAGCCGCCGGTGTCGATGATGCGGAATCGGCGGTCGAGCCATTCGACGTCGGCTTCGAGGCGGTCGCGGGTGGTGCCGGGTTCGTCTTCGACGATGGCACGCCGCTCGCCAACGACGCGGTTGAAGATGGAGGATTTGCCGACGTTGGGGCGACCGACGATGACGACTCGGGGGAGGAGGTCGGTAGCTGTCACGGTGTTACCTGGACGAGGGTGACGTTGACCGTTGGGAGTGCGGTGATGGTGAGTCCGGAGGGGCCTGTCACTGTTACAGGATAGGCGGCCGTTCCGGCGACGGCACCCGTGAGGGATACGACCGCCTTGATGTCGGTTGGTTTGAGGGCGGCGACGGTGTCGGCGGGGCCGCTGACGGTGACTTCGACGGCGAGTGGTCGGGATGGGTCGCGGACGAAGCCCGGAGGGAGGTTTTGGAGCTCGGGTGCGACGAGGAGGGATGCAGCGACGGGGATGGGCTCGAAGCGGACGGTGACGGTGACGTTCCGACGATCGAGGGAAACGTTGGGGATGGCGACGAGGTTGCGAACGAGCCGCAGTTCGGCTTTGGCACCGGTGACGTCGATTTTTTCGGTGGTGACGGCGGTGAGGTCGTTGAGGACTGCTCGCTCGCCGGAGGCGTTGACGCTGGAGGGGTCGACGGTGATGGAGGCGACGCGGTAGCCGGTGGCTGGGGCGCCGGCGAGGTCGACACGGACGGGGAGGGTGCGCTGGACGAAGGCCTGGGTGATTTTGATGGTGGCGGTAGCGCGGGCAGGTTCGATGGTGACGGTTTCGACGGTCCCGCTGGCCGACCTGGCGACGAGTTCGCCGGTGACGATGTAGGGCTGGTCTTTGACGCCGCTCAGGTTGACGTCGAGGTCGACGGACTGGACGGCTTCGACGCGTTCGGGGAGGCCGGAGATGGTGACGACGGCGGGCTCGACGGTGGTGCCGGATTCGTCTTCGAGGAAGCCGGTGGGGAGCTGGCCGGAGCGGCGGATGGTGACGGGGAGTTCGCGGGTGGCTGGCTCGACGAGGGTGATGGGGACTTGCGAGGGGATGACCTGGAGGATGCGGATGCCTGACCGCCGGGCGGTGACGCGGACGCGCCGGAACTCTTCGACGCCGGGCTGCATCCCGGAGACGTCGACGCGGGCTTCGAAGTCGGTGGGTGCGAGGGCGGCGAGGTCGTCCTGGCGACCTTCGACGATGACGCGGACGGAGTGGTTTTGGCGAACGATGTAGCGACCGGCGTTCTCGGGCGTGACGACGATGGAGGCGGGTTTGCTCTCGTCGGGGAAGGTGACGGAGGCCCGTGGGTTCTCGACGTCTTGGACGATGAACCAGATCGTGAAGGCTGCGACGAGGCTGAAGGCGGCTTGGGGCCAGTGTTCGCGGAGGGAGCGGCTGGTACCGCGGATGAGTTGAGCGGCTTGCTGACGGCGCGAGGGGGGGCGATGGTTGCGAGGGGTCATCGTCCGACCTCGGCCGGGGCCTGACCGGGGGTAGCTGTTTCGGGGGCGAGTACCCATTCGAGGACGGCTCGGAGCCGGTGTTCGTCGGGGATGTGGGTGAGGCGGCCGTCGAGTGCGACGTTGATCTCGCCGGTCTCCTCGGAGACGACGACGACGAGGGCATCGGTGGTTTCGGTGATGCCAAGAGCGGCGCGGTGGCGGGTGCCGAGGTGTCGATCGTCGAGCTGGGAGGCGAGGGGGAGGACGCACCCAGCTGCGACGACGCGCTGGTCGCGGATGACGACGGCCATATCGTGGAGGGGGGAGTTGGGGAAGAAGATGTTGGCGAGGAGTTCGGCGGAGACGCGAGCGTCGAGAGGTACGCCGGTTTCGATGACGTCCTGGAGGCCGGTCTCGCGTTCGATGACGATGATGGCGCCGTGGCGGGCGGCCGACATGCGGCCGGCGGCGCGGGCGACGGCTTCGATGACGTCGTGGTATTCGGTGGAGCGGAACCAATCGGCGAAGCCGGTGCGGCCGAGGCGGTCGAGCGTGCGGCGGATTTCAGGCTGGAAGATGATGACGGCGCCGACGAGGAGGGCGGTGACGGAATGTTCGACGAGGAAGTTGATGACGACGAGGTCGAGGGCCCGGCCAAGGACGACGAAGAGGAGGAAGAGGGCGATGACGCCACGCAGTTGGGTCATGGCCCGGGTTCCGCTCAGGAGGCGTAGGGAGGCGTAGATGAGGACGGCGAGGAGGAGGATATCGACCGCGCTGGTGATGGTGAACTGGTCGAGGACGTCGCGGATGTCTTGGATGTCGAACATGGTGAAGTTAGGGTGGCCCGGGGCGCGGGCCGCCTCATGATACGCTGCCGGGGAGGGAATGGCCGGTTAGGGTTGGATTGCGCGATCTGCTCCGAGGAGGAAGGCGACGACGGCGGCCTGAGCCCAGGTTCGGTTTTCGGCCTGGTCGAAGATGATGGAGGTGGGGGATTCGAAGACGTCGTCGGTGATTTCTTCGCCGCGGTGGGCGGGGAGGTCGTGCATGATGAAGGCGCCTGGTTTCGCGTGGGCGACGAGGGCGCTGTTGAGCTGGTAGGCGGCGAAGTCGATTTTGCGACGTTCGGCTTCGCGCTCTTGGCCCATGGAGGTCCAGACGTCGGTGTAGACGGCTTCGGCGCCGCGAACGGCTTCGACGGGGTCGGTGGTGGCGAGGAAGGTGCCCCCGGAGTTGCGGGCTCGTGTCTGGGCTTCGACGAGGGCCCATTCGGGGAGCTGGTAGCGGGGCGGCGACGCGATGCGGACATCCATGCCGAGAGCGGTGGCGGTGATGACGAGGCTGGTGGAGACGTTGTTGCCGTCGCCGACGAAGGCGAGTGAGTGTCCGCGGAGGTCGGTGCCGAGGTGCTCGCGGAGGGTGAGGAGGTCGGCGAGGGCTTGGCAGGGGTGTTCTTCGTCGGTGAGGGCGTTGATGACGGGGATGGAGGAGAAGCGGGCGTATTCTTCGATGATGGTCTGGCCGTAGGTGCGGACGGCGACGATATCGACGTAGCGGGCGATGACGCGGGCGACATCGCGGATGGCTTCGCGCTCGCCGAGGCCGACTTCGCGTGGGTCGAGGTACATGGTGTGCGCGCCGAGGTGGTCCATGGCGATTTCGAAGCTGACGCGGGTGCGAAGGGAGGCCTTTTCGAAGAGAAGGGCGAGATGTTTGCCGGGGAGGATGCGCTGGGGGCGGCGCTTGAGGGCAGCGGCGAGGTCGAGGAGGTAGAGGGTTTCTTCGGGGGTGAGCTGGGCGGAGCTGAGGAGGTGCCGGGGGGATTCCATCGTGCGAAGTATAGGGTGGGTGCGCGGTAGCGTCCGGGCTGCGAGCGGGGTGTCGGGGGGCTACGGGTGGGGGGTCCGCTGACGATGGTGATAACAGGAGGGTATTGCGGTGGAGGAGCGCAGGCTATCGGGCCCGAGGTGGGCAGGGAAGTTGGCGGCGGGCAAGATGTTCCGCAAGCTGGAGTGCGACCGGTGCGGAGCGCGGTTTCAGTTCGGAGAGCGACCGCGAGTGACGCGGTTTCCGCGGTGTCCGGCTTGTGGTTCGATGGAAAGCCATCCGTGGGCGGCGTAGGTGTTCCGCATTGGCGCGGCTTTGTTACGATTGAGAGCGGACAGGGGTGTAGCTCAGCTGGTAGAGCATCGGTCTCCAAAACCGAGTGTCGCGGGTTCGAGTCCTGCCACCCCTGCCAGGACCTTCCTGGGCGCCGACCCTCAGGCGCTTGCCGCAGGCCGGGGAGGTTCGTAGGATGTGGCGGAGTTGCCCAGGTGGTGGAATGGCAGACACGCTGTCTTGAGGGGGCAGTGCCGTACAGGCGTGTGAGTTCAAATCTCACCCTGGGCACCAATCGCACGTAACCGGCGCCATGGCCAAGTGGTAAGGCAGAGGTCTGCAAAACCTTTATCGCCGGTTCGATTCCGGCTGGCGCCTCCAGTTTTCTTTTCCGGGCTCCGATGGCGGGGCCTTTTTTGTGTTGGGGTTCGAGGGGAACTGGCTGGTGGCGTCGCGCTTTGGGGGTGGTGCGGGTAGGATGCGGCCCGTCGAAGGAGCGCCGAAGGAGGTTCGAGTATGGCTGGATTGCGTGGCGAGGCGGCGATCGTGGGTATCGCCGAGTTCGCCCCGGTGCGGAGGCCCGACCGTACGTGGATGGGGTTGGAGGCGTACGCGGAGCTGGCACGGCTGGCGCTTGAGGACGCCGGTTTTCGGCATGGCGATGTCGACGCTCTGCTGACGGGACACTTGGCCGATTCGGGCGGGCTTTTTGCGCCGGGCCACCTGACGGAGTATTTGGGGATTGGCTCGCATTTTTCGGAGGTTGTGGACCTCGGGGGCGCCACGGGCGCGGGAGCGGTGCTCCGTGCGGCGATGGCCATCGAGATGGGCCTGTGCGAGACGGCGCTCTGCATGGTGCACACGCTGCCGCGCCCGAAGAATCCGAAGGGGGGCGGGCCGACGTTCCGGATGGGCGCTTGGGGCTCGCCGATGGGGGAATTCGACTATCCGTTCGGGGCGGTGGGGCAGAATTACGCCTACGCAATGATTGCGAACCGGTACGCCTATGAGTTCGGGCTGACGGACGCGCAACGAGCGAAGGTGGCGGTGGACCAGCGGAAGAATGCGATGGCGAATCCGAAAGCGGTGTTTCGCGAGCCGATCGACATCGACGATGTGCTGAATTCGCCGATGATCGTGGACCCGCTCCACCTGTTGGAGATCGTGATGCCATGCTTCGGTGGTGCGGCGGTGGTGGTGACCTCACGGGAGAGGGCGAAGCGGGCGAAGCATCGGCCGGCGTTCGTGATCGGCGGGGGCGAGAACACGACCCATTTGTCGGTGACCTACGACCCAAGTTTCACGGAGACGCCTATCAAGGCTGCAGCGGATCGCGCTTTTGCGATGGCTGGGGTGAAGCGGTCGGATGTCGACCTGGCTTCGCTCTACGACTGCTATACGATCACGGTGTTGCTGACGTTGGAAGACGCGGGTTTCTGCGGGAAGGGCGAAGCGGGGAAGTTTGTGGAGGAACACGACCTGACGTACGCGGGGGATTTTCCGATGAACACGCACGGCGGCCAGCTTTCTTTCGGGCAGGCGGGGATGGCTGGGGGAATGTCGCACATTACGGAGGCTTTTTTGCAGTTGACGGGGCGCGCGGGGGACCGACAGCTACGGAAGTGCGATACGGTTTTCGTGCATGGCAACGGCGGCTTGATGAGCGAGCAGGTTTCGATAGTGCTGCGGGGGGAATGAGGGATGCCAAAGTATCGGGTGAACGTGGAGCCGTTGCCTGTGCCGACGCCGGTGACGCAGCCGTTCTGGGAGGGGACGCGGCAGCATCGCTTGCTGCTCCAGCGGTGCGACGAGGGGCACGTGTTCTTCTACCCTCGGTCGCACTGTCCGAGGTGTCTTTCGAATCGGCTCGAGTGGGTCGAGGCGTCGGGGAGGGGGACGCTCTACAGCTACACGGTGGCCCGACGTCCGACGTCACCGGACTTCGAGGGGGACGTGCCTTTCGTGATTGCGGTGGTGGAGCTGGACGAGGGGCCGCGGATGACGTCGCGCTTGGTGGAGGTCGATCCGGACCGGGTGAAAATCGGGATGCGGTTGGAGGTGGTGTTCGACGACGTGACGGAGGAGGTGACGCTGCCGTATTTTCGGCCGGCGACGGGTGAGGGGTGACAGCAGGTGGTATGGGGTTCGACGGTGTTGGAGTGGTCGGGGTGCCGCGATTCGAACGCGGGACCTCTTGAACCCCATTCAAGTGCGCTACCAGGCTGCGCCACACCCCGACCTGAACGGAACGGCGGCACGCTGACCGCCGGCGGGCGCCGTTCTGTTCTACACCATACGAAGGCACGGGCGCGGGGTCAAAGGCCGAGGGTAGGCGGCGGCTAGATTTCGAGTTCGATGCCGACGGGGCAATGGTCGGAGCCCATGACTTCGGGTTGGATGAAGGCGCGCCGGACGCGGGGCATGAGATCTTGGGAGACAAAGACGTAGTCGATGCGCCAGCCGATGTTGCGCGCGCGGCGGTCGCGCCAGGGGTCCCAGTAGGTGTAGGCGTCGCGCTGTTCGGGGTGGAGGGCGCGGAAGGTATCGACATAGCCGCTTTCGATGATGCGGGAGATCCAGGCGCGTTCTTCGGGGAGGAACCCGGTGCCTTTGAGGGCCTCCTGGGGGCGGGCCACGTCGAGCTCGGTGTGGGCGATGTTGAAGTCGCCCATGAAGACGAGGGAGCGGCCCTGGCCGCGGAGGTGGTCGAGATGGGCGAGGAAGGCTTCGTAGAACTCGAGTTTGTAGGCGAGGCGATCCTCGCCACGGCCGGCATTTGGGTAGTAGGATGTGAGAAGGGTGAACTCCGGGTAATCGGCCTGGATGACGCGCCCTTCGATGTCGAAGCGTTCGATGCCGAGCCCGAGGCGGACTTCGAGCGGCTCGGGTTTGGAGAGCAGGAGCGACCCGCTGTAGCCTGGGCGCTGGGCTGGGTGCCACCAGGATCGGTAACCGAGGGCCTTCCAGGGCTCCTCGTCGATCTGTTCGGGTGTGGCCTTGACTTCTTGGAAGCCTGCGATGTCGGGGCGCGTTGACTGGAGCCAGGCCTGGAGGTGGCCCCCTTTGAGGGTGGCGCGGAGGCCGTTGACGTTCCAAGAGCAGATGGTGAGCCGGGCCACGGCGGTAGTTGACCTTACCCAGGGCGAGCGAGCAAGGCCGAGACCTGGGGGGATGGACCCCGGCGCCCGGGGTTTGCCCGGATCGGTTCGTTGACATGGGCCGGTCGATACTAGAATCCGAGAAAGGAGCGAAGGAGATGACGATTTGTCCGGTTTGCAGCGCGCGTTTCGTGGCTGGGATCGAGGCGGAGCGTCAGTGGCTCGCGCGGCACATGACGCGGTCACACGGCATTCAGCGGATGCAGCGTGTGGCCGGCTGGCCGGGAGCTGCTGACCGAGGCCAGGGCCAGAACGCGGCCTAGTGGACTAGGCGAATGCGCGAGCGAAGATGACCGCTGCCGAGGCGACGACGGTGACGACGGCGTACTCGGCAGCGGTTTTCCATTCGAGGTCGTGGTCGAGGAGGTGGTGGACGATGCCGGTGGCGAGGTAGAAGGCGATGATGAGGAGGGCGCCGGCGAGGATGCCATCGAGCGGGAAGAAGTAGAGCGCGAGGCGAAGCTCGGCGAGGGATATGCCGATGGCGATGGAGACGAGGAAGGAGCTGGGGCCGGTGAGGCGGCTCTCGCGGAGGAGCTCGAGGGCGAGGAGCATGCTGACGGCTCCGACGGCGAGGCTCGCGAGGGGAAGGGGATCGTCGCGGGTGAAGAGGACGGCGTAGAAGGAGAATGCGACGAGGTAAGTGGCGACGGCCATGACGAGACGGAAGGGGCCGTAGAGGTGGGCACGGACGTCGACGGTCTGGTATTCGCCGAAAGCGACGATGCCAACGCTGAGGGCGGCGAGGGCGGCGAGAGCGGGGCGGGCGTAGCCTTCGACGGCGTGGTCGATGAAGAGGGCGGCACCAAGGACGGAGAGGGCGGGGAGGAAAGTCGAGACGGCGGCATCGAAGGGGCCGCCGGACCAGGCTGGGTGGCGCCGGACGATGCCGTCAGTTCCGAGGGCGACGAGGAGGGCGGTGAGCCAAGGGAGCCATGGGAGTTCGGGGCGGATGGTCACGGAGGCGACGAGCCCGGCGGCGGCGACGAGGGCGAGGAGCACGACGCGGGCGAGCGGCCCGCCGCCGGTGACGGCCGAGGGGGTTGCTGCTGCCAGGGGGTTACTCCGCGGCGAACACGGGCTCTTCGAGGCCGTAGATTTCGGCGGCGTTGCGCCACCAGAGCCGCTCCTGCTCGTCTTCGGTGAGCCCGAGTTGTTCGTAGATGATTTCGAAGCGCCGGATGTGGTCGGCGATATCGTCCATGTTGCAGTCGCTGCCCCAGACGAGCTTCTCGACGCCAAATTCGCCTTGGGAGTTGGCGGCGAGGAGTTTTCTCTCGACGAGGTGGCGTTCGATGGTCTCGCCCCCGCTCATGTCGAACCAGACGTTGTGGCGCCAGCGGGCGACGGAGGCGGCGTAGTCGTAGTTGCCCTGGTTGCCGATGTGGGCGCCGATGATCTTGAGCCGGGGGAAGCGGTTGGCGAGGGTATCGAGGTGAAGGGGGGACATACGGGTGGCGGAGACGTTCCGCGGTGGCAGGCGGTTTTGCATGGCCATCATGCGCTGGTACATCTGTGCGGCGGCGGCGGAGCGACGGGGGTGGGTGATGGAGTAGTCGATGCCTCCGCCGATGACCCCAAGGTGGAAGAGGATGGGCATGCCGAGCTGTTCGGCGCGGGCATAGGTGGGGAGGTAATCGGGTTCGTCGTAGGGGCGGGCGACGCCGATGAGCTTGAGGCCACGATACCCCATGTCGTAGAGGTGTTGGACTTCTTCGGGCCCGATTTCTTCGGGGTCGATGACGGCGACGGGGATGAAGAGGTCGCGGTAGCGCTCGAGGATTTCCATTCCGCGCTCGTAGGTTGGACCGAATCGCCCGCCGGTGAGCATGCAGCCTTTGGTAATGCCGACGCGGACGGCGATCTCGGCGAGGCGGTCGACCATCGGTGCCTGGTCCTCGTCCGGGTTATCCCAGTTTCGGGGAAAGTGGATGTGAACGTCGAAGATTTTTCGCATGGGCAACTCGGAGGGGAACGGGCTCATGCGAGTGTAGCATCGGTGCTGGGGAAGGCTCACCGAGCGGTCGGGGTGGGGATCGGGTAGGCTCGGGGGGATGCGTTCGCGTCCCTTCGTTGCGCTGTACGTGGCGGTTTTCGTGGCGACGATGGGGATTTCGATGGTGAGCCCGTTGCTGCCGGTTTACGCGGAGGAGCTGGGGGCCTCGGGGATTTGGCTCGGGCTGACGTTTTCGATTTTTGCGATTGTGCAGACGTTCGTCGGGCCGTTCGCTGGGCGGCTCTCGGACCGATACGGGCGGAAACCGTTCATCGTGGCGGGGCTTTTGGTCTATTTGGTGGCGGCGCTCGGCTACCTGACGGCTCAGAGTTTCTACCAGGTGATCGCGTTTCGGGCGTTTTCGGGGCTGGGGACGAGCCTGATCTTTTCGGTGGCGCGAGCGTACGTGGGTGACCTGACCCCGAAGGGGCAAGAGGGGCGATGGCTAGGGGTATTCGCGACGGCGGATATCGTGGGTTTCGGGACGGGCCCGCTGGCGGCGGGGTTTTTGCGCGAGTTGCTGGGGTTTCGCTCGGTGTTCGTGGCGATGGCCTCGATGATGGCGCTTTCGGCGCTGGTGTTGGCATTCTGGCTGCCGCGACATAGCCCGGCGGAGTTGGAGCGGCGGGCGATGCGACGGAATGGGGAGCGTGTGGCGCGGGCGGAGCGAACGTTCGGCGAGGCATTGAGCGACCGGGTGGTCGCTGCGGTGACGCTCCATGCGGGGCTGGTTGCGGTGGCGGTGGGCGCGAGCTTGAGTTTTTTGGCGTTGCGCCTGGAGCAAGGTATCGGCGCGACGCCGATCATGATCGGGATCGCGTTCGCGACGCAGGACATTACGGGGGGGCTGGCGCAGCCGGTTTTTGGGCGCATCGCCGACCGGTACGACCGGCGAATGTTGGTGGCGGGGGGGCTGGGGGCGTATGCGGCGCTGCTGGCGAGCCTCGGGGTGGTGCCGAATTACGGGACGGCGGTGGTGGTGTTGCTGGGGATGGGCGCTTCGAGTTCGTTGTCGATGGTGGCAGCTGGGGCGATCCAGGTGGTCGCCGGTCGCCGTGCGGGGATGGGGACGGTGCTCGGGCTCGCATCGGCCTCGAACGGGATTGGCATCGTGGCCGGTTCGCTCCTGTCGGGGGTGGTGGTTTCGACGGTGGCACTGGAGGGGGCGTTCTTTTTCGGGGGATTCGTGATGGCGGCCGGGATTCCCTTGTTTCTTTGGCTCACGCGCGGGGCTGTGGTGACCGAACCGTCGGTGCTGCCGAAAGCCCGTTCCGCCGAGGGCGAAGCCGCCGGATAGGGATTCCGGCGGCGTACGATGCGAGGTGATGGAGTCGTTGGCGGCTGATGAGTTCGATCCTGCGTTCGTCCCGCCGCCTGGCACCGTCTTCGCTGAGGTTGCGGTCAACGCGGGGCTGCCGGCGCGGGGCCCGTTCACCTATGCGGTACCGGAGGGGATGCGTGTGGAGCCGGGCGTGGCGGTGTTCGTGCCGTTCGGGCCGCGGATCGTGCAGGGAGTCGTGATGCGGCTGAGCGAGCGGAGCGAGGTGGCTGAGGTGCGGCCAGTGAGCGCGGTGATAGACCCGGAGCCGCTGCTGGACGACGTCCGGGTGGCCCTGGCGCTTTGGATGGCGGAGGAATACCTCGCGCCGCTGTGGGAGTGCGTGGCGTGTCTGTTGCCGGCAGGGTTCGGCCTTAATCCGGTGACGATGGTTTCGCCGGTGGAGGTGCCACCGCTCTTGCCGGTAAGGCCGAAGGAGCGGGCTATCCTGGCCTATCTCGCGGAGCACGGACGGGTGACCCTCGAGGAGCTGCGGGAGGCGGTCGGGATCGTTCCCATGGCGACGCTTCGGGGGCTGCAAGCGGCCGGGCACCTGACGGTGACGCAGGGGCTCACGCGTGCGTCTGGGCGTCCGAAGTTGGAGCGGCGTGTCGCGCTGGCCGCTCCGCCCGAGGAGGCACGGGCGGCGGCGGAGGCGCTGGCTCGGAGGCGACGGACGGTGGAAGGTCGGCTGCTGGAGCTGCTGGCGACGCGGGGGGAGATCGCTCTGAGCGAGGCTCGGGAGCTCGGTGCGGGGCCAGGCCACCTGGAACGACTCGTGGAGCAGGGGCTCATCCGGACGTTGGTCCGGCGGATCGAGCGGGACCCTGCGGCTGCGGTACGGGGTGGCCACCTGCCGCCGCCTGTGTTGAGCCCCGAGCAGCGAGCGGCGGCGGATGCGGCATGGGCGGCGCCGGTGACGTTGATCCACGGGGTGACGGGCGCGGGGAAGACGGAGGTCTATCTCGACCTTGCGGCGCGTGCACTGGGCGAGGGGCGGGGGGTGATCGTGTTGGTGCCGGAGATTTCGCTGACGCCGCAGGCGATTCGTCGGTTCGGCGAACGGTTCGGGGACGAGCTGGCAGTTTTCCATTCGCGACTTTCGACGGGAGAGCAGTTCGACCAGTGGTTCCGGGTGCACCGGGGCGAGGCCCGGCTCGTGTTGGGGTCGCGGAGCGCGATTTTCGCACCGGTGCGGAGGCTGGGGCTGGTGGTGCTCGACGAGGAGCACGAGTGGAGCTACAAGCAGGCCGACCCAGTGCCGCGGTACCACGCGCGGGAGGTGGCACTGAAATTGGGGGAACTTACGGGCGCGCGAGTGGTGCTCGGCAGCGCGACTCCGGACGTCGTGACCTACCACCGGGCGGAGACGGGGCAGATTCTGCGGGTGGAGCTGCCGACGCGGGTGGTTCCTACGACTGGCGGCGGCACGGTCCCGGGGGCGTTGCCGACGGTCGAGGTGGTGGATATGCGGGAGGAGCTCCGGGAGGGGAACCGGAGCATGTTCAGCCGGGCACTGAGGAGCGCTGTTCTGGAAGCCCTCGGTGCGGGGGAGCAGGTGATTCTTTACGTGAACCGGCGAGGGTCGGCGCGCTTCGTGCTCTGCCGGGATTGCGGCTACCTACCGCTCTGTCCTTCGTGCGAGGTAGCGATGAGCCTA
>NZ_DAOUBJ010000152.1:0-10549 GCF_034432735.1 Tepidiforma sp. | reverse complement strand
GTCTTCGTCGATGTGGAGGCGGCCGGCGGTATCGACGATGAGATGGGTGGCCCCCATGCGCTTTGCTTTTTCGAGCGCGTTCTGGGCGATGACCGCAGGCTTGGCGGACGTGCCCTCTTCGTGGATGGGCACATCCAGCGCGCGGGCGAGGGTGACGAGCTGGTCAACGGCGGCCGGGCGGTAGATGTCGCAGGCGGCGAGGAGGGGGCGGAGGCGCTGCTTCTTGAGGAGGTTGGCGAGCTTTGCGGCGCTCGTGGTTTTGCCGGAGCCCTGGAGGCCGACGAGCATGATGACGGTGGGTGGGCGGGCTGCGGTTGCGAGTTTGGGGGCTTGGCCGCCGAGGATGTCGACGAGCTCTTGGTGGACGATGTCGATGACTTGCTGGGCGGGGGTGAGGCTGCGGAGGACTTGGGCGCCGAGGGCTTTTTCGCGGACGCGCTGGGTGAATTCGCGGACGACGCGGAAGTTGACGTCGGCTTCGAGCATGGCCATGCGGACTTCGCGCAGGGCCTGATCGAGGTCTTCTTCGGTGACGATGCCGCGCGCGCCGAATTTTCGGAAGGCGCCTTGGAGTCGGTCGGTGAGGGTTTCGAACATTTGGTTTCAGTGTAGCGGGCGGGGGGTGATGGGTGGAGATGGCGAGCGGGGCCCCGAATGGGGCCCCGCTGTTGGATGGGGTAATGGGGTGAGGGGTCAGGGGTTGGCGCGGTAGAAGGGGACGTCGGTGCGGTTTTTGGTGGCCCAGAAGATGTTGTGGATTTCTTGGATGGCTTGGAGGAGGGCTTCGCCGTTGGCTGGGTTGGATTCGTGTTTGCTTTTGGAGGCGGCTTTGGCGGCTTTCCAGAAGATGTCGTGGAGGTTGGGGTATTTTTCGAGGTGTTCGGGCTTGAAGTAGTCGTGCCAGAGGATGTCGAGTTCTTTTTTGACGATTTCGGCTTGTTGTTCTTTGATGGCGATGAAGCGGGTGCGGGTGTTGATGGTGGCGAGGTCCTGTGATTCGCCGAGGGCGGCGATCTTTTTTTCCATGGAGAGGACGGCTTCGGCGGCGATGCGGGCGGCGGCGGGGTCGTAGACGCCGCAGGGTCCGTCGCAGTGGGCGTGGGCGATGGTCGTGGGCCGCAGGAGGCGGAGAAGGTTCATGGCCTGTGGTTACTCCTGGTGGGATGGTGCGAGTGCCATATGGGATTATAGGCGGCTCGGCGAGGGGGCTGCACCTGCGGGCTGTGGCAGACGTGCGCGGGTTCGGTTCTGTACGATCGGTGGTATCACTCGTGAAATGGGGGTTCGTTCATGGCCGAGACTGCAACGCTGAAGGTGGGCGACGAGGCGCCGGATTTCGAGCTGCCGATGAGCCCGACGGGGGAGAAGTTCCGCCTTTCGGACTATCGTGGGAAGCAGGCGGTGATCATCAATTTTGTGCCGGCGGCGTTTTCGCCGGTGTGTAGCAATCAGTTGCCGCTGATCGAGCAGAAGCGGAAGGAGTTCGAGGAACAAGGGGCGATTCCGGTGGTGATTTCGAGCGATGGGCCGTGGGCGCAGGCGGCGTGGAAGAAGGAGCTGGGGGTGGACTTCCCGATCCTGAGCGATTTCAATCCGCTGGGTGAGACGGCCCGGAAGTACGGGGTGTTGATCGAGTCGCGCGGGATTGCGAACCGGGTGGTGATCGTGGTGGACAAGCAGGGAAAGGTGGCGTGGATTCAGCCGACGGAGAAGATTACGGATATTCCGGATTACGATCCGGTGGTGGCCTGCGCGAAGGCCTGAGGCGGCGGGCCGAGGGACGGAAGCGCCCCTCCGGTTCGGGAGGGGCGCTTTTGGTGTCCGGTGGGACGTGGGACGCGGGGTTGTGGAGTGGGCTTAGTTGCCGTCGAAGACGATGACGGAGCGGTTGACTTCGCCTTTTTTGAGGGCGTCGTAGGCTTCGTTGATTTGGTCGAGGGTGTAGCGGCGGGAGATGAGTTCGTCGATCTTGAGCCGCTTTTGGCGGTAGAGCTCCATGAGCCAGGGCATGTCGTAGGTCTGGCGGGTGGAGCCGTAGAAGCTGCCGACGATGCCTTTTTCGCCGAGGAAGCCCATGCCGGCGTTGGGGATGGTGAGCTGCTCGGTGAGGGGGAGCATGCCGACGATGACGGCTTGGCCGCCGCGGCGGGCCATTTCGAAGCATTGCTGGGCGGTTTTCATGAGGCCGATGGCTTCGAAGGCGTAGTCGACGCCGCCGTTGGTCATGGCGAGGACTTGTTGGACGGCGTCGCCTTTGGAGGCATCGACGACGTCGGTGGCGCCGAATTCTTTGGCGGCGGCGAGTTTGGATTCGACGAGGTCGACGGCGATGATGCGGGAGGCTCCGGCGATTTTGGCGCCTTGGATGATGTTGAGGCCGACGCCTCCGCAGCCGACGACGGCGACGGTTTGACCGGCCTGGAGCTTGACGGTGTTGGTGACGGCGCCGACGCCGGTCATGACGCTGCAGCCGACGAGTGCCGCGGCCTGCATGGGGACGCCTTCGGGGACGTGGACGCAGGCGTTGGCGCTGACGAGCTGGTATTCGGCGAAGGCGGACATGCCGGCGAACTGCATGATGGGCTGGCCTTTGAGTTTGACGCGGCCCATGCGGTTGAGGGCTTGGGTGTTTTCGCAGAGGTTGGGCCGTCCGGTGACGCACCGGTTGCAAGTGCCGCAGGATTGGACGAAGGCGACGACGACGCGGTCGCCTTCTTTGACGTTGGTGACTCCTGGGCCGACTTTTTCGACGACGCCGGCGCTTTCGTGGCCGAGCACGACGGGCATGGGGTAGAGCCACTTGCCTTCCATGAAGTGGAGGTCGGAGTGGCAGACGCCGGTGACGGAGGTTTTGACGAGGACTTCGCCGGCCTGGGGTTCGTCGAGTTCGATCTCCTCGATGGAGAGGGGCTGATTGGGGGCGTAGAGGACTGCGGCTTTGACGTTCATGGGGTGTAGGGCTCCTCCTTCTCGAAGCAGTGGGATTGTTCCGCCCGGTAGGTGCGGGCGTCAAGGCGGGGGTCTGGGGTGTTCATCGGTCGTTCATGGTGCGACAACGGGATGCAAACGGTGGTGGGGGAGGCTTCGGGTGTGGGAGCGAATGGGAGGAGTTGGCGCCCGGCGCGAGGCGGTCTGCTGGTGCCGGCGTATTACTGGGCGGGCCAGGGGAGCATGCTGATTCATCGGATGAAGGGGTTCGGCCGTGAGGTGGACAGGGTGGCGTATTGGCGGGCCTACGATGCGGAGCGGCTCCGGTGGCTGCGGGATAGGGGCGGGGTGAACTGCGTGTTCTCGAGCTACAACTGGGGGCTGCCGCCGGAGTTGGAGGCGGCGGATTGGCGAGCTTTCGAACGGGCGGCGCGGATCTGCCACGACCTGGGCATGATGGCAGCGGCGTACATTCAGCCTTCGAATGCGGCGCCGCTCGGTTCGTTCGCGCGGAAGGGGTGGTATGCGGTGACGCCGAAGGGGAAGCGGATCCCGTACTACAACGGGCGGGCGTTCACGTGTTTGAACGAGGAGAGCTGGCGGGCGTGGGTGCTGGAGCGGTGTCTGGACGCGTGTGACCGGGGGGCGGATGTGTTGTTTTTCGATAATTGTGCGTTCGGGGGGATGCCGATCCCGCTTTCGCGGGATTACACGGCGTTTGCGGGGTGTGCTTGCGAGCGGTGTCGGGAGCGGTTTTCGGTGTGGCAGGAGGCGGCGGGGCTTTCGGTGCTGCCGCTTCCGCGGTTGTTTCGCCCGGGCCGTGACGAGGCGGCGCGGCGGTTCGCGGCTTGGCGGGCGGGGACGCTGACGGCCTTTCTCCGGGGGATCGTTGAGGAGGTGCGGGCGGTGTACCCAGAGACGAAGTTCGTGACGAACACGGTGGGCGGGGTGAACGTGAATACGTTCCATGTGTTCGGGGTGGACCTCCCTGCGATTGCGGGGTTCATGGATTGGTTGTTCGTGGAGAATCTGCAGTCGCCGCGGGCGGGGGGCCGGACGCTGGTTCAGAACGCGGGGACGTTCAAGCTGCTGGGGGCGCTCCGACCGGGTGCGCCGGCGCTCTCGATCGCGTACGAGCGGGGGATCGGGGTGGATGGGCCGCCGCCGCCGGAGGTGTTCGCGCGGATCGCCGCCGAGGGATTTGCGGCGGGCGGGGCGCCGGTGCTACGGGCTTCGGAGTACGTGGTGGGTGGGCGCTGGACGCTCCTGGAGCCTGGTTCGGACGACGTGCGGGTGGGGGCGTTCGGGCAGGTGGTGGCGGCTTACGCGGCGCTGGTGGAGGCGGGAGGCCGGCGGCGGGAGGCGGCGCGGGTCGGCGTGTTCGTGCCCGATGCGGTTGGCTGGCGGGGTGATCTCTATCCGGGCGGCGAGGATGACTACCTGGCGGTGATCCAGGCGCTGGTGGGTGCGGGCATTCCGTTCCAGGTAATCGGTGAGCGGCACGATCCGCGCGATCTCGGGTGTCTGCTGGTTCCGGGGGGCGTGGCGCCCCCGGGGTGGTTCCGAGGTCGGGTGATGCGATTCGCGGAGCTGGGGCTGGCGGTTCCGAAGGGGAGGCTGTTGGGCTGGCTTGGCGGGCCGCTGGAGCCGGTGGTGCGGGTCGTGGGTCCGCGGGTTGTGGATGGCTACTACAGCCGGGTGCACGTGCGGCGTTTCGTCGACCGGCTGGACTTGCTGATGCGGCTGGTGTTCGGGGGGCGCTTTTTGCGCGTGTCGATGCCGGATTCGACGCGACGGCTGTTGGCGGCGATGAATCCGGTGCAGGTGGAGCTATCCGGGCCGGGGTATGTCGATCTGTGGGAGGGTGATCACGGGTTGGAGCTTCACGTGGTCAATTACGGGGTCTCGCCGATCCGGGCGGAGGTGCGGGGGCGCGAGATCCTGTCGTTGGCGTCGATGGATGGGGGGAGGTTGCTTGGGAGGGAGAGGGTGGAGGTGACGAGCTTCGCGGTGGTGCATCTGGAGGCGTGCGCTGTGGCTGCGAGGGGGTGGGGCGAGGCGGCGCGGCGATGAGGTTGCGAGCGGTCGCTTTGCTGTTGCAGGCGGTGGCGGTGGGTGCGCTGGTGGTGGGGGTGGCGGCGGCCGCGGGGCAGTTGGCCGCGAATCACCGGGGTTGGGCGCTGGACGCTCTGGCTTGGGCGATCTTGGCGATGGTCTTCCAGGTGGCGATCTTGGCGTGGGCGTGGCGGGTGTTGGGTGCCGGGTGGTGGCCTGAGGGCGATGGTCTGTTGTGGTTGCGGTCGTTTGCGCGGGGGTGGGTCGCTCGGTACGTTCCGGGGCCGCCGACGGGGCCCGCGGGGAAGCTGCTGGCGCTGCGAGAGGCGGGGATGGCGCCGCCGGCGGTGGCGGCGTTGCTCTGGGTGGATCAGGTTCTGGGGCTGGCGTCTGGGGTGGCGGCGGCGGCGGCGATGGCCGTGCCGGCTTTCGGGAGGGAGTGGGTGGCGATCGCCGGGCTGGCGGGCGCCGCTGCGCTGTCGCTCGTGGTGGTGGGGACGCGACCGGCGCTGGTCCGGCGGCTGAGCGGGCGCTTCGGCAAGGGCGGGATGCACGAGGCGGCGGCCATTTCGCCGCGGCGGGCGACGGTCGCGTTCGTGGCGATGACGGCAGCGGCGGTGGTTGCGGGGTTGGCGTTCCACGTGACGGCGGTGGTGGTGAGTCCTTGGCCGCTGGGGCGCTGGGAGGAGGGTGCGGCGGTGTTTTGCCTGGCGAGCATGGCCGGGTATGTGGCGCCGTTCGCACCATCGGGCGCTGGTGTTCGGGAGAGCGTGATCGTGGCGCTGTTGGGGCAAGAGCTCGGGGTTTCGGCGGCGCTGGCGGTGGCGGTGGTTGCCCGGGCGACGAGTGTGCTGGTGGACGCGGCGTTGCTGGCGGGCTTCTACGGGGCTTCGGCGCTGTGGCGGTGCGCGAACCGCCGACGAGCTGGTGTGGCGCTTTCGAACAGGCGAGCGTAGTCGGCGGCGACGTCGCTCCAGTCGCGAGGGCGGTGGGACGGCCACGGCGGGGAGGTGAGTGCTTCGCGGACTGCGTGGGCCCAGGCGCCGGGGTTGGCTGCCTCGGCGAGCCGTGCGCCGGTGAGGAGGGCCATATCGACGAGTCCCTCGAGGCGAGCTGCGAGGACTGGCAGGCCGGCGGCGGCGGCTTCGGCGGGGGCGATTCCGAAGCCTTCGGGCCGGCCGGGAACGGGGATGTTTGGGGCGACGAAGAGGTCGGCGCAGGCGTAAAGGCGGTCGATGGCATCTGGCGGGAGCTGGCCGAGGAGCCGGAGGCGGGGATCGCGGGCGGCGATGGCGCGCAGGCGGGGTGCTTCGGGCCCATCGCCGACGACGGCGAAGGTGACGTCGCCGGGAAGTTGGGGCAGGACGTGTTGGGCGAACCAGGCGATGCCTTTGCGTTCGACGAGGCGGCAGGTGGTGAGGATGAGTGGACCGGTGGTGGGGAGTCCGAGGGCGGCGCGGGCTGCTGCTGGGTCTGCGGGGCGTTGGATGCGGGCGAAGCGGGCGACATCGACGCCGTTCGGGATGATGCGCGGCCGGAAGCCGAATCGAGCTTCGACGATGCTGGCGGTGGCGGAGCTGACGGCGACGACGCGCTCGGGGCCGAGGGCACGCAGGGTGGCACGAAGGAGGAGGCCATAGCCGGGGATGCGCCGGCTGACATCCTGACCGTGGACGGTGACGAATGCGGGGGCGCGCCCGAGGAGCTGGAAGAGGGGTGCGGCGAGGGTGAGCAGGCCATCGCCGAGGTGGATGGCGGCGATGTGTCCGCGGAGGGTGAGGCAGCGCCATGCGGCATGTGCGACGAAGAGCGGCAGCCAGCGTTGCCCGCGGCGGAGGGCGCACAGTTGGGATGGGGCGGGGTAGTGGCGGACGAGCTGGAGGGAGAACTCTTCCATGCCGCCGATGGCGGGTGGGAATTTTCGGGTGATGAAGAGGACCATGCGATGAGCTGAGCAGGGGCGGATGAACGGAGCGTGTGCTGGGGGGCCGGGTGCTCGGTTCTTAACGATACGTTCGCGCCTCGTGAACGGGGCGACAACCGGGGGCGGGGAGGATGGTGGCATCTCACGAGGAGCATGGCTGTGACTGGTGACCGGGTGCTCGTGGTCGGGGTGGGGCGCATCGGGGCGGTGACGGCGGTGGGGCTGGCGCATCTCCTGCACGCGGTGACGGGGGTGGATACCGATGCCGAGCGGGTGGCTGCTCTGCGCCAGGGGCGGTTGCGGGAAGCTGAACCGGGGCTGCGGGCGGCCTTGAAGACGGCGCTCCGGCTTCGGCAGCTGCGGTTCGAGCGGTCGGTGGCGCCGGGGGATTTCGACGCGACGGTGTTGTGCGTGGATACGCCGCCGCTCCCGAGTGGCGAACCGGATCTTCGCCAGCTGATGGCGGCGGGCGAGTTCGCGGCGCGGGTGACGGGCAGGGGCGGCATCGTGGTGACGCGTTCGACGGTGCCGCCGGGAACGGGGGACCGGCTGGAAGCGGCGCTGCGGGCGGCGGGGCGAGGCGACCTCCGGGTGGTGCATGTGCCGGAGTTTCTGCGGGAGGGACGGGCGTGGGAGGACTTTCGCGAGCCGGACAGGGTGGTGATCGGGGCGAACGACGAGCGTGCTGGCGAGCGGGCGGGGCGGCTGTTCGATGGGCTGGATGCGCCGGTGCTGCGGATGGACCGGGTGACGGCGGAGCTGGCGAAGTATGCGGCGAACGCGTTCTTGGCGACGTCGGTGAGCTTTGCGAACGAGATGGCGGACTGCGCGGCGGCGTTCGGTGCGGACGTCGAGCGGTTGTTCGAGGTGTTGAAGGCGGACCGGCGGATCGGTCAGCGGGCGTATTTGGTGCCAGGTCTGGGGTTCGGGGGGCACTGTCTGCCGAAGGACGCGGCGGCGCTGGAGTACGTGGCTGCGACGCGGGGGGTGGTGCTTCGACAGTTGCGCGCGACGCTGGACGTGAACCGCGAACGGGCGGGCCGGGCGGTGGAGTGGCTGGAGGCAGCGCTGGGCGGGCTCGGCGGGCGGGAGATTGCGTTGCTGGGGCTGGCGTTCAAACCTGGTACGGACGATCTCCGCGCCTCGCCGGCGCTCCGGCTGGCCGAGCTCCTCGGGGCGCGCGGGGCGAGGGTGCGGGGATTCGACCCGTTGGTGAGGGTAGCGCCGGGGGTGATGGTCGCTGGTTCGGCGGGAGAGGCGCTGGCCGGGGCGACGGGGCTGGTCGTTGCGCACCGAGCGGACTGGGTGCGGGCGGTGGAGCCGGCGATGGCAGCGGGGCTGATGTGCGGGCGGGTGGTGTTCGATGCGCCGGGTGCGCTCGACCATGAGGCTTGGACGGCAGCGGGGTTCACGACGAACCGGTGCCGGATGGTGGCAGCGGGAGCCGCGGACCGGTGAGGGTGCTGGTGGCGACGGATTCGTTTGCGCCGAAGATCGATGGAGTTTCGGACACGGCTGCGACGATCGCGCGGGTCCTGGTGCGGCTGGGTCATACGGTGCGGGTGGTGGCGCCAGGGCCTGGGCCGGGGATGCTGGACGGGGCGCGGGTTGCGCGGCTCGGTTCGGTGCCGCTGCCGCTCTATCCTGAGCTTCGGCTGGGGTGGGAGCTGGACCGGGCGGTGCGGCTCGCGCGGGGCCGTTGGGACGGCGTTATCGTGCTGACTCCGGGCCCGGTGGGGGCGACGGTGGCGTTGGCGGTGCCGCGGGGGACGCGGCTTTTGCATATCTACACGACGGATATGCCGCGCTATTTACAGACCTACGGAATGCACCGGTTGGTGGGCGCGGCGGAGTTCTTGCTCCGGCGGATGGCCGAGCGGTCGGTCCGGACGCTCTGCCCGACGGAGTTCGTGCGGGAGGAGCTTGCTCGCCGGGGATATCCCCGGCTGGAGACGTGGGGCCGGGGGGTGGATACGGGGCTGTTCCATCCGGGGCGGCGAAGCGAGGCGATGCGGGCGCGGTTGACGGGCGGCGAGACTGGGAAGCCGTTGGTGCTCTTCGTGGGGCGGCTGGCGAAGGAGAAGCGGCTGGATGCGCTAGCCGGGCTTTTCGATGAGCTGCCGAGTATTCGGCTGGCGCTGGTGGGCGATGGACCGGAGCGCGCGCGCTTGGAGGGGCTGTTCGCGGGGAAGCCGGTGACGTTCACGGGGTATCTGCGCGGGGTGGAGTTGGCGGAGGCGTTCGCTTCGGCGGACGTGTTCGTGTTTCCGAGCGAGACGGATACGTTCGGGCAGGTTGTGCTTCAGGCGATGGCGTGCGGGGTGCCGTCGGTGGTGGTGGGCGGCTCGGCGCCGGCGGAGCTGGTGCCTGCGGGGGTGTGCGGTCTGCACGTTGCGCCCGGGCGGCCAGAGGCGCTGGCGGGTGCCATTCGGCGGTTGTTGGGTGACGAGGGGATGCGGCGTTCGATGGGGCTGGCGGCTTCGGAGCATGCGCGCCGGTTTTCGTGGGAGGCGCTGGTGGGCCGGCTGGTGGAGCTCATCGCCCCGGGGAGGGCGCCGGGACAGGTGGATGTCCCGCGGGATTTTGGGAAGTAGGCGGCTATCGATCTGCGCCGACGGGGGCGAGCAGCTCGGCGGCATCGACGAGGAGTGCGGCCAGCCAGGCGATTCCGGAGGCGACGAGCGCGGCGACGATGAGCTTCATAGCGGAAATGGTGGGTAGGGCCGGTTAACTGCCGTAGAAGATGGTCGAGGGTGCGAGCTCGTTGGGGCGTTCGGCTTCTTCGAGGGCGATGAATTGAGTGAAGAGTTCGCGTTTTTTCTGCCGGTGGCGGTGCTCCGAGGAGAGGAGGCGGTCGAGGAAACGAACGGCAGCGGCGACGTGGGGGCCTTTGTTGAGCATGACGCAATCGGCCCGGGTGGCGGCGGCGGCGTCGGTGATTTCGGGTCGGGCGGGCATTCCGTGGCGGGCGAGGGTTTCGAGCACTTGGGTGGCCCAGATGGCGGGGATGTGGGCGGCTTCGGCGAGGCAGAGGATGGCTTCCTGGTAGAGGGCGAGGTCGTCCCAGCCGACTTCGATAGCGAGGTCGCCGCGGGCGATCATGATGCCGAAGGCGGGCCGGCGGAGGCCTTCGAGGAGGATAGGGACGAGGTTTTGGGCGGCGGCGCGGGTTTCGATTTTGGCGACGATGCCGCGATCGTGGAGTCCGCGGGCTTCGAGTTGGGTGGCGAGCTGGGCGATATCGGCGGGGGTGTGGACGAAGGAGTAGCCGAGGAGGTCGGCGAAGCCGGCGGCGATATCGAGGCTGGCGATGTCGGAGGTGGTGAGGGCGGGGAGGGGGAGGGTGATGCTGGGGAGGTTGAGGCCTTTTCCGGGCCGAAGCCGCAGGCGGCGCCCGATGGGGGTTTCGAGGAGAAGCTCGATCCAGGTCTGGGAGGCGTCGACGACGGTGCCGGTGAATTTGCCGTCGTCGATGGCGACCGGGGTACCTTGGGCGATGGTCTGGAGGGCTTCGGGGTGGCTGCAGGGGAGCTCGGGTGGTTGGCCTTGGGGCGGACTCTGGAGGGGTGCTGCGGAGCGGAGGAGGCGGATGCGGTCGCCTGCGCGGAGGGGGAGTTCGCCGGGGAAGTTGCCGATTCGGAG
>NZ_DAOUBJ010000151.1:0-25403 GCF_034432735.1 Tepidiforma sp. | reverse complement strand
GAGCATTTTGCGGGGCCGGCGGAGCCGTTGCCGGAGTTCATGGACGGGAAGAGGAACATTCTGTTCGTTGGGAGGCCGGAGAAGCGGAAGGGGCTGAAGTATCTTTTGAAGGCGTATTTGCGGATTCGTCAGCTGGAGCCGAACACGCGGCTGATCGTGGTCGGGGCGGGGGATTTTTCGCGGTACGAGCGGGTGATGGCGCCGTTCCCGGATGTGGTGTTTCGGCCGAATGTCCCGTACGCGGATCTGCCGCGCTATCACCGGAGCTCGACGGTGTTTTGCGCGCCGAATACGGGGAACGAGAGCCAAGGGATTGTGCTGTTGGAGGCGCTGGCGGCGGGCGATGCGGTGGTGGCGAGCAATATCGAGGGGTTCGCTGGGGTGTTGACGCACGAGATGGAGGGGCTGCTGGTCCGTCCGAAGGACGCCGATGCGATCACGGAGGCGGTGGTGCGGCTATTGCGGAATCCTGCGCTTCGGGACCGGATGGCGGCGCGGGGGCGGGAGCTGGCGCGGCACTATAGCTGGGACAATGTGGCTCACCGGGTGATGTCGTATTACGAGCGGCTCCTTTACGAGCGCCAACAGGTGGCGGAGACGCGGGCGCGACGGGCGGCGGTCATCGGGTTGGGCCGCTGATGGGGATTTCGCTGCTGCCGACGCGACTACCGCAGGACGTGCAGGACGCGATTGGCCGTTCGGTCGGTCGGCTGGGCGTTACGCCGAACATGGTTTCGCTGACGGGTGCGCTGGGGAACGTGGTGGCGGCGGTTCTGGTGGCACGGGGGGATCTCTTCGCGGCGGGGGTGGTGTATCTGTTGTTTTCGGCGCTGGATTTGGTGGACGGGGCGGTTGCTCGGGCGACGGGTAGGGCGAGCGCGTATGGCGCGGTGTTCGATGCGGTGCTGGACCGGGCGAGCGAGGCGGTGGTGTTGGCGGGGTGCGCGTGGTACTTCGGCGAGCGGGGGGAGGAGTGGCAGGTGGCGGGGTGTTATGCGGCGCTGCTGGGGAGTGTGGCGGTGAGCTACCTCCGCGCGCGGGCGGAGGTGGAGGGTGTGCAGATGCGCGAGGGGCTGTTCCGGCGGCAGGAGCGGGTCGCGGTGTTGGGGCTGGGGCTTTTGCTGGGGTGGCTAACGGCGGCGGTGGTGGTGCTGGCGGTGCTTTCGAACCTGACGGCGTTCCAGCGGGCGTGGATGCTGGTGCGGGCGCTTCGGGGGGCGGGGGGAGCGTCCTGAGGGTGGCTGCTGGGGTTTGCTGGGTGTGTAGGGGCGGGTAGACTGCGGGCGCCGGGAGCGGGCGAGGTTTCCGAGCAGGAGGTGGGTTTCGATGGACATCCGCGGGGGCGTGGTGATCGTGACGGGGTCGGCGACGGGGGTGGGGGCGGCGTGCGCGCGGTTGCTGGCGAGCAAGGGCTGCAATGTGGTGATCAATTACACGAAGTCGGAGGCGGAAGCTCGGGAGACGCAGGCCGCCTGCGAGGCGCTCGGGGTGGAGACGTTGCTCGTGCGGGCGGATGTTTCGAACGACGGGGACTGTCGACGGATGGCGCAGGCTGCGGTGGAGCGTTGGGGACGGATCGATGGCCTCATCAACAATGCGGGGGCGACGAGGTTCGTGAATCACGCGGACCTGGAGGGGCTGAGCGCGGAGGATTTTCAGCGCATCTATGCGGTGAACGTGGTGGGTGCGTTCCTGATGACGCGGGCGGTGGTGCCGCAGATGAAGGCGCAGGGGCGGGGGGCGATCGTGAACGTTTCGTCGATTGCGGGGGTGATGGGCATTGGGAGCTCGATAGCGTATGCGGCTTCGAAGGGTGCGTTGAATACGATGACGCTCTCGTTGGCGCGGGCGTTGGGTCCGGAGATCCGGGTGAATGCGATCTGCCCGGGGTTCATCCAAGGGCGTTGGCTGCGCGGTGGGCTGGGCGATGCTGCGTACGAGGCCGCGCTGGCGCAACAGGAGCGGACGACGCCGCTCCGCAGGGCGGGCACGCCGGAGGAGATGGCGCAGGCTGCGGTCTGGTTCATCGAGGGTGCGGACCTGGTGACGGGCGAGCTCCTGATCGTGGATGCGGGGGCGCATCTGGGTGCGGCGCCGCTGATTGCGCGCTGAGGGCGGGGCATCGGGCAGGGTCGGGTGGCGGATCTTGCGTCGGTGAGCGGGAGGGTGTGGACTGGTGGTGTGGCAGTGGAACGGTTGCAGAAGATTCTTTCGAATGCGGGGGTGGCATCGCGCCGGCAGGCGGAGGAGTTGATCCGCGCGGGGCGGGTGCGGGTGAACGGGGAGGTGGTGACGACGCTGGGTTCGCGGGCGGACCCGGAGACGGACGAGATTTTGGTGGATGGGGAGCCGGTTCGGCACGAGCGGTATCGGTATTTTCTGTTGAACAAGCCGCGGGGGTTCTTGACGACGGCGCGGGACGACCGGGGGCGGGAGACGGTGCTCGATCTGGTTCCGGTGGGGGATGTGCAGCTGCACCCGGTTGGCCGGCTGGACCTGGAGAGCGAGGGGCTGGTGATCTTGACGAACGATGGGCACCTGACGGACTTGCTGACTCATCCAAGGTACCAGGTGGAGAAGGAGTATCTGGTCGGGGTGGATGCGGCGGTTTCGCTGCGGGACTTGGAGCGGATGGTGCGGGGCATGGAGGTGGACGGGGAGCGGCTGCGGGCGGTTTCGGCCAAGCCGGTGGAGCCGCCGCCGGACCCAGAGCTGGGGGAAGGGGCGGGGGCTTGGCTGCTGGTGACGTTGCGGCAAGGGAGGAACCGGGAGATCCGGCGGATGCTCGCGGCGCTGGGCCGGAGGGTTGTGGTGTTGCGGCGGCTGCGTGTGGGGCCGCTTCGGTTGGGGGCGCTGGGGAGCGGGGCGTTCCGCGAGCTGACTCCGGAGGAGGTGGCTGCGCTGTACCGGGCGGGGCGGGCGGCGGCTGCGGCGGCGGATAGGACGGAACCGCGGGGTCGTTTACCATCGCGGCGATGACGATGGAGCGCTGTGTTCCCTGGCCGATCGCGATCGACGGGCCGGCTGCGTCGGGGAAGAGTTCGTTGGGGATGGCGCTGGCGCGGCGATTCGGGTTTTTGTTTTTGGACACGGGCCTGATGTATCGGGCGGTGACGTTGGCTGCGCTGGAGGCTGGGGTACCGGCCGAGGACGAGGCGGCTGGGAGGTTGGCCCGGACGCTGGACATTCGTGCGGAGGCGGGTGCGGAGACGCGGATTCTCTTGGGGGGGAGGGATGTGACGGGCCGGCTGCGGGAGCCGGAGGTGGAGCACCATGTGAGCGCGTACAGTGCGCTGCCTTCGGTGCGGGAGGCGATGGTCGCGGCGCAGCGGGCGATCGCGGCGCGGGGTCCGGCGATTCTGGCGGGGCGGGATATCGGGACGGTGGTGTTGCCGGATGCGCCGGTGAAGCTGTTTCTGGAGGCTTCGGCGGAGGCGCGGGCGGCGCGGCGGAGTCTGCAGGCGCGGCAGTGGGGGCTGCCGCAGGAGGCGGCCGAGGCTCGGCGGGATATCGATCTGCGGGACCGGCTGGACAGTTCACGAGCGGCGAGCCCGCTCCGGCCGGCTGAGGATGCGCTGGTGATCGATACGACGGACCTCTCGCTGGAGGAGGTTATCCGCTACGCCCTGGAGTTGTTGGGATGCGCGTGAAGGTTCCGCGGTTGCGGTGGGAGACGTTCGTGCCGCCGTTCTATTGGGGCTGCACGTACGTGTTGCGTGGGGCGCTCTGGTTGGTGACGCGATGGGAGGTGCGTGGGCGGGAGCACGTGCCGCTGGAGGGGGGATTGATCGTGGTTTCGAACCATTTGAACAATGCGGATCCGCCGATCGTGGGGGCTGGGGTGGCGCGGCGGCGGATCCGGTGGATGGCGAAGGTGGAGCTGTTCCGGTATCCGTTCGGGGTGATTCCGCGGCTATGGGGTGCGTTTCCGGTGCGGCGGTTCGAGGCGGACCTTGGGGCGATGCTGAATGCGGAGCGGATTCTGCGGCAGGGGGGCGTGTTGGGGATGTTCCCGGAGGGGACGCGGTCGCGCACGGGGTATTTGGGGCGGCCCCACCCGGGGACGGCGCTGATCGCGCTGCGGACGGGGGCGCCGGTGCTGCCGTGTGCGGTGACTGGCACGGAGCGGTTGCGGAATCCGTTGGTGTTGCTGCGCCGGCCGCGGTTTTCGGTGACGATCGGGGAGCCGATTCGGGTGGCGGCGGTGCGGCGCCCGAGCGAGGAGCAGGTGAGCGCCCTCACGGAGCGGATTTTCGAAGCCATCCGCGCGCTGTTACCACCGGAATATGTGGCTCCCTATACTGGGAGTGATAGCGGCGGTTCGCCAGGGGGGCACGATGGTCGAGATTATCCGGGCGAGTGACATGGGGTTCTGCATGGGCGTTCGGCGGGCGGTGCAGATTATGGAGGAGGAGGCTTCGCCGGAACGGCCGGTTTTCAGTGTGGGGGAGATCGTTCACAACCCGCACGTGGTGCGGTCGCTGGAGGAGCGGGGGGTGGTTCAGTTGCCGGGTCCGGACGAGGTGGAGGGGGATATCGGCCGGGCGACGGCGGAGCGGGTGAGGCGGGGCCGTGTGGCGATCACGGCGCACGGGGTGGGGGAGCGGGTGGTGAAGGAGCTGCAGGCGAGCGGGCTGGAGATTATCGATACGACGTGCCCGATCGTGACGCGGGCGCAACGGTATGGGCAGAAGTTCGCTCGGGAAGGGTGGCATGTTCTGATCTTCGGTGACCCGGGGCACAAGGAGGTGCGGGGTATTCTGGGGTGGACGGGTGGGCCGAACGGGGAGCAGAACGCGACGGTGGTGCCGCAGGCGGATCTCGGGAGCTTGCGACGATTGGTGGAGGAGTTTCCCGGTGGTTTTCCGAACAAGATCGGGGTGATGGCGCAGACGACACATAAGATGGAGGATTTCGCCCAGTTCGTGGCGAATCTGATGCTGTTGCGGCGGGACTTCAATTTCGAGATTCATGTGGTGAACACGCTCTGCCATGCGACGACGGGTCAGCAGGAGGCGGCGGCGGCGCTGGCCCGTGAGGTGGACGTGATGATCGTGGTGGGCGGGAGGAAGAGTGCGAACACGCGGCATTTGCGGGAGGTAGCGGAGGAGCAGGGCACGCGTGCGTTCCATATCGAGGGTCCGGAGGAGCTGGAGGCGTCTTGGTTCGTGGGGGTGGAGCGGATCGGGCTGACGGCGGGTGCTTCGACGCCGGATTTTTCGGTGGATGCGGTGGAGGCGCGCATTCGGGAGCTGGTTGGGGACGTGGCGGCAGTGTAGTGAGGGTGCGGGCCGTGGCGCGGAGCGGGGTGAGGGGGCGGTGCGGGCCGGGGCCGCGGGCCGGTTCCGTGGGATAATCGAGCTGTGGGAAAGACTCCTGGGCCTGGGATCATCAGCGGGGTGCGGCCGGGTTCGCTGGCTGCGTTGGCGGGGCTCGAACCAGGCGATGCGGTGCTGCGGGTGAATGGGAGGGTTCCTCGGGATGTGGTGGATGTGCAGTTCTATGCGGCGGAGCCGGAGGTGGAGGTGCTGGTCCGGAAGGCGAACGGACTGGACGACCTGATTGTGTTCGAGAAGGCGATCGACGAGGACATCGGCTGGGAATTCGAGCGGGCGACGTGGGACGAGGTGTTGCTCTGCAACAACAACTGCTTTTTCTGTTTTCTGAAGGGGCTTCCGAGGGGGATGCGGAAGACGTTGTACGTGAAGGATGACGATTACCGGCTCTCGTTCTTGCACGGGAATTTCGTGACGCTGACGAATTTGACGGAGGAGGACTGGGCGCGGCTGGAGGAGCAGCGGCTGAGTCCGCTGAATGTTTCGGTGCATGCGACGGAGCTGGGGCTGCGGCGCCGAATGTTGGCGAACCCGGAGGCGCCGGACATTCTGGCGCAGCTGCGCCGGTTGGGGGAGCTGGGGATCCAGGCGCACACGCAGATCGTGCTCTGCCCGGGGGTGAACGATGGTGAGCATTTGGCGCGGTCGGTGGCGGAGCTCGGGGCGCTCTACCCGACGGTGCTGACGGTGAGCGTGGTGCCGGTGGGGGCGAGCCCGCGGCTGGAGGAGTGGGCGATGGAGCGGGACGGTATTCCGTTGGAGCGACCGACGCCGGCGTACGCGCGGGAGGTGATCGGGTTGGTGCGGCCGTTCCAGCGGGAGTTTCGGCGGAAGTTCGGGGCGACGGTGGTGCAGTGTAGCGACGAGTACTACATGACGGCTGGGCTGCCGGTGCCATCGGCGCGGGCGTACGACGGGTTTCCGCAGTACGAGAATGGCATCGGGATGGTGCGGCGGATGCTGGATGATTGGGCGCGGACGCGGCGGAGGCTTCGGGACGAGGGGCTGCGCCGGCGCCTGGCGGGGAAGCGGGCGGTGATCGGCACGGCGCGGCTGATGGCGCCGACGCTGGCATCGGTGGCGCGGGAGTTCTCCGAGGCGAGCGGGGCGTGTGTGGAGGTGCGTGGGGTGACGAACCGGGTGTTCGGGGAGCGGGTGAACGTCAGCGGGCTGGTCTGCGGGAAGGATTATGTGGACCAGGTGCGTGGGGTGGACGCGCCGGATTGTTACATTCTGCCGCGGCCGAGCCTGGACTATTTCGGGGAGCGGTTCCTGGATTCGATGACGGTGGAGGAGGCGGAGGCGGCGCTGGGTGCGCCGTTGGGGTTCGCGAGCGCCTGGTCGGAGGTGGTGAGGATTTTGGCGGAGGGGCCGCGGCGCCCGGGGCGAAATGCACGGGAGAACGGGCGGTTTTGGGCGGAGCCGGCGGAGGCTGGGGCGGCCGGGGGTTCGTGAATCGCCCGGGAGTGCGGCGGGTGGTATCTTCGCGGTGCAGGCCCGCGACATGAACAGCTGGCGAGCGGGCCGAGATTCCCCTACGAGCCGAGGCCAGGATGACGGAACAGTTGACGGCTGAGCAGAAGCTCCAGCAGTTGATCGCCCTGAAGGAAGCTGCCGCGCTGGGCGGTGGCGAGAAGCGGATCGAGGCGCAACACGCGCGCGGGAAGCTGACGGCGCGCGAGCGGATCGATCTGTTGTTGGATCCGGGGACGTTCGAGGAGCTGGATATGCTGATGCGGCCGCGGGGCTCGCTGGCGGGTGGGAATGTGGAGGCGGTGGTGACGGGCTGGGGGAAGGTGGATGGGCGGCCGGTGTACGTGTTTTCGTACGACTTTACGGTGGCGGGCGGGTCGCTGAGCGAGGCGGTGGCGGAGAAGATCCTGAAGGTGATGGACCTGGCGATGATGACGGGGGCGCCGATCATCGGCATTCAGGATTCGGGTGGGGCGCGCATTCAGGATGGTCCGGAGAGCCTGCGGGGCTTTGGCGAGATTTTTGCGATGAACACGCTCGCGAGTGGGGTGGTGCCGCAGATCAGTGTGATCATGGGGCCGTGCGCGGGGGGTGCGGTGTACAGTCCGGCGATCACGGACTTCGTGTTCATGGCGGAGGGCTCGAGTTATATGTTCATCACGGGGCCGGACGTGGTGAAGTCGGTGACGGGGGAGGAGGTGACGCAGGAGACGCTGGGTGGGGCGGATGTGCACGCGTCGCGAAGCGGGGTGGCGCATTTCGCGATCGCGGGGGAGGAGGCGACGCTGGCCGAGGTTCGGCGATTGCTTTCGTTCTTGCCTTCGAACAATGCGGAGGACCCGCCGTTCGTGCCGACGAACGATGATGTGAATCGGATCGAGGAGGATCTGCTGACGATCGTGCCTGCGGAGCCGAACCGACCGTACGACGTGCGCGAGGTGATTGTCCGGATCGTGGACGACGGGGATTTTCTGGAGGTGCAGGAGGCGTTCGCGCCGAACATTGTGGTGGGGTTCGGCCGGATGGGGGGTCGGAGTGTGGGGTTCGTGGCGAATCAACCGATGCATTTGGCGGGTTCGCTGGACATCAATGCGAGCCGGAAGGCGGCGCGGTTCGTTCGGTTTTGCGATTGTTTCAATATCCCGCTGGTGACGTTGGTGGATGTTCCGGGCTATTTGCCGGGGACGTCGCAGGAGTACAACGGGATCATTACGCATGGGGCGAAGCTGCTGTACGCGTACAGCGAGGCGACGGTGCCGAAGGTGGCGGTGGTGTTGCGAAAGGCGTACGGCGGGGCCTACTTGGTGATGTCGTCGAAGCACCTGCGGGGGGATATGAACTTTGCCTGGCCGACGGGGGAGATTGCGGTGATGGGGCCGGATGGTGCGGCGAATGTGGTGTATCGGGACGAGATTGCGCAGGCGCCGGATCCGGAGGCGCGGCGAAAGGAGCTGATCGAGGAGTATCGGCAGAAGTTCGCGAACCCGTACATTCCTGCGGGGCGCGGGTTCATCGACGATGTGATCGATCCGCGGCAGACGCGTCCGAAGATCGTGCGCGCGCTGGAGATGCTCCAGAACAAGGCTGATCGGAATCCGCCGAAGAAGCACGGGAATATTCCGCTCTAGCGGGAGCGGGCGGGGGCGAAGGTCGGGGAACTGCCGGCAGGGGAAACGGGGAACTCCCCGATGTGGTTGGGGGGGAGGAAGGGGGACACTGGGGTGAGAACCTCGTCGGGGAGGGGCGTGGAGCGATGCAGGAACGTACGGGTGCGGGGATCGACGTCGTGGCTGCGGTGGAGGCGCTGCCGCCGCTTCCGGCGGTTGCGCTGCGGGTTATCCAGGTGGCGCAGGACCCGAAGGCATCGGCGTCGGATTTGGCGCTGGTGATTTCGGCGGATCCGGGCTTGAGTAGCCGGATTCTGCGGGTGGTGAATTCGGCTGCCTACCGGCGGATGCGAGAGATTACGTCGGTGCAGCAGGCGTTGGTGACGTTGGGGTTCGTTCAGGCGCGCAATCTGGCGATCAGCGGGGCGATCGCTGGGGCGTATGCGCCGGACGCGTTGAACGCCCTTTTCCGGATCGAGGTGTTTTGGCGGCATTCGATCGCGGTGGCGTTCCGGGCGGCGGAGTATGCGGGCGAGGGGCGCCGGGTGGATGTGCCGAGCGCGTTCACGGCGGGGATCGTGCACAACATGGGGCGGCTGGCGTTGTTCTACAGCGATCCGGCGTTGGTGGACCAAGCGGTGGCGCGCGCGTTGGCGGAGGACCGTTCGCTGGAGGATGTGGAGGCGGAGTTGGGCTTCGACCACGCGGCGACGGGTGAGCGGTTGGCCCGTAAGTGGAAGCTGCCGGAGGGGATCTGCGAGGCGATCGGTGGCCACCACGAGCCGCTGGACAGTAATCAGACGCTGGCCGGGTGCGTGGCGATGGCGGACCGGTATGTGGTGGGGAATGGGCTTTTGCCGGGGTATATCTGCCCGCCGGCTCCGGGGACGGAGCGCGTGCCGACGCCTGCGTTCGCGGCGCTGATGAAGCAGGTGGATGCGCTGATGGAGCTGGTGACGGGCGAGCCGGTGGGTGTCCGGGCTGCGTAGGGGGTATGGACGGCGGGGCGGGAGATTATCGGTTCAGGCTATAGCAGAGAGTCGAGCTATTCACAGAATGGTAGGCTTCCGCTAGGCTTGGGGGCAATCCTCGATCGGAAGTGGAAGCAGAGGCCATGGCTATTTCCCCGGCGCCGAGCAATGTGGGCAGCGCGATCATTGCGAACGCTGCCGAGATTCACCACAACCTTTCCGTGCCGGTGTTGTACGAGTATGCGGTGCGGCGGCGGGAAGGGAAGCTGTTGCAGGGTGGCACGTTCGCGGTGTTCAGCGGGGAGCGCACGGGGCGTAGCCCGCAGGACAAGTTCGTGGTGAGGACGCCGGAGATTTCGGAGCACGTTTGGTGGGGAAAGCACAACCAGCCGTTGCCGGTGGAGACGTTCGAGCGGTTGGTGGCGAAGGCGATGCGGTACCTGCAGGGGCGGGAGATTTTTGTGCAGGATACGGTGGTCTCGCAGGATCCGGCACACCGGAAGAGGGTGCGGGTGATCACGGAGCAGGCGTATCACTCGCTGTTCGCGCGGACGATGTTCATTCCGTCGGAGAAGCGGCCGTTCGACGAGCGGGCGGACATCACGATCATTCACTGTCCGTTTTTGCACCTGGAGGGTGTGGAGGACGGGGTGCGGAGCGATGCGGTGGTGGCGCTGAATTTGACGGAGGGGATCATTCTGATCGCTGGGACGGCGTATGCGGGGGAGATGAAGAAGGCGGTCTTCACGGCGATGAACTACTACCTTCCGCTGGAGGGCACGCTTTCGCTCCATTCGGCGGCGAACGTGGACCCGCGGACGGGGAGGTCGGCGCTGTTTTTCGGTCTTTCGGGGACTGGGAAGACGACGCTGAGCACGGACCCGGAGCGGCTGCTCGTGGGCGACGATGAGCACGCGTGGACGGAGCGCGGGGTGTTCAATATCGAGGGTGGGTGTTACGCGAAGACGATCCGGCTTTCGAAGGAGGCTGAGCCGGACATTTTCGAGCAGACGCACGAGTTCGGGACGATTTTGGAGAACGTCATTTTCGACGAGGAGACTCGGGAGGTGGACCTGGACGATGACAGCATTACGGAGAACACGCGGGGGAGCTACCCGCTGGAATCGCTGAAGCACGTCTATTTGGAGCCGGTGGCGCCGCACCCGTCGCACGTGATTTTGCTGACTGCGGATGCGTTCGGGGTGATGCCGCCGATCGCGCGGCTGACGCCGGAGCAGGCGCTCTACCATTTTCTTTCGGGGTATACGTGCAAGTTGGCGGGCACGGAGGTGGGGCTGAAGGACCCGGAGGTGACGTTCAGCCCGTGCTACGGGGCGCCGTTCATGGCGCTGAACCCGACGGTCTATGCGGAGCTGTTGGAGCAGCGGCTGCGGATGACGGGGGCGCAGACGTGGCTCGTGAATACGGGCTGGACGGGCGGGAGGTATGGGGTGGGGAAGCGGATCGCGATCCTCGAGACGCGGAAGATGGTGCGGGCGATTTTGAACGATGGGTTGGTGGACGCGGCGTTTCGACGGGATCCGGTGTTTGGCTTCGAGGTGCCGCTGGCGGTGCCGGGGGTGGATGGGCGGCTGCTGGACCCGCGTGCGATGTGGGCGGACCCGGACGAGTACGATCGGGTGTACCGGGGGTTGGCGGAGCGCTTCGCGGCGAACTTCGAGCAGTTCCGGGCGCTGGTCCGGCCGGAGGTGGCGGCGGCAGGGCCGTAGGGGCTGGGCGTTCGACCGAGGGGAGGGCCACTCGTAGAATTTTCGGTAGCGCCACTGCGGAGGGCATTTTCGCGTGACCGTGAAGCAGCTCAGTGAGCTCCGTCATCAGGGGACGGTGGCGGAGATCGCGAAGGTGAAGTTCCCCTTTCCGAACGAGGAGTTTCCGGATTACGAGACGATCGTGAACGTGCCGACGCCGCGGCTATCGGTGGGGGAGGCGAACGGGCGGGAGCTTGTGCCCGATATCGTGGTGGTGCACAAGCCGGGGCTTTTTCTGCGGATGATGGCGGAGGTGGAGATGGCGGATACGTTGACCGATGATGCCGCGGCGAACGATTGGCTGCCGATGTCGAAGATCGGGCCGCTGTATCTGTACGTGCCGGCGGGGACGGTGCCGCAGGTGAAGCAGCTCTTGAAGAAGCACAAGATCCGGGTGGCGGGCATTCGGACGTGGCGGTTCCGCCCTGTGTGGGGCCTCGAGGTGGTGGAGGTGAGCTGACGGTCGGGTGCTGGTGGTCGGCGGCGGACGCCGGGGTGGTTCAGGCCCCGGCGTTTTGGTTTTTGCGGCCGGCGAGGTAGTAGCGGACGGCGTCGGCGAGGGTGAGGATGGCGATGACGGGGAGGATGAAGCCGAGCATGACGGTGGAGTAGGCATCGAGGGCGTCGTGTCCGGAGGCGTCGAGGAGGAGGTAGGCGGTGTAGGCGGCGTAGAGTGCGAGGAAGAGCAGTCCGTTGGCGCGGGTGATGACGTAGCCGGTGAAGAAGATCGGGAGGCTAGCGACGGCGACGGCGACCATGACTGGGAGGTCGAAGCGGAGGGCGGAATCGGCGACTGGGAGCCCGCCGGAGGATACGAGCGCGGAGGCGCCGAGGACGCAGAGGAGGTTGAAGAGGTTGCTGCCGACGGCGTTGCCGACGGCGATGTCGCGTTCGCCGCGGAGGGCGGCGACGACGGAGGTGGCGAGCTCGGGCATGGAGGTGCCTGCGGCGACGATGGTGAGGCCGATGACGAGTTCGCTGACGCCGAGGAACTCGGCGATTTCGACGGCGCCATCGGTGAACCATTCGGAGCCGAGGACGAGCATGCCGAGCCCGGCGACGATAAGGAGGAGGTCGAGCGCGACGTTGCGGGGGTCGACGGGGCGCCGGTCGATTTCGGCTTCGTATTCGTTGCGGACTTCGTTCGATTCGCTGCGACTTTTGCGGATGGCCCACCAGGTGTAGGCGACGATGCCGAGGAGGAGGAGAAGGCCTTCCCAGGGCTGGATACCGCCATCGAGCGCGAGGAGGAGGGTGAGGGCAGAGACGGCGATCATCAGGGGGACTTCGAAACGGACGAGCTGTTGGTGGACGACGAGGGGGGCGGCGAGGGCGGAGACGCCGAGGATGACGAGGATGTTGAAGATGCTGCTACCGACGACGTTTCCCACGGCGAGGTCGGCCTGGCCGCCGTAGGAGGCGGAGACGCTGACGGCGAGCTCGGGCGAGCTGGTGCCGAAGGCGACGACGGTGAGGCCGACGACGAGCGGCGAGACGCCGATGGCGAGCGCGAGGTGGCCGGCTCCGCGGACGAGGGACTCTGCGCCGACGATGAGGAGTGCGATGCCGGCGGTGAAGAGCACGATGGGAAGGGGGTCCATGCATTCCCCAGTATTGCGGAGCGGGGGCTTCGGAGGAACGGCTAGGCTGTTCAGGGTGCGCGGTAACGTGAGATGTCGCGCTGGCCATCCCAGAATGGTGATGGGGTCGGTCCGAAGGTGTCGGGGCGGCGGAAGATTTCGATGGTTTGCTGGATCCAGGGGATGACGCCGGAGGGGAAGCCGGCGAGGAGGTTTCGCTGGAGTTCGGCGAGGGCGGAGGGCTGGCCATCGAGGATTTGGCGGTGTGCGGCGGGGTCGAGGGCATGACCGTGCAGTTGGAGGAGGGCCTCGCGGGGGTCGGGGGAAGGGAGCGCGGCTGCCCACCCGAACCAGAAGGCGGCCCGGCCGTTGCCGTAGTAGCCCTGTTCGATACGCTCGGCGATGGTGGGGTAGCGCTCGATTGCGGGTTGGAACTGGGGCCCGAGCACGGTTGCGAGGCGGCGGACGATGTGGGCGGCGGCGGCGTAGCGAGGGTCGAAGATGGCGGGGAAGTCGATGACGATGGTGCCCAGGGCGGGGCCGTTGGCGGCTTCCCAGCGCTGGCGGGCGGCGCGCGCGTCGGCGTCGGGATCGGTGGAGAAGCCCGGGAAGGGAGCGAGGGCTTGGGCGTCGAGGGTAGCGGCGTAGACCGGCGGGAGTGGTCCGGAGGGCTGGGCTCGACCGGCAAAGAGCGTGGCTGCGAGCCAATGGCGGTCGAGGGCGCCGGAGATGGCATCGAGCAGGCGAGTGTCGGACCACGGTGGGGCGGAGGTGGCGAAGGTGGAGATGACGGGTTCGCGGAGAAAGGTCCGGAGCTGTTGGATTTCGGGTAGGGCGCGGGCGGAGTCGGCGTCGCGCGGGTCGAAGGCCGGGAATTCGTCGAGGTGGCCGGCGCGGTAGCGTTCGACGACGTCGAACGGCGAGGTGACGGTGAGCGAATCGAGGAGTGGCGTCCGATGGCCACCGATCTGGGCGACGAAACGGGCGCTGGCGCTGTCGAAGGCGTCGAGGCGCCAGGGGCCGCAGCCGGCGAGGAGGGTGGAATCGAGCGGGACCTCGGGATCGAAGCGGTCAACGAGGTCGGGATGCTGGAGGAGGGCGTACTCGCCGGCGAGGGCGGTGGTGAGGAGGGGGGAGGGTTGGTGGAGGACGAGCCGGAGGAGGCCGGGTTGGGGGAGCTCGACGCGGGCGATATCGGCGAGGGGGGCGGATCGGCGGCCGGCGAGGGTGTCGGCGCGGCGGGCGGCTGCGGCGAGCCGTTCGAGGCTTGCGCGGACCTCCTCGGGGGCGACGGGCCGGCCGTCGAGGGGTGGGGCATCGTGCCAGCGGCCGCGGGGGTCGAGGCGGAGGAGGAGGGTTTGGGGATCGGGCTGTTCGAAGGCGGTGGCGAGGTCGGGCCCGAGGATGGCGGCGGCTGGGTCGGCCCACTGGAGGAGGCGGGCGTGAACGCGTCCGAGGATCTCGATGGCGGCCGGGATGCCGGTCCGGAGGACGTCGAAGGTGTCGGCTTGGAGGGAGCCGGTGGTCGCGATGGTGAGGGTGCCGCCGCGTGGGAGGGGTGTGGGGGTGGGCGCGGTGGATGGGAGGGGGGTGGGGTGGGCGGGCGGGGTGGAGGTTGGAGGGGTCCTGGTGCGGGCGGCGAGGAGGGCTCCGCCGGCGGCGGTGGCGGCGATGACGCTGGAGCCGAGGAGGAACCGGCGCCGTGTGATGCGGGGCATCAGCGGGTGAGCTGGTGTGGGTGGGCGGGGTCGAGGAGGGCTGCGTCGGGGCTGGAGCAGCACTCCATGACGAGGTGGAGAGCGGGGGTTTCGGGTTGGAAGGTGACGTGGGCGATGCCGAATCGTTCGCGCATGAGGGTGGCGAGGTCGGTGAGGACGTGTTCGGTGCAGCTGGCGTCGTTGAGTTCGACGTGCGCGGCAAGGGCAGGGAAGGAGGGGGCGATGCTCCAGACGTGGACGTCGTGGAGGTCGACGACGCCGCGGACTTCGCGGGCGGCGGCGGCGATGGTGCGGGGGTCGAGCCCTGGGGGGGCGCTTTCGAGCAGGATGGATGCGGCCTGACGGAAGAGGTCGAGGGCGCGGGGGAGGATGAGCGCGGCGATCAGGATGGCTGCGATGGCATCGAGGGCGGGGGTGGCGCCGAGAGCGATGGCTGCGGCGGAGGCGATGACGAGGACGGAGCCGAGGGCGTCGGCGAAGGCTTCGAGGGCGGCGCCGCGGACGTTGAGGTTTTCGTGGCTGTGGCCGTGGAGGATGCGCAGGACGAGGAGGTTGACGCCGAGGCCGGCGAGGGCGGTGAGGAGGACGGGGCCGGTCTGGACGGTGGTCTCGCCGTCGAGCCGGCCGATGGCTTCGTAGACGATGAGCACGGCGATGGCGGCGAGGAGCGCGACGTGGAGGGGGACAGCGAGGACTTCGACGCGCGCGTAGCCGAAGGTTCGGCGCGCGTCGGGAGGGCGAGCGGCGATGGTGGCTGCAAGGAGGGCGAGCGCGAGGCCGGCGGCATCGGTGACCATGTGGCCAGCATCGGAGACGAGGGCAACGGAGCCGAAGGCGAAGCCGACGAGGGCCTGAGCGACGGCGAATGCGAGGGTGAGGAGGAGGCCGAGGAGGAGGGCGCGGCGGCGGCGGTGGTTGGTGGCCACGTGAGGATCGTAGCACGAGCGCGGCGGAGGGCATCGCTGATACTCGCTCTCATCGACAACATTTTGCAATGCATGGGTGGGCGGTGATGCGGTAACGCTTTCGCCGGGTGGGGAGGGGTAGCGGTTTGCGTGGCTGTGGGCGCTACCGGGCGGTAAAGCGGTAAAGTGGAGGGGTGGCGGCTGCTGCCGCCGAGGGTTCGGTGCTGGCTGGTGAACTCGCGGGCGTGACGGCCGCGATCGCCGAGGAGCTAGCCCCGCTGCTGCGTGGCGGGGAGGGCGGCGCGCGCCTTTCGGTGCCGGAAGGTGCGCGAGCGTATGTGGTGGCGGCGCTTGCGGCGAGTCACGATGGTCCGGTGTTGGCGGTGGCGCCGACGGCGCTGGCGGCGCAGACGCTGGCCGAGGACTTGGAGCTGTTGAGCGATGGGCCGGTGGTCCGGATGCCGCAGCGGGACGCGTTGCCGTACGAGTTCGTTCGCGACGATCCGTCTGCGGGGGTGGAGCGGGGCCGTGCGCTCCGGGCGCTGGCGGGCGGGGAACGGGTGACGGTGGTGGCTTCGTGGGCGGCGGTGACGGAATACGTGGCGCCGCCGGCGCCGGAGGCGGAGGACTTGTCGCTGGAGGTGGGGCGACCGGCTCGTCCGGGAGACGTGGTGGCTTGGCTGGAGGGGGCGGGGTATGTGGTCGAGCCGCTGGCGGACGCGCCGGGGAGGGTGGCTCGTCGCGGGGGGCTGATCGATGTGTTTCCGGCAGGATTCGAGCATCCGGTCCGGGTGGAGTTTTTCGGCGACGTGGTGGAGAGCATCCGGGTGGTGGACCTTGCGACGCAGCGAAGCAAGGGGCGGGTGGAGCGGGTGCTGATCCCGCCGGTTGCGACGTCGCTGGGGGCGGGGCGGGCGGCGGCGCGGGAGCTGGCGAAGCGACTGGTGGCGAGGGGGGAGGGGGCGGAGGCGGTGGTGGAGGAGGTGGAGGCGGTGGCTGCTGGTGGTCGGACGGCGTTTCATCAGTTCTTGGAGCCGCTTCTTTTCCGCTCGACGGCGCTGGACCACCTCGGGCCGAAGGCGTTGGTGGCGGTGATCGACCCGGAGGAGGGGGTTCGTGCTCTGGAGCAGGCGCAGGAGTACGAGCGGCGTGCAAGGGCGGAGCAGGAGGAGCGGGGAGCGATTCCGAGCGGGCTCCCAGATCTGCGGCCGGAGCCGGAGCTCGCCGCGGGGGCATTGGTGGCGCGGGCGGACGTTGTGTTGGAACGGTTCGGCTCGGCGGAGCGCGGGGTTCGCGAGCTCGCGCTCGGGGCGGCGCCGGGGTTCGGTGGGCGGCTGCGGGTGGTGGCGCAGCAGGTGGAGGCGTGGCGGCGGGAGGGGAGGCGGGTGGCGGTGGCGTCGCTGCAGGCGCTGCGGCTGGCGGATGTGTTCGAGAAGGAGGGTGTGGTGTGTTCGAAGTCGCGGACGCTCTCGTCGGCTCTCGCGGCTGGGAGCGTGGCGCTGGTGCCGGCGGCGTTATCGAGCGGGGTGGTGACGGCCCTGGGCACGGTGGTGCTGGCCGATGCGGAGATTTTCGGTTTTCGGAAGCGGCGGAGGCCGATGCGGGCGGTCCATGGGGTCCGTGCGGATCTTGTGGCGAGCCTCGAGGTGGGCGATTTCGTGGTGCACGCGGACCATGGGATTGCGCGCTATGGGGGCTTGGTGCGGCGGGCGGTGGATGGGGTCGAGCGGGAGTATCTGGAGCTGCAGTACGCGGAGGGGGACCGACTCTATGTACCGGCGGACCAGCTGGAGGCGATCAGTCGCTATGTCGGGCCGAGCGACCACCCGCCGGCGCTGACGCGGCTCGGGACGCAGGATTGGGCGCGCTCGAAGCGGCGGGTGAAGCAGGCGGTGGTGGAGATGGCGCACGACCTGTTGGAGTTGTATGCGAGGCGCCAGCTCGTGCGGGGCCATGCCTTCAGGGAGGATACGCCGTGGCAATTGGAGATGGAGGCTTCGTTTCCGTTCGTGGAAACGAATGACCAGTTGGCGGCGATTGCGGAGGTGAAGGCGGATATGGAGCGGCCGCGGCCGATGGACCGGCTGATCTGTGGGGACGTGGGGTACGGGAAGACGGAGGTTGCGGTCCGGGCGGCGTTCAAGGCCGTGATGGATGGGAAGCAGGTGGCGGTTCTGGTTCCGACGACGGTGTTGGCGGAGCAACACGGCGAGACGTTTCGTGAGCGGATGGCCGGGTTTCCGGTTCGGGTGGAGGTGCTTTCGCGTTTTCGGTCGGTGGAGGAGCAGCGGCGCATTCTCCGGGATTTGGCGGCGGGGGAGGTGGATATCGTGGTGGGGACGCATCGGCTGTTGCAGCGGGATGTGGTTTTCAAGGATTTGGGGCTGGTGGTGATCGATGAGGAGCAGCGGTTCGGGGTGAGCCACAAGGAGCGGTTACGTCAGATGCGGGCGGAGGTGGATACGCTGACGCTTTCGGCGACGCCGATTCCGCGGACGTTGCAGATGTCGCTGGTGGGCATTCGCGATATGAGCACGATCATGACGCCGCCGGAGGAGCGTCAGCCGATCCGGACGTATGTGATGACCTGGGACGATGAGATTTTGCGCGAGGCTATCGAGCGGGAGCTGCAGCGCGGGGGCCAGGTGTTTTTTGTGCACAATCGGGTGCAGGATATCGAGCGTGTTGCCCGGCGGGTGATGGCGTTGGTGCCGGAGGCGGACGTGGCGATTGGGCACGGGCAGATGCCGGAGGAGCAGCTCGAGCGGGTGATGCTGGAGTTCCAAGCGGGTGAGCACGATGTGCTGGTTTGCACGACGATCATCGAGAGTGGGCTCGATATTCCGAATGCGAATACAATCATTATCGACGAGGCGCATCGGCTGGGGCTGGCGCAGCTGTACCAGCTGCGGGGGCGGGTGGGGCGGTCGGCGAACCGTGCGTATGCGTATTTGTTGTACGACCGGGACCGGCCGTTGAGCGAGGTGGCGCAGAAGCGGCTGGAGGCGATTTTCGAGGCGACGGAGCTGGGGGCGGGGTTTCAGTTGGCGCTGCGCGACCTGGAGATCCGTGGGGCGGGGAATGTGCTGGGCACGGAGCAGAGTGGCCACATTGCGGAGGTAGGGTTCGAGCTGTACACGAAGCTGGTGGGGGAGGCGGTTGCGGCGCTGAAGCGTGGGATGGGTGAGGAGGTTGGGGCTGCGGTGGTGTCGGAGCCTCCTCCGCCGGTGATCGACCTGCCGCTGAGTGCGCACATCCCGGAGAGTTACGTTGGCGATGTGCATGCGCGGCTGAATTTGTATCAGCGGATGGCGCAGCTGGAATCGCCGGAGGCGGTGGCGGAGATGCGCGATGAGCTGCGGGACCGGTTCGGGCCGTTGCCGTTGGCGGTGGAGAATCTGCTCTTTGTGGCGTTGGTGCGGAATTTGGCGCGGCGGGCGGGGGTGGAGGCGATCAAGACGGACGAGCAGATGTTCCATCTCTATGTGCGGGGTGGGACGACGCCGGAGCTTCGGGCGCGGGTGGAGCGGCTGGGGCTGCGAACGTTGGTGTTGGTGGGGCCGAAGCAGGTGCGGGTGGACCGGGTGGGCGCTGGCGAGGGGTGGATGCCGCTGTTGGTGCGGATTCTGCGTGCGATGGCGGTGGGGCGTACCGGTGGGGAGGGGGCGGAGGGGTGAGGGTTCGTTGACAGCGGTTTACGGGGGGCGAACAATACGGGGCGGCGATGCCCTGGCCCCGGGGCGCACTCGCTGTGAGCGGATCATCTTCCCGGGCAGATACGAGAAGGAGGTCCAGGATTGGCAGAAGCGACAGCAACGCAGGGCGAGATTCGCCCACTGGTGCCGCACCTGACGCTCGGTGAAACGCGCGACCAGGATTATTTGAACGGTTCTGTGTGCAAGCGGTGTGGGACGAAGTATGTCGGCCCGCGGCTCTTCTGTGGGGTCTGCAGCAGCGATGGGCCGTTCGAGACGGTCCGGCTGGCCGATACGGGGTCGGTGTATGTGTGGACGATCATTCATCAGGCGACGCCGTATGTGCAGGCTCCCTACATCGCGGCGGTGGTGGACCTGGATGGGGGCGGGAGCGTGAACACGAACATCGTCGGGATAGAGCCGAAGCCGGAGAATATGCGGTTCGGCATGCGGGTGAAGATGTTCACGGAGAAGGTTTCGGAGGACCGGGAGGGGAATTCGTACATCGCTTACCGGTTCAAGCCGATCGAGGACGGGCAATAGGCCCAGGCGCGCGAAGGAGGTACATGGCAGTGCGCGAAGTCGCTATCGTTGGCATTTCGATGATCAAGTTCGGCCGCTATGCGGACCGGGATTTCGCTCAGCTTTCGGCGCAGGCGGTGCTGGAGGCGCTGAAGGACGCGGGCATGGAGATGAAGCAGGTGGAGGCGCTGTACAGCGGGAATCTGTACCAGACGTCGGGCTCGGGGCAGCGGATTCTGCAGCAGGTGGGCCAGACGGGGATTCCGGTGGTGAACGTGGCGAATGCGTGTGCGACGGGCTCGACGGCGTTCCGGGAGGCGTACTTCGCGGTGGCCTCGGGTGCGTACGATGTGGTGATGGCGGTGGGCTCGGAGCAGATGGGGAAGCAGGGTCTGCTTGGTTCGCGCGGGGACCCGGCGACGAGCTTGGAGGGGCGTGTGGGCTCGTACATGATGCCGGCGGTGTTCGGCATGGCGGGCATGGAGCACGCGCGGAAGTATGGGACGAGGCAGGAACACTTCGCGTTGGCGAGTGTGAAGAATCACTGGCACAGCACGATGAATCCGCTGGCGCAGTACCAGAAGGAGTCGCCACTGGATGAGGTGCTGAACAGCCGGATGATTGCGTACCCGAATACGCTGCTGATGTGCTGTCCGACTGGGGATGGGGCGGCGGCGGCGATTTTGACGACGATGGAGAAGGCGCGGCAGTTCACGACGCAGCCGATCAAGGTGGCGGCGAGTGTGCTGACGAGCGACCCGTTCACGGATCGGGACCTGACGCTGCCCGACATCAATACGCTGACTCGGAGTGCGGCGAAGTTGGCCTACGAGCAGGCGGGGATTGGGCCGGAGGATCTGGATCAGGTGGAGCTGCACGACTGTTTCGCGACGGCGGAGCTGCTCCACTACGAGAATCTCGGGCTCTGCGGTGATGGGGAGGCGGCGATGCACGTTGCGAGTGGCGCGCCGTGGCTGGGGAATCGGATCCCGACGAAGTACGAGGAGGATGTGGCTCCGTTCCGGGACAAGACGTACCAGCCGAAGACGAAGGCGGTGGTGAACGCTTCGGGCGGGTTGCTTTCGAAGGGTCACCCGCTGGGGGCGACGGGGGTGGCGAATATCGCGGAGATTGTGTTCCATCTGCGCGGGCAGGCGGGCCAGCGGCAGGTGGAGGGATCGAAGGTGGGGCTGGCGCACGTAATCGGGCTCTGCTCGGCCTGCACGATTCATATTCTGCAGAAGTAGCGGCGCGCGACGGGTTGCGCGGAGGGGCGGGGCGCTCGGTGACGGGCGCCCCGCCTGTCTTCTGGGCGGACTCGACTCGGCGGCCAGGGGAGGGCAGGATGGTTGGCGATGGTGGGTGATGTTCCGCCGGGCGAGGTTTTGGCGGCGTTCGGGCTGGCGGGGCGGGAGGCGTTCGCGCTGGGTGGGCCGGGTCGTTGGGTGGTTTCGGGCGAGCGGCGGTGGTTGCTGAAGCGGCGTCGGCTGCCGGGACCGCCGGAGGGGTGGAGCTGGGAGGTGGGGTTGCGGGAGGCGCTGGGGACGATGGGGTGGCCGACGGCTTCGGGGTTGGTGGCGCTGGATGGGGCTCGGTGGGTGGTGGCCGATGGGGATGTCTGGACGTGCGAGGAGTTGCTCCCGGGGATGCCTCGTGGGTTGCGGTCGGTGGCTTCGTGGCGGGTGCATGGCCGTTTGTTGGCGCGGCTTCATCGCGATTTGGCGGCGCTGGCTCCTGGGGAGCAACGGCCGGGGTTGGGGAAGGTTTGGGAGTTGGATGTGTTGACGGAGGCGGCGGGGGTGGGGCCGTTCAATGGGCTTTTGGCGGCGTTCGAGGTGGAGTACGGGGAGTTGGCGCGGGAGATCCGACGGGAGCGCTACCGGAATCTCCGGGAGCTTTCGCGGTTGGGGTATCCGGATTTGCGGGAGCAGCCGATTCACGGGGATTTTTCGCCGAGGAATGTGCTCTGGCTGGGTGGGGAGTTGACGGGGGTGGTGGATTGGGAGTTCGCGCGGCGGGATGCGGCGCTGTGTGATTTTGCGCCGCTTTTGATGCCGTTCGGTCCGTTGGAGATGCGGTTTGCGCAGGCGTTGTTCGATGGGTATGCGAGTTTGCGGCCGGTTTCGAATCAGGAGTTTGGGCTGCTGCCGGCGTTGGTGCGGGCTTCGCTGCTTTGGTGGGTGACGGTGTTGTTGGTGGGGTGGCGCCTGGGGCGGGGGGGTGAGGTGGGGATTGCCCGGACGATGCGGGTACGGTTGCCGGCGTTCGAGCGTTTTGCGTTGGATCTGGGGGCGTTGCGGTCGGAGGTCAGGAGCTGAGGGGCGGGTCGTCGGGGGCGAGGACTTGGGGGCTTTCGAGGCCGGTGGGGCTGCCGGTGCGGCGTTCGAGGTAGTAGTCGAGGACGACGCGGGCTGCGGCTGCGGCGGGGAGGGCGAGGAGGACGCCGACGATGCCCATGAGCTCGGCGCCGGCGAGGACGGCGAGGAGGACGACGAGGGCGGGCAAGTTGAGGGTCTGGCCGTAGATGCGTGGGACGAGGAGCCGGTCTTCGAATTGCTGGTAGATGAGGAGGGCGGTGAGGACGATGAGGGCTTGGGTGGGGGATTCTTGGAAGGCGGCGATGGTGGCCGGGACGACGGCGATGAAGGCGCCGACGAGGGGGATGATATCGGCGAATGCGGCGAGGACGCCGAAGGCGACGGCGTTGGGAACTCCGGTGAGGAGGAGGACGATGGTGGTGTAGAGGCCGATGATGAGGGAGGTGATGAGCTGGCCGCGGACGTAGCCGCCGACGACGCGTTCGAGGGCGCGGAGGAAGTGGTGGGCATCGGCTTCGCGCTCTGGGGGGATGAAGCGGAAGAGGAAGGTGCGGAGGCGGTGGGTTTCGACGAGGAGGTAGGCGGTGATGACGGCGATGGTGAGTCCGGTGAGGATGCCGACGAGGACGCGCTGGCCGTAATCGACGACTTGGCTGCCGCTGATGATGCGGTTCCAGTCGATTTCTGCGGCGCGTTCGGGGAGGTCCCAGCGTTCGGTGTTGAAGCCGAGGTCGGCGGCGAAGGTTTCGACGTCGGCGGCGTAATCGGGGAGGTTGTTTCGGAGGTCGCGGAATTCGTCGATGACGGCGGGGGCGACGATGGCGATCATGGAGCCGAGGACGAGGATGAGGAGGAGGAGCATGAGGAGGACGGCGGCGACGCGGTTGATGCCGCGGCGGACGAGCCATTCGACGTAGGGGAGGAGTGCGGCCATGAAGATGAAGGAGGTGGTGACGATGAGGAGGAGGGGCCAGAGTTGTTGGAGGAACCAGAGGCCGACGGCGAGGAGGGCGATGGTGAGGAGGCCGCGGGGGGTGATTTCGAGCCGTATCATGGGTCCGCCGGGTTGTGGGTTGTGGGGTAGGATGGGGCGGCTGGCTGGCTGGAGCAATGGCGGCCGATGGAGTGGTGCGATGTTCTGTTCGGTGGATGGGTTTCTTCGGTATTTCGAGGGGGTGAACCGCAGGGCGATGCGGGATATCGGGGCGTTGCCGCCGGAGGCGGATGGGTGGCGGCCTTCGACGGGTGAGGGTGAGCGGGCGTGGAGTATCAATCAGCTGGTTGGGCATATGTGTGGCTCGCGGTTGTATTTTGCGAGCGCGTATTTGGGCCGGGGTTGGGTGAGCCCGGAGCCTCCGGATGTGAGCCGGCGTGAGCTTTGGCTGCCTGCGTTGGAGGGGAGCTTTCTGCGGTTTCGGGAGCTGCTTTTGGGCACGCCGGATGGGTGGCTGGAGCGGCGGGTGCGGATGATCGATGGCGATGGTTGGCTTTCGGGCTGGCGGATTTTGGCGATGATGGTGGAGCACGATATTCACCATCGGAGCCAGATCGATACGTATGCGGGGCTGAACGGCTGGGAGGTTCCGCAGATTTTCAATCGGTCGGCGGAGGCGATTGGTGAGCTGCAGGCGCGGGAGCGGGCGAGGCACGGGCTGGAGGGGCCGGGCCACGCGCTGGGAGGGGACGAGGGTGTTGGGGGTGAGGGAGGGGGCGCCGGCTGAGGGGGCGCCCCCGGGGGTTTGGGGGGTGGTGGGCTCAGTCGCTGGAGAAGGGGAGTTCGCCTTCGACGCGGCGGCCCTGGGTCTGGTGGATGCGGGCGATGCGCTCGGGCTCGGGTTCGTGGACGGTGGTGGTTTTGGTGCCGCGGACCATGGCGATGCGTCCGGTGCGGGAGAGTTCGCGGATGCCGTAGGGTTCGCACATTTTGATGAGGCCGTCGATTTTGTCTTCGTCGCCGACGACTTGGAGGATGATGGAGTTGGTGGCGATGTCGACGACGTCGGCGCGGAAGACGTTGGCGATGTCGAGTAGTTCGTGGCGGTTGAGGTTGTTGCAGCGAACTTTGATCATGGCGAGTTCGCGGGCGACGATGTCTTCTTGGCTGAGGTCGCTGACTTTGATGACGTCGATGAGTTTGTAGAGTTGTTTTTCGACTTGTTCGACGGGTGCGCTATCGCCGTCGACGACGATGGTCATGCGGCTGAGGCCGGGCATTTCGGAGTGGCCGACGGTGAGGGATTCGATGTTGAAGCCGCGCCGGCGGAAGAGGCTGGCGACGCGCATGAGGACGCCGGGTTTGTCTTCGACGATGGCGACGACGGTGTGGTGGTTGGCGCGTTTGCGGGGGGTGTGTCCGTTGAGTGTGGGGTTCACCGGGCGAGCTCCTCGGCGGGGGCTTCGATGGTTTCGGAGAGGGCAGCGCCGGCGGGGACCATGGGCCAGACGTTTTCTTCTTGGTCGATCATGAAGTCGAGGAGGATGGGGCCGTTGTGGGCGCGGGCTTCGCGGATGGCTGGTGCGACTTCGGCTTTGGTTTCGACGCGGATGGCGCGGATGCCGTAGGCGTCGGCGATTTTGCAGAAGTCGGGCTGGGTCATGGCGACGGCGACGAAGTTGCGGTCGTAGAAGAGTTGCTGCCACTGGCGGACCATGCCGAGGTAGCCGTTGTTGAAGATGGCGATTTTGAGGGGGAGGTTTTCGTCGACGACGACGGCGAGTTCTTGCATGGTCATTTGGAAGCCGCCATCGCCGCAGATGGCCCAGACTTCGGCATGGGGGAGGGCGATTTGGGCGCCGATGGCGCCTGGGAGTTCGAAGCCCATGGTGCCGAGGCCGCCGGAGGAGATGAGCTGGCGGGGGCGTTTGTAGAAGTAGTGCTGGCCGGCCCACATTTGGTGTTGGCCGACGCCGGTGACGATGGTGGCGTTGCCCTGGGTTTCTTCGTAGAGGGTGCGCACGACGTACTGGGGGAGCATGCGGCGGCTTTCGCGGATGTGGAGGCTGGGGTGTTCTTCGCGGACCTGGTCGATCCAGGCGAGCCATTCGGTGTGGTGTGCTTGGCTGACGTGTTCGGTGAGGCGTGGGAGGACGTTTTTGGCGCTGCCGACGATGGGGACGGTGGTGGGGAAGTTTTTGCCGATTTCTGCGGGGTCGATGTCGATGTGGATGATTTTGACGCCTGGGTTGAAGTCTTTGAAGCGGCCCATGGCGCGGTCGTCGAAGCGCATGCCGATGCCGATGACGAGGTCGGCGTTGTCGGCGGCCATGTTGGCGTAGTACATGCCGTGCATGCCGAGCCAGCCGTAGGAGAGGCGATGGGCTTCGGGGAAGGCGCCGATGCCGAGGAAGGTGGTGATGACGGGGATTTCGGCTTTTTCGGCGAGGGCGACGAGTTCTTCTTGGGCGTCGGACCAGATGACGCCGTGGCCGGCGATGATGATGGGGCGGCGGGCCTGGTCGATGAGTTCGGCGGCGCGGCGGATCATGCCGGCGTGTCCTTCGTAGGTTGG
>NZ_DAOUBJ010000150.1:0-4780 GCF_034432735.1 Tepidiforma sp. | reverse complement strand
CGGCTCCGGCACCTCCGGCTCCACCGCCAAGATCCCGAAAATCTTCCCCAGCGCCGCGTTCGCACTCTGCACCATATCGAACACCTGCGAGAGGTTCTGGATCGGCTGGAAAATGAACTCCAGATAGAACACGAACGCCGCCACCGTCCCCACCGTCACCGCATCCCCCGCCACCTGCCGCCCGCCTACGTACAGAATCAGCCCGATGGCAGCCCCCCGGAGCCATTCCACGAACGGAAAGTAGAGCGACGAGAGCTTCACCGTGTACACATTCGCCGCAAAATTCCGCTCGTTGATCTCCCCGAACCGCTCCCGGTTCTTCTGCTCCCGCGCGAACGCCTGCACGACCCGCAGCCCCGAAAACGTCTCCTGCATGTGCACCATCACGTCCGCCACCCGCTCCCGCACTCGGTCGTACGCCCGCCCCGAATAGACGCGGAACAGCGCCGTCGCCACGACCAGGGGCGGCAGGATGAGCGCCACCGCCAGCGAAAGCTGCACGCTCAACGTCAAAAGAATCACCGTCGCCCCGAGCAGCGTCAGCGTCGACTGCACCACCACCAAGAACCCGTTGTTCAGCACGTCGTTCACCGTCTGAACGTCGCTCGTCATCCTGGCCACCAGCCGGCCCGCGTTCTCCCGCCCGAAAAAAGCCAGCGACATTCGCTGGTAGTGTTCGAACAGCCGCATCCTGAGGTCGAAGAGAAAATCCTGCCCCACCCGGTTCACCAGATACGTGCTCGCCGCCTGGAACCCGTACACCGCCAGCAGCAGCAACAGAAACACAGCCGCGGCGGCAGCGATAGCACCCCGATCGCCCTTCGCCACCCCCTCGTCGATCGCGTACTGGATGGCCAACGGCCTCGCCAGGCTCGCCGCCGTGAAGGCGACGATCGTCAACGTCGCGATCAGGAGCACCGGCCAGCGTGGCGCCAACATCCGGAGCGCACCCGCCAGCCCATTGACCCGCGCCCCACCCGGCACCCCACCGTTCACGACGCCACCGCCTCCAGCTGCCCGAGCACCTCCCGATACCGCGCCGAGCTCCGCATCAGCTCATCGTGCGTCCCCGTCGCGGCAACCCGCCCCTCGTCCACCAGCACCACCTGGTCGGCCAGCGAAATCGTCGAAAGCCGGTGCGAAATGATCAGCGTCGTCCGCCCCGCCATCACCTCCTTCAGCGCCGTTCGAATCTCCTCCTCCATCCGGGCATCCACGCTCGACGTCGCGTCGTCCAGGATCAGCACCCGCGGTTCCATCAGAATCGCCCGGGCGATCGCGATGCGCTGGCGTTGCCCGCCCGAGAGCGAAAACCCCTGCTCACCCACCACCGTCTCGTAGCCGTTCTCCAGCCGCTCGATGAACTCGTGCGCGTGCGCCAACCGCGCAGCACGCTCAATCTGCGCATCCGTCGCATCGAGCCGCCCGTAGGCAATGTTGTTCCGCACCGTATCGCTGAAGAGAAACGTATCTTCGAACACGATGCCGATATTCCGGCGGAGGTCGCGCAGCCGAAGCGACCGGATATCCGCCCCGTCGATCAGAATCCGCCCCTCGTCCACGTCGTAAAACCGCGGCAGCAGCCGCGCCACGGTCGATTTCCCACTCCCCGTCGCGCCCACCAACGCCACCGACCGGCCCGCCGGCACCTCCAGCGAGAAACCTCGCAGCACCGGCAGCCCCTGCCGATAGCCGAAGGTCACCCGGTCGAACACGATCGCCCCGTTCCCCGGGGGGAGCGGCCGCGCGTGCGGCTGCTCCCGCACCGTCGGCTCCTCCTTCAGCACATTCCACACCCGAGCCGCCGAGACGACCGCCCGCTGCCCCGAAGCGATCAGTTCGCCCAGGCTCTGGACAGGCCAGGTCAGCATCCCGAGATACTGGAGCGCCGCAACCAGCGACCCCGCCGACATCCGCCCCTCCGTCACCAGCCACCCCCCATACGCCAACACCACCAGCTGTCCGAGCCCCGGCAACAAAAAGAAGAGCGGCCCATAGGTCGTCCGCAGTCGCACCACCTCCATCGCGTCTCGGCGCACCCGCTCCGCCGCCGCCCGCATCCGGCTCACCTCGTACTCCTCGCGCCCGAACGCCCGTACCAATCGCGCCCCCGCGATCGTCTCCTCCGTCACGCTCGCCACGTCCGCCAGGTCCTGCTGCACCCGCTCCGTCCCCGGCTCCAGCCGGCTGAAAAACCGCACACTCAGCCACGTCACCACAGGAAACACCGCCATCGCCAGCACCGCCAACGAAACGCTCGTCATCACCAGCAGCACGAACGCCCCCACCGCCATCAGGAGGTAGGCAGCGTTGATCGGAATGTTCACCAGGAACGCTTGAATCTCCCGAAGGTCGGCGCTCCCCCGCGACATCAGCTGCCCGGTCGCCGTCCGGTCGTGATAATCGAACGAAAGCCGATTGACCCGGTCGTACAGCTCCAGGCGGAGGTCCGTCTCGATCCGATAGCTGGTCCGCATCGCCCAGTACCGCCGCGTCCCCGCACACACCGCCAGCACGGCCACCACCACCACGAACGCCACCACATAGCGGGTCAGCAGCCCCAGGTCGCCCGTCACGATCGCATGGTCGATAGCCAGCCCGACAAGATATGGCTCGACCAGCCGCAGCAACCCCCAGCTCAGCCCCGCACCGAACGCCACCGCGAGCATCGGCCAGCGCGCGCGCAAGTGCCCGAGAATCAGGCGCTCGCCCGCGCGCAAATCTAACGCTTCCTCGGTCACGCAGCCTCCAGTGTCCGCGCTGGGCGGCGCGCAGGCCCCGCCGTGACGATTTCCGGTATCTATCGAAACGGCGCGAGCCGACAATAGTTAACCACCGTTCACGATAACCCGCACCTCCCCGGGAAGCCCCCTTTTACCGCTCGTCGCCCGGCCCACGCGGCCCAATCACCGCTTCCCACAGCTGCCCCGCGGCCCCCGCCTCGCTCTCCGAACGTCACGGCCCATTCCGCCGCGAACCCCCGCTCACCCGCTCGTCCCCCCGCCTCGCCAAGCCCCCGAGAAAGCCAGCGCCTACGCCGCCCGGCCAAACCAGTTGAACGCCGTCACCGGCTCGTTCCCGTTCAACGGAAGCCGCGCCGGGAACCAGATCGGCGAAAGCATATTCTCCAGCCGGCTCACCCGCGGCAGCGCCGGCCGCCGCGTTACCCACGCCGGCATCCCGTCCGGCTCGCTCCGCTCCGCGCTCGCCGCCGCGACCGGCGCAGCCTCCTCACGGCTCGCCCGCTCGCGCTCCGAACGCACCCGCAGCCCCCACGCCTCCAGCGCCGCCATGATCACCTCCAGCGACGGATCGCCCTCGATGTAGAGCACCCGCCGCGCCTCCTGCGACACCACAGTCACCGAGCCCCCCTCCTCGGGGAGCTCGTCCGGGCGCGGCAGCGGCTGAAGGTGACGGCGCATCGTATTCCGAAAAACGGCAGCCGCTCCCCTCCCCAAAAGGGCCCCACGAACCGGTTCGGTGACGCACCGGTAGCGCCCCGGGAGACGCCCCGCCGAATTGCAAACCGCCGGTAAACCGCCCGCGAACCCCGCGCAAAACCGCCCCTCCGTGACAGCCCGGTGACAGCCCGTGAACCACGCCCCTCACAGCCCCTTCGCCGCCGGCACCACCTCCGCGGCCAGGAACTCGGGCACCGTGTCGTCATCGAACAGAAAATGCTGGAACTGCACCTCTTGCAAACCCGCCTCCGCGTACCGCCCCAACGCCTCCAGCACCTCCTCCTTCCCGCCCACGACCATCCCGCGCGAACGGAGGACGGCCCGATACTCGGCCAGCGACATGCCCGGCTGTCCGCCCATCGCCGGCCGCGCCGCACCCCACATCGTCATCATCCGCTCCGTCGCCCGGTCCAGCGTCCGCTCGTCCGGCCCGATGACCGCGAACGTCATCATCGACCTCCGGATCGTCGCCGGATCGCGCCCAACCGCCTCGCAGTGGCGCTCCAGCACCGCAACCTTCTGCGCGTACACCTCCGGCGAAACGTTCACGGCGTTCCATTCGTCCGCATACTTCGCCACCAGGCGAAGCGTCTTCCGCTCCCCACTCCCGCCGATGAGGATCGGCGGGCGGCCCCGCGCCGGCTTCGGCAAAAGATTCGCCCCCTCCACCCGGTAGTACTTCCCCTCGAACGTCACCGGCCCCTCGCTCCAGAGCGCCTTCATCAGCCGGATCGCCTCCTCCAACCGCGCGAAGCGCTCCCCGATCGCCGGAAACGGAATGCCATAGGCGCGGTGCTCCGCCTCGTTCCAGCCAGCGCCCAACCCCATCACGAAACGTCCCCCACTCAGCAAATCGACCTGCGCTGCCATCCGCGCAACATCGACCGGCGACCGAAACGTCACTGGCGAAACCAACGGCCCGAACCGGATGCGCGAGGTCTCCCGCGCGGCCACCGCGAACGAAACGTATGCCTCCAGCGAATCCTGTTGCGGCCCGATGAAGTAGTGGTCCGAACGGAAGAGCGTCGGGAAGCCCAGACGCTCCGCTAGCGCCAAAATGTGCAACCAGCGCTCCCACGTCAGCCCGTTCTGCCCCTCCACCATCAGCCCAATTTCCATCGATCGAAGCCTCCTGCACGTTGTCTCGCGATCCTACCGCCCCATTTCCGCCCGCGCCTTGCGCCGCCCGCTCGGCAGGTTACCATCCTCGGAACCCTCCACCATGAGGTAGCCATGGACGCCGCCGCCCTCCTCGACCCCGAAATCGCCGCCGCCCTCGCCGGCATGCCCACCTTCGATGGCTTCGCCTTCGACGATCT
>NZ_DAOUBJ010000149.1:0-11339 GCF_034432735.1 Tepidiforma sp. | reverse complement strand
GAATGGGTGGTCGTGGCCGATGAGCACGGCCGGCCGCTCGGTGCCGTCCGCGAACACGACCTTGAGGTCATCGGTGCCCATCACCACGTGGGCGTTCGTCAGGATGTAACCCTCCGGGCTGATTACCACGCCGCTCCCCACGTCGAGGCTGCGACGACTGGCGCTCTCTATTCGAACGACGGCGGGTCGCGCTTTTCGCACCGCGTCGGACACTGCAGTGGTAATGTCGACCGTGAGAGCTGCGGCTCCCCCGTTGCTCCCGGTTTCGGCGCCGGTGCTACTCGAGCCCTCTAGCCGCAGTGCCGCGAATCCGCCCACGAGGCCGCCGACGAGGGCCGCCGCGATGATGACGCCCGCCGCGAGAGCGATAGGGAGACGGAAGCCTGGTCGAGGTGAACGCGGAGGCGGCTCGCCGCTGTCGATTCGAGCAGGGTCGGCCTCTCGTTCGGCTCCCAGGGCACCGGGTGTGGGTGGGGGCCGCCAGATGCGGCCCTCCTCCAGAGGCGACCTGCCACTATCGTTGGTCATCGACGCTCCCCAGCTGTTTGCCGGCCCGTCCCGCGCGTGGGTATACTTTCGTGGGAACTGAGGCAACGCGCGGCCTCAGTTCCTTTGTTGTCGCGCGGCAATCGTAGGGTACGACATATGGAAAAGCCCGTTCCCCTCACTCGTGAAGGAAAAGCAAAGCTCGAACAGGAGCTCGAGCAGCTGCGTATCCGGCGGCGCGAGGTCGCGGAGATGATCCACAATGCGCAGGAACAGGGCACCTCGCAGGCAGACGCCGAATACGACGATGCGAAGCTCGAACAGGGGCGCGTCGAAGGCCGCATCCTCGAGATCGAGGACATCTTGCGCCGCGCCAAGATCATCGACGAGGAGGCAGCGCACGCGGCCGGCAGGGTGATGGTCGGTTCGACGGTAGAAGTCGACCAGGACGGCGTGGTTCGCACGTACCGCATCGTCGGCGGTCCCGAAGCCGACCCATTGAACGGGAAAATCTCCAACGACTCTCCGGTCGGCACGGCACTGCTCGGCAAGGCGGTGGGCGATGTGGTTTCGGTCAACGTGCCAAAGGGTGTCATCAAGCTCAAAGTGCTCAGAATCGACTGATTTTGCGGCATTGCGGAAAATGACGTCGTGACGGGCCGCCTGCAGAGCGGCCCGTCGTCGTGAAGGAGTGCCTCAAGTGGACGAACTGGTCGCGCAGCGAATAGCCAAGCTCGAAGAGCTGCGCCGCCTCGGTATCGACCCCTACCCGCCACGGTGGGAGCGAACGCACACCTCCCGCGAGGTCATCTCCCTCGTCGAGGCCCTCCCCGCCGAGCAGTCGGAGCTTACCGGCACCACCGTCCGGGTCGCGGGGCGCGTCATGGCCCGGCGCGACATGGGCAAGGCAACGTTCATGGATCTCCTCGATGGGGCTGGCCGCCTGCAGGTTCTGTTCCGGGCCAACCAGACCGAGGGCTACGACACGCTTCGGCTCGTGGACCTTGGCGACTTCATCGGCGTCGTCGGGACCCCCATCCGCACACGCACAGGCCAGCCGACCGTGCAGGCCGCCGGCTGGACGATGCTCGCCAAATCGCTCCACGCGCCACCTGAGAAGTACCACGGTCTCGCCGACCCCGACCTCCGCCAGCGGCGCCGCTACCTCGACCTGATGGCGAACGAGGAGACCCGACGGGTGTTCGAAATCCGCAGCCGAACGGTATCGGCCATCCGCCGCTTCCTCGATGACCGCGGATTCCTCGAAGTGGAGACGCCCATCCTGCAGGTCTCTGAAGGCGGTGCGGCCGCACGGCCGTTCGTGACGCATTTCAACGCGCTCGACGAGCCCCGCGTTCTGCGCATCAGTCTCGAACTCCACCTCAAGCGTCTCCTCGTCGGCGGCTTCGAGCGCGTGTACGAAATCGGGCGCAATTTTCGCAACGAAGGGATGAGCTTCAAGCACAACCCCGAGTTCACGATGCTCGAGTCCTACGAGGCTTACGCGGACTACAACGACGTTGCCCGGATGACCGAGGAGATGATCAGCACCGTTGCGCACCAGGTTCTCGGCACGACGGTCATCCACTTCCGTGGCCACGCAATCGATCTGGCGCCACCTTGGCGGCGACTTACCTTCATCGAGGCCTTGCGCGAATTTGGCGGACCCGACCTGGAGCGGCTCACCGATGCGGATTCCCTCCGAGAGGAGTTGCGACGAAGAGGGCTGGCCGTCACCGACCAGATGGGTTACGGGAAGCTCGCCGACGAGGCGATGTCGCACTACGTCGAGCCCAACCTCATCGAGCCCACGTTCCTGCTCGACTATCCGGTCGAGTTATCTCCCCTCGCGAAGCGAAAGCCCGACAACCCGCGCCTCGTCGAGCGATTCGAGTGCTTCATCGCTGGGTTCGAATGCGGCAATGCCTACACGGAGTTGAACGACCCCATCGACCAACGGAAGCGATTCGAACAGCAACTCGCCCTCAAGGCTGCGGGCGACGACGAGGTCGAGCTCGTGGACGAAGACTTCCTCTTCGCGCTCGAGCACGGCATGCCGCCCACGGGCGGATTCGGCATGGGCATCGACCGGCTCGTCATGCTGCTTACCGGTCAGTCCTCGATTCGGGAAGTCATCCTCTTCCCACCGGTTCGTTCGCTGGAAGACTGATGGGCGAGGAGGTCGAGCGCCACCATACGGCCACCGCGTACATCGTCGCGAGGGGCCGCACCCTTCTCCTCTGGCATCCTGGTCTGCGGATGTGGCTGCCTCCTGGCGGCCACCTCGAGCGCAACGAAGACCCGGTGCAGGGTGCCCTCCGCGAGGCCTACGAGGAAGCCGGTCTCGACGTCGAGGTGATCCCGCCCCGAGGGATGTTGCGTATCGAATACCCGCTCGTCCTACCTCCGCCGGCGGTCATCCTGATCGAGGACATCGTTCGGCCTGACCAGCCGTTCCATCAGCACATCGACCACGTGTACTTCACGCGGGCCGTGGTGCCGGTGGATCTCGATGCTCCGGTACCGCACGGGCCGCACCAGTGGGTAACGCTCGAAAGCCTCGCTCGCGCTATTGCGCTCCCGACGCCCGATGGTACGCTCGTGCCCGTCGCCGAGGACGTCCGACTCCTCGGAATCCGCGCCATCGAGGCCGCACGCGGAGAGCCGTAACCCCATGCTGAGTATCCAATTCATCCGCGAGAACGCCGAGCGCGTCCGCCGCGATATGCTCCTGCGCGGAGCCGACGTCAACATCGACCGCATCCTGCAGCTCGATGAACAACGGCGCGAACTCCTTCAACAGGTCGAACGGCTACGAGCCAAGCGGAACACTGCCAGCAAAGCCATCGGCGCGACCAAGGACGCCGCCGAGCGCGAACTCCGCATCGCCGAGATGCGCCTCGTGGGCGAAGAGATTCAACGGCTGGAAACCGACCTACGCGGCATCGAGCTGGAGCTCCAGCACCGCCTGTACGAAGTTCCGAACATCGTCGATGAAGCCGTGCCGCGCGGACCGGACGAGACCTCGAACCAAGTCGTCGAGACGTTCGGCGAGCCGCGCGTCTTCGATTTCGTGCCCCGCCCGCACTGGGAATTGGGCGTCATGGTCGATGGTCTCGACATCGAACGTGGGGCGCGAATGTCGGGCTCGCGGTTCTACGTTCTCAAGGGGCCGCTGGCGCGGCTCCAGCGGTCGCTCATTCAGTTCATGCTCAACGAGCACATCGGCGCGGGGTTTGTCGAGGCCTACGTGCCGTACATGCTTTCCGAGGCGTCCTTGCTGGCCTCCGGACAGCTTCCCAAGTTTCGTGACAACCTGTATCGCGATGCCGAGGAGGATTTCTACTTCATCCCCACGGCCGAGGTGGCGCTGGTGAATTACCACCGGGACGAGATCATCCCGCCCGGCGAACTTCCCCAGCGATTCGTCGCGCACACGCCCTGCTTCCGTCGCGAAAAGATGAGCGCTGGACGCGATGTCCGCGGCATCAAGCGGGGTCACCAATTCGAAAAGGTTGAAATGTTCGTCTATTGCGAACCGGAGCAAAGCGCAGCCGAGCTGGATGCACTCGTCCAGCGAGCGCGACATATCGCGGCTGCCCTCGGACTACCCCACCGCGTCGTCGCCCTGTGCAGTGGGGACCTCGGCTTCAACGCGGCACGGACCTTCGATCTCGAAGTATGGGCACCGGGACAGGCCGAATGGCTCGAGGTCAGCTCGGCGTCGAATTGCCTCGATTTCCAGGCGCGACGGGCGAACATCCGCTACCGCCCAACCCCCGAGGCGCAGCCCCGTCACCCCCACATGCTCAACGCGTCCGGCCTGGCGCTCCCGAGGACCGTTATCGCGGTGATGGAGAACTACCAGCAACCGGATGGAAGCATCGTCGTCCCGGACGTATTACGGCCGTACATGGGCTGCGACCTCATTCCCGCGGTGAAACCGGCACCACAGGCGAGGGATTGACCGGGCCTTTACCTACTGGTCCATTTCACACGCAAATTACACATCGGTGCGCAATTGACGGCGTCTGCAACACGCCTGCCGCCCAATATTCCCTTTGTGACAAGACAAACAAGCTTGAGGGCCCGTGAGCGGCCGGGCGAGCACGGGGAGGATTCACCATGGCATGTTTTCGTTCGATCGGCGGTGCGGTGGCGGTGGTCGCCCTTTTCGTTGGAGCTGTCGGTGCGGCTGACCGCGCCGGTGCCCAGTCTCCGCCAGAGCCTCCTTCACGATTCGTGGGCACCGTCACGGTCGATGGCCAGCCCGCGCCAGCCGGAACGCCGGTCGAGGCGCGGATCGGCGGAGTGAGCTGCGGCGTCACGACCGTCTTTTTGCAGGGTGGTCAGGCGCGCTACGTCATCGATGTCGCCGGGGCGGCGAGTCAGCCCGGCTGCGGTGCCGTTGGCACGACGATTACGTTCATCGTCGGCGGGAGCGCGGCGCCCCAAACCGGCGTCTGGCGGAATTACGAACTTACGCAACTGGACCTCGCCCTGGTGAGGGCCACGCCGACCCCGGCCTCCAGCCCGGCGGCCTCTCCCACGCCCCGGCCACCGGTGGCCGGCACCGGCCTCGCCGAGCAGGCAGGTCCAAGCACCTGGTGGGTCATCTCGATGGCCGCGCTCGGAGCGTTGGGGTTCATCGGCATGGGATGGGCGGCCTCGCGCCCCGGGTGAACCGATCGGTGGCGCTGGCTCCCGACTGCCCCGGGCACTTCCGTACCTGGGGCAGTATCGTGTTCGGCGTGACCAGCATCGCTTCCGGCGAAGCAGGTGGTTTCTGGTGGGCCGCTGCGACCGATGTCGGGCGACTCCGTTCGGAGAATCAGGACGACTGGCTCGTCGAACGCACGCCTCGAGGGCTGCTCTTCGCCGTGGCCGACGGCATGGGCGGTCACCCCAACGGTGCATGGGCGGCGCGTTTCGCTTGTCGGGAGTTGTTGGAAGGGGTCGCGACCGCTCCACCGGAAACGTCCTTCTCTCTCGCGGTCCTGACGGGCGCGCTGAACGACCGCCTGCGGTCGGAAGCGGAAGCGTTGGGTACCCCAGGTGCCGGTACCACGCTTACGGCGGCGCTCTTGGACGGGCGCACGCTTCGCTGGGTGCACGTCGGCGATTCCCGGCTGTACCGGTTCGATGGGAGCGCGCTTCAGCTCGTGACAAGGGATCACAATCTCGCTGCCGAGCCTGGCGGACACCCCCGGCTCGCCAACGTTCTCACCCGTTGCCTCGGCATGGCGGGCGAGCTGAAGCCCGACGCCGGGGAGGAGGACGAACCCGTCGGCATCATCCTCGCCACCGATGGCCTCTACCTTCATGTGAGCCCGGAAGCCCTGCTCGACACCATTCGTGCACCGGACCTGCCCCGAGCCGTCCGCGAGTTGGTCGCCCTCGCCAACTCGTCGGGCGGCCCGGACAACATCACGGTGTCGCTCGCGCTACCGGCTAGCGGCCGAAGGCGGTACGCTTCGTTCGCAATTCCTACCGGAGCACCCCATGAAGCTTCATGAGTACCAGGCGCGCGACTTGCTCGCGAAACACGGCGTTCCTGTGACCGCCGGCCGGGTCGCCAGCACTCCCGCCGAGGCCCGGAAGATCGCCCAGGAGCTCGGCGGAAAAGTCGTGGTGAAGGCACAGATCCACGCCGGTGGCCGGGGCAAAGGCCGTCTCGTGTCCCAGTCCGAGACGGCTGACATGTATCGGAGTTTGGTCCAGGACCCTGAGAACTACTCCGGCAAGGTCCGGGGCGAGCGCGTCGGCGGCGTCCGTCTGGCCGACACCCCCGAGGAGGCAGAAGAGGCCGCAGCGGCTATCCTCGGCAAGCACCTGGTGTCCATCCAAACGGGCCCGGAAGGCAAGCTGGTCAAGAACGTCCTCGTTGCGGAGCAGACGGACATCGCGAAAGAGTATTACCTCGCCGCGATCATCGACGGGATGCAGGGGTGCCCGCTCATCATGGCATCCGCCGAGGGAGGCCAAGAGATCGAGGTCGTCGCTCACAACAACCCGGATGCCATCGTCCGAATACCGGTGCCTGCCGCGGCTGGCTACTCACCCTACATCGCTCGCACCCTCGCCGCGCGGCTCGGGTTCGCGGGCGACCAAGCCGACCAGTTCGGAAAGGCCGTCGAGGGTCTCTACAAGACGCTCGTCGCAACCGACGCCAGCCTGGTCGAGATCAACCCGCTGGCGCTGACATCCGACGGGCGTGTCGTGGCCGTCGACGCAAAAATCAACATCGACGACAACGCACTCTTCCGGCAGAAAGAGCTCGCTGCCCTGCGGGACCGGGACGAGGAAGACCCGCTCGAGGTAAAGGCGCAGGAGCTCGGCGTGGCCAACTTCATCAAGCTCGATGGGAACATCGGCTGCATCGTCAACGGCGCCGGTCTGGCCATGGCCACGATGGACACGATCAAGCTCGCCGGCGGCGAGCCCGCCAACTTCCTCGACATCGGCACCGTGAACGACCCCCAGCGTGTGGTGAATGCGATGCGGGTCATTCTCGAGGACCCCTCGGTGAAGGCAATCCTCGTCAATATCTTCGGGGGTATGGCCCGCGTCGACATCATCGCTCAGGGGGTGATCGAAGCGCACAAGCAAATGAAGATCGACGTGCCGGTGGTGATGCGGCTCGTTGGCACCAATCTCGCCGAAGGCGAGCAGCTTATCGAGGCCTCCGGGCTGCCTCTCATTCGAGCCAACGAACTCTTCGAGGCGGCGAAGAAGGCAGTCGAGGCGGCGAACGCAACGTCGGCACCTGCCCGCTGACGGGATCCGAGATTCAGCACAACTGACGGGGCGCCAGTTCTGGCGCCCCGTCAGTTTCTCCGCTGCTTCCTGGCCTCAGCCCGCGGCGACCTTGCCGTTCGGGCTGGCGTCGCCCTTGGGTGGTCGGTCGAGGATCTCATCGATGAGACCGTATTCCTTGGCGGCCGGCGGGTCGAGCCAGAAGTCCCGGTCGGTATCGTGCTCGATTTTCTCCATCGGCTGGCCGGTTCGCTCCTGGATAATCGTGCGAAGGACCCGCTGGAGCCGGAGCGTCTCGCGAGCCTGGATTTCGATATCGCGTGCCTGTCCCTGCGCACCGCCGAGCACCTGATGGAGGTGAATCGTGCTGTGTGGGAGCGCGTAGCGCTTGCCCTTCGCTCCCGAGCAGAGGATGACGGTGCCCATGCTGGCAGCGAGGCCCATGCAGAGCGTGGATACCTGAGGCCGAATCAGGTTCATCGTGTCGTAAATCGCCAGCCCGGCCGTCACGCTTCCGCCCGGGCAGTTGATGTACATCATGATGTCCTTCTCATCGTCCTCGCGAGCGAGATAGAGGAGCTGGGCGACGACGATGTTGGCCACCATCGCATCGATCGGCGTGCCGAGGAAGACGATCCGTTCCTTCAAGAGGAGCGAGTAGATGTCGTAGGCGCGTTCACGGCGGCCATCGCTCTCGATGACGAACGGCATGATGTCCTGGGGCCGGACCAGGTCCGCATCCGGCCGCTTCCCCGCTACGAGTTCCTGGATCAGGTCGTAACTGCTGCTCATGCCGACCCTCCCTTCGAGTCTCCATTCAGTGTGCGGCTACCGGCCGAGATCCGCAAAGGTTCGACATCACACTCCTGGCGTTGCTATGGGATGGCTATCGCCCGGGTCGACCATGTGGGCCCCCTGGCCAGTGACCTTGCCTTTGGCGCGTGCGGGAACGGCCAAGCCTGGCTGGTCGTTCTCCCGCTCGTCCTGCACCGGCCCCACCCGGAGAGCGCGTTGCGCCTTCACCGCACGGTCGCCCTCCCGCACACTGAAATTATGCGCGAGCGCCGCTCCGACCTCCGAAACGTCGCCATCGTCGCCCACGTCGACCACGGGAAGACCACGCTCGTCGATGCCCTGCTCAAGCAGGCCCGGGTCTTTCGCGAGAACGAACAGGTGGGGGAGCTCATCCTCGATTCGAATCCGCTCGAGCGTGAGAAGGGCATCACCATCATGGCGAAGAATGCTGCCATCGAGCACCGCGGCGTCCGGATCAACATCATCGATACTCCCGGTCACGCCGATTTCGGCGGTGAGGTAGAGCGCGTTCTGAACATGGCCGATGGCTGCCTCGTCGTGGTCGACGCCGCCGAAGGCCCAATGCCGCAGACGCGTTTCGTTCTCCGCAAGGCGCTCGAGCTTGGTCTCTATCCTGTGGTCGTAATCAACAAGATCGACCGTCCGAATGCGCGGCCGGCGGCGGTGCTCGAAGCAACCTCCGACCTCTTTCTCGAACTCGCAACGCGTGACTATCAGCTCGACTTCCCGGTGATCTACGCCAGCGCGCGAGACGGCTACGCAGGTACCACCCCTCAGGTCCGTGGCGGCGATATGGAGCCCCTCTTCGAGGCGATCATCCGCCACGTGCCCGGGCCGGAGGGCGACCCGGCGGCGCCGTTCCGAATGCTCGTGACGACCCTGCTCTATGACAGCTACCGCGGTCGAATCGCCGTCGGTCGCATTACCGACGGGGCCGTGCGCCCGGGCATGGCAATCCAGCGCTTCGATCACGTGGGCTCGGCTGCGCCTTTCCGCGTTGGGCAGGTATTCGGTTTCCGTGGCCTCGACCGGGTCGAGCTGAGCGAGGCTATCGCAGGTGACATCGTCGCTGTCACTGGAGTCGCCGACGTTCTCATTGGGCAAACGCTCGCCTCACCCGAGGTGACGGAGCCACTGCCAGCTATCGTTCTCGAGCCGCCGGCGGTCAAGATGACCTTTCGCGTCAACGATTCTCCGTTCGCGGGGCGAGAGGGTGAATACGTCACGAGTCGCCAGCTTCGTGAGCGCCTCTTCCGAGAGCTCGAGACGAACATCGCTTTGCGAGTGGAGGAAGGCGACGCTCCGGACCAGTTCACCGTCAGCGGACGCGGCGAGCTTCACCTCGCTATCCTCGTCGAGACGATGCGCCGCGAGGGATACGAGTTCGCGGTCACGCGGCCGGAAGTCATCGTTCGGGAAACCCCAGCGGGGCGCGAGGAGCCGTTCGAACGGCTTTACGTCGAAGCGCCAGAGTCGGCGACCGGCTTTCTCATCGAGTCGCTTTCGGGTCGCAAAGCGCAGATGGTCGGGATGCATTCCGGTGAAGATGGCCGCGTGCGCCTCGAGTTCGATATCCCGACACGCGGTCTGATCGGATTCCGGGACGTCTTCATCACTGGGACGGGCGGCGAAGGCATCATGAATACCGAGTACCTGGGCTACCGACCTTGGGCAGGGGAAATAAGCCGCCATCGCTCCGGTGCGCTGGTCGCTAGCGAGACCGGCACTGCGCTCGCCTACGGAATCGCTGCCGCGCAGGAGCGGGGCATATTGTTCATCAGTCCGGGTGACGAGGTGTACACCGGAATGGTCGTCGGCCTCCACAGCCGCGACAACGACCTCGATGTCAATGTTTGCCGGGCGAAGCACCTTACGAACATCCGCAGTTCGACGGCGGACATCGCGGTCAAGCTCGTCCCTCCCCAGCCACCTTCGCTCGAACAGGCCCTTACCCTCATCGCGCCGGACGAGGTGGTCGAGGTGACCCCGAAGTCGATCCGGATTCGAAAGGCCGAACTCAATCCCGCGATGCGGGCGAAGGAGGCGCGCCGGGCGAAGTTCGCCGCGGCCGAGGGGGGCCGCAGGACCTAGCCGCTGGCGAGTAGGCCAGGCGGCCGGTACAGTCGCCGCCATGCGCATCGACGATATCGATACCCCTGCGCTCGTCCTCGACCTCGACGCAGTAGAAGACAACATCGCGACCATGGCGAACCTGCTAGCTGGCACGGGGGTTCGGCTTCGGCCGCACTTCAAGACCCCGAAATGCCCGCAGGTGGCGCGAATGCAGCTCGAGGCAGGGGCCATCGGTATAACCGTCGCCAAGCTCGGTGAGGCAGAGGTCCTCGCAGACGCCGGACTTGGCCCTATCCTCCTCGCGAACCAAATCGTGGGCGGGCCAAAATTGAGCCGCCTCGTGGCCCTCCTCCGCCGCGGTGTCGATCTCACCGTCGCGGTCGAATCCGAACACCACGTGCGCGAGCTGGCTGCCGCTGCCCGGGAGGCCGGGGTCTGCGCTGCTGCTGTCATCGAAATCGACGCTGGCATGCGGCGCTGTGGAACCGCCGCGCCGGCGGAGACGGTCAGGCTCGCCCGACTACTGCTCGACGAGGGAGTCGATTTCCGCGGGATCATGGGCTACGAGGGGCACATGTATGGACAGCCCGAGCCGAGTGCCCGCGAGGCGCTCATCCACTCGGCACTCGAGGTCGTTCGCCGGCACGTCGAAGCGCTTGCCGAAGCCGGCATTCCGCCAACGATCGTATCGACGTCGGGCACCGCGAGTGTGCATATCGCCGTGCGCGAACCGTTCGTGACCGAGGTTCAGGCCGGGACCTATGTGTTCAACGACCTTCACAACGAGGAATTCGTTCCCGGCAGGTTTCGATTCGCACTGACATTGCTCACGACGATCATCGCTGTGAAGGATCGCTACGCGGTGGCCGATTGCGGCATGAAGTCACTGACGAACGAATTCGGCCCGCCGGTATCCGCCGATGGTCGGCTTCGGGCGGCGCGGTTGAGCGAAGAACACGCCATCATCGTCGGCGAGGGCGTGGGCGAGCTAGGTCCTGGAGCGCGGGTCGAGCTCATCCCGAGCCACGGGGACACGACGATAAACCTCCACGAGGTCTACTACGTCCGCCGTGGGGGCGAAATCGTCGACACTTGGCCAATTCTAGCGGCGCGGCGTTTTCGCTGACGCCGGTAGAATCGGAGGTGAGGGCAATGTCCCGGGCCGTCGGGTAGAGCCCAAGGAGGAGGAATCATGCGGAAGTGCCCGT
>NZ_DAOUBJ010000148.1:0-1789 GCF_034432735.1 Tepidiforma sp. | reverse complement strand
TCCAGCCCGCAAATCCCAAAAAACCAGTTGACACCGCCTCTCGGGGGAACCTACTATGCCCGCGGGGGATGAATGGGGAGAAATGGGGAGTAGTGGTGCTCCAACCCTCACCTCCGAGGGCCCGGCCCGCCCCCACCCCAGAAAGGCACGAGGGCATGCCATGCGCTTCTCAGGCGCCTACGACTACACACTCGACGACCGCGGGAGAGTCCCCATCCCGCCGCCCTTTCGCACCGCCCTCAAAGACGGCCTCTACCTCGGTGCCGGCGCCGACGAATGCCTCCACATCTACCCCGAACAAGAATTCGAACGCCAAGCCGCCATCTTCGACGCCCTCCCCGAAGGCGACCCCCTCGCCGAAGACGCCCGCCGCGACTTCTTCGCCAACTTCTGGCCCGCCCAGATCGATAGCCAGGGGCGCATCAACCTCCCCGACGACCTCGCCCAGCGCGCCGGCATCAGCCGCGACGCAAAAACACGCGACGTCAAAGTCGTCGGCGTCGGCCGTCGCATCGAAATCTGGAGCAAAGCCATCTACGACGCTCGCGAAGCCGAACGCAAACGCGCCCGCGCCCAGCTCGCCGCCTCCGGCTTCGCACCCGCACGGCCAACACCCCAGGGAGGAGCGTAACGTGGTCGTCATGACATCCTCGCTCCCCGCCCACCAGCCCGTCCTCCTCCAAGAAGCACTCCACTACCTCGACGTCCAGCAAGACGGCACCTACATCGACTGCACCGCCGGACTCGGAGGACACGCCGAAGCCATCGCCCGCCGGCTCGGCCCCACCGGGCGCCTCCTCTGCATCGACCAAGACCCCGAGGCGCTGGAGTTCGCGCGCGCGAGGCTGACACCGTTTGGGAGGCGGGTCAGCTTCGTCCACGCGAACTTCCGCGAACTCGACAACGTCGCCGCGGAAGCAGGCGTCTCACGAGCCAACGGAGTCCTCTTCGACCTGGGCTTCTCCAGCTTCCAGATCGAAACCGCACAGCGAGGCTTCGCCTTCACCCTCGAAGGCCCCCTCGACATGCGCATGGACCCCACCGCCGGCGGCCCAACCGCCGCCGACATCGTGAACACCTGGGACGAAACGTCGCTCGCAGCGCTCTTCCACCAATACGGCGAAGAGCGACAAGCCCGGCGCATCGCGCGTGCCATCGTCGCCGCGCGCAAACGCCAGCCCCTGCGAACGACAACCCACCTCGCCAGTGTCGTCGGGCAGGCCGTGGGGAGCGTCGGAAGACGCACCCCAATCAACCCCGCCACCCGAGTCTTCCAGGCGCTCCGGATCCAGGTGAACGGTGAACTCGACAGCCTTCGCCTGGCACTTCCGCTCGCCCACGGCCTGCTCGACCCTGGAAACACCCACCACCACCCCGGACGGCTCGTCGTCATCGCCTTCCACTCCCTCGAAGACCGCATCGTCAAACAGTACCTCCAGCAACAAGCCGCAACCTGCATCTGCCCGCCCGAACTCCCCGAGTGCCGCTGCAGTCATCGGCCCCGGCTCCAGATCCTCACCCGTCGAGCGGTGCGCCCCACAGCCGCCGAAATCGCCCGGAACCCCCGCGCCCGCAGCGCCGTCCTCCGGGCAGCCGAACGGAGAGACTAGCCATGGCCGCCATCAACCACCCCCTCGGCGGCGCGCGCCGCCCGCTACGGCTTCCCGCACCCACCCTCCGCCCACACTGGGGCGTCGTCGCCGCCCTCGGCTTCCTCCTCTTCGCCGCCTTGCTCCCCGTCCTCCAAAACAGCTTCGTCACCAGCCAAGGCTTCGATATCCAAACCAGA
>NZ_DAOUBJ010000147.1:0-21640 GCF_034432735.1 Tepidiforma sp. | reverse complement strand
TCCAGCGCAAGAACGCCGCCAAGATGTGGTACATCCCCCAGAACCAAGGCGCCGGTACCGCCTGGACCGGCTACCGCGAATGGGTCAAGAACATCGACATCCAAACAGTCCCCGGCAGCTACGCCGGCGGCACCGAGGAGGTTCCGTTCATCTGGCTCGACAGAGCCTAGGCCGTTCTCCTTACAACAGAACGGAATTCGACTACACTACGCCCTCCGGGGTGGGCCGGCCTCGCCGGTCCACCCCGTCACAGCGCCCACCGGGTTCGAACCACATGCAACGTTACATCCTCCGCCGACTCCTCCTCATGGTCCCCACCCTCCTCGGCGTCACCTTCGTCGTCTTCGTCATCGTTCGGGCCGTCCCCGGAGATGTCGTCGACCTCGTGCTCGGTGAATTCGGCGCCGGCGACCAGGCCACTAAAGAAGCCATCCGCAAAGAGTTCGGCCTCGAGGGCAACATCGCCGCCCAGTACATCCGCTGGCTCGGCGATATCGTCCAGTTCGACCTCGGCAAATCCCTCATCTCCAACCGCGAAGTCACCTCCGAGCTGCGCAACCGCCTCCCCGTCACCTTCCAGCTCGGCATCATGGCCATCTGCTTCTCCCTCCTCATCGCCATCCCAGTCGGCGTCATCTCCGCCATCCGCCAGGACACCTGGGCCGACTATGCCGGCCGCAGCTTCGCCATCGCCCTCCTCGCCGCCCCCAACTTCTGGATCGCCATCCTCCTCATCTCCCTCGCCGCCCGCTACTTCCAGTGGGGCGTCCCCCCCGCCAAATACATCCCCTTCACCGATGACCCGATCGGCAACCTCAAGCTCATGTTCATGCCCTCCGTCATCCTCGGAGGTGCCCTGAGCGGCTCCGTCATGCGCTTCACCCGCTCCTCCATGCTCGAAGTCCTCCGCCAGGACTACATCCGAACCGCCTGGGCCAAGGGCCTCCGCGAACGCGTCATCATCATCCGCCACGCCATGCGAAACGCCCTCATCCCCGTCGTCACCGTCGTCGGCCTCCAGCTCCCCGTCCTCGTCGGCGGCACCGTCATCATCGAGAGCGTCTACTCCATCCCCGGCATGGGGCGCTACTACGTCTCCTCCATCGACCAGCGAGACTACCCCGTCATCCAAGCCGTCAACATCGTCGTCGCCCTCGTCGTCGTCTTCGCCAACCTCACCGTCGACGTCCTCTACTCCGTCATCGACCCCAGGATCCGGTACTCCTAGCCATGGCCACCGACGCAAAAGTCCTCGAAACCTACGCCCTTCGTCCCGAAACCGGCCGGCTGGCCCGCTGGCGCCGGAACGTCGCCAACTTCATCCGCTACAAACCGCTCGGCACCTTCGGCGCCTTCATCGTCATCCTCCTCATCCTCATGGCCGCCTTCCCCCAAGCCTTCACCTTCGGCAAAGACCCCAACATCGGCGTCCTCTCCGACCGCTTCTCGGGCCCCTCCGCCAGCCACTGGTTCGGCACCGACCAGCAAGGGCGCGACCTCTACACCCGCATCGTCTACGGCGCCCGCAACTCCATCCTCATCGGATTCGGCGTCGTCCTCATCTCCTCCTCCGCAGCCCTCGTCCTCGGCGTCGTCTCCGGCTACTTCGGCGGCAAATTCGATATCCTCCTCCAGCGCCTCGTCGATATCGGCATCGCCCTCCCCGGGCTCATCTTCATTATCCTCTTCGTCACCTCCGTCCAGCAGATTCCCGTCAACCTCCGCATCGTCCTCGCCGTCGGCACCCTCGTCGCCCTCAGCCAATCGCGCGTCATCCGCGGCGCCGCCATCGCCGCCAAACAGAACCAATACGTCGAAGCCGCCCGCGTCATCGGCGCCTCCGACCTCCGGATCATCTTCCGCCACGTCGCCCCCAACGTATTCCCCGTGCTCATCGTCGGCGCCTCCATCCAGGTCGGCGGCGCCGTCCTCGTCGAATCCTCCCTCGCCTTCCTCGGCTACGGCGTCCAGCCACCCACCGCCTCGTGGGGGCGCATGCTCAACGAAGCCCGCGAGCGCCTCACCCAGTATCCCCACCTCGCCCTCTTCCCCGGCCTCGTCATCTTCCTCACCGTCTACGCCTTCAACATGTTCGGCGACGCCCTGCGCGACGTCCTCGACCCCCGCCTCCGCGGCTCCCGCTGACCCGCACCCCATCGCAGGCTCGCAGCCAAGCGCATTCCCCCGTACAATACCGAGACGGGCCCCCGGAAATGGGGGCCCGGAGTGTGTCTGATGCCCATCATCGTCGTCGTCGGCGGGCAATGGGGCGACGAAGGCAAAGGCCGCATCGTCGACCTGCTCGCACGCAAAGCCCGCGTCGTCGCTCGTTACTCCGCCGGCAACAACGCCGGCCACACCATCGTCAACGAGCTCGGCGAATTCAAACTCCACCTCGTGCCCGCCGGCATCTTCTACCCCGAAAAAACCTGCGTCATCGGCAACGGCGTCGCCATCGACCCCGAAGTCCTCCTCGGCGAAATCGATGGCCTCGAACGAAAGGGCATCGATACCTCCCGCCTTGTCGTCTCCGACCGCGCCCACGTCATCATGCCCTGGCACCGCCTCCTCGACCAACTCGACGAACAAGCACGCGGCGCCCACGCCATCGGAACCACCGGCAAAGGCGTCGGCCCCTGCTTCGCCGACAAAGTCGCCCGCCGCGGCATCCGCATCTGCGACCTCCTCCGCCGCGAAGACCTCGTCCCCCGCATCGAGGCCGCCCTCGCCTACCAAAACCGCGTCATCACCGGCGTCTATGGCGCCGAACCCATCGACTTCCGCGAGTGCCTCGAGCGCTACATCGAGTACGGCCAGCGCCTCCGCCCCTACATCGGCGACGTCCAAGAGATCGTCATCGAAGCCCACCGCCGCGGCGAATACGTCCTCCTCGAAGGCGCCCAAGGCTCCCTCCTCGACCTCGACCACGGCACCTACCCCTACGTCACCTCCTCCGTCCCCTCCAGCTCCAGCTCCGGCGCTGCCCTCGGCGTCGGCATCGGCCCCACCGATATCAGCCGCGTCGTCGGCGTCTTCAAAAGCTACTGCACCCGCGTCGGCAACGGCCCCTTCCCCACCGAGCTCTTCGACGACATCGCCGACCAGCTCCGCGATCACGGCAAAGAGTTCGGCCGGGGCGAGTACGGCACCACCACCGGCCGCCCCCGCCGCATCGGCTGGCTCGACGCCGTCGCCGCCCGCTACAGCGTCCGCTTCAACGGCCTCGCCGCCGTCGCCCTCACCCGGCTCGACGTCCTCGACTCCCTCCCCTCCATCAAAATCTGCACCGCCTACGAACTCGATGGGCGCATCATCGACCACTTCCCCGCACGCGAATCCGAACTCGAACGCGTCCGCCCCGTCTACGAAGAACTCCCCGGTTGGCAAACCCCGACCACCCACGTCCGCTCCTTCGACGACTTGCCCCCCCAGGCCCAAGCCTTCATCAAACGCGTCGAAGACCTCCTCGAGTGCCCCGTCGACCTCATCTCCGTCGGCCCCTCCCGCGAACAGGCCATCATCGTCAACCCCATCTTCTGAACCGGCAGCTCACCATGTACACCCTCGTCCTCCTTCGCCACGGCGAATCCACCTGGAACCTCGAAAACCGCTTCACCGGCTGGCACGACGTGCCCCTCAGCGAAACCGGGCGCGCCGAGGCCGTCCGCGCCGGCCAACTCATGCGCGACGAAGGGCTCACCTTCGACGTCGCCCACACCTCCCTCCTTCGCCGCGCCATCCAAACCGTCAACATCGCCCTCGACGTCATGGACCAACACTGGATCCCCGTCAAGCGCCATTGGCGGCTCAACGAGCGCCATTACGGCGCCCTCCAAGGCCTCGACAAAAAAGAGACCGCCCAGCGCTACGGCGCCGACCAAGTCTTCGCCTGGCGCCGCAGCTACGACGTTCCCCCGCCCCCCCTCGACCCCGACGACGAACGCCACCCCCGCTTCGACCCCCGCTACGCCGACCTCGCGCCCGACCTCCTCCCAGCCACCGAATGCCTCAAAGACGTCGTCGCACGGATGCTCCCCTACTGGCACGACGCCATCGTGCCCGACCTTCGCGCCGGCCGGCGCGTGCTCATCGGCGCCCACGGCAACAGCCTCCGCGCCCTCGTCAAGCACCTCGATGGCATCGCCGATGATGCCATCGCCGAGCTCAACATCCCCACCGGCATCCCCCTTCTCTACGAACTCGACGAGCGACTCCGCCCCGTGCGCTCCCGCTACCTCGGCGATCCCGAGGCCGCCCGGGCCGCCGCCCAAGCCGTCGCCCGCCAGGCCGGCTAACCCCTATCGCGACGAGGCCACCTCGCGCTCCTGCCCCGCCAACTCCTTCCGGCGAGCATCGGCCAGCTGCCCGAACGTCTTCTGCACCCCGAAAATCGGGTACACCCGCTCGAACGTCCCCGGCATGATCTCCGCCAACGCCGCCGTCGGTCGCGCCGGAATCCAAAACTCCAGCATCTCCGGCCGATCCCTCCGGATCGCCTTCACCACGTCCCGCGCCACCCGCTCCGGCTTCACCGTCCCCGCCAGCAAGCTCGCCTTCGCCCCCGTCTTCCGTTCCCAATCAGCATACATCCCTGCCTCCGCCACGAAGCCCGGGCAGATCGCACTCGCCGAAACCCCCCGCTTCCGGAACTCCATCCGGATCCCCTCCGTGAACGCGATCAGCCCCGCCTTCGAAGCCGCGTACGGCGACGAATACGGGACCGGTACCTTCCCGGCCAGCGACGCGATATTCACGATGTGCCCCCGCTTCCGCTCCAACATCCCCGGTAACACCAGACGCGTCAGCTGCATCGCCGCGATCAGATTCACCCGGATGATCCGGTCGAGCTCCTCGTCCTCCTGGTCCTCGAAGTGCGCCGTCACCTCGATCCCCGCGTTGTTCACCAGGATGTCCACCCGGCCGAACTCCGCAGTCGCCGCCGACACCAACGACCGGCGGCTGTCCGCGTCCGCCACGTCGCACGCCACCGGCAGCGCCCGCCGGCCCGTCGCCCGAATCTCCTCCGCCAACTTCTCGAGCGCCGACGCCGTCCGAGCAGCCAGCACGAGGTGGCAACCCGCCCCGGCCAGCTCCTTCGCAATGTACGTCCCAAGCCCCCGCGAGGCGCCCGTCACGATGGCCACCCGGTCTTGCAGATTCTTCATCTTGCGATCCCTCCCAGTACTCCCCTGCCCGCCATGACAGGGTGCCCCGGAGTCTACGACAGACCCAACCATCCCGGGAATCCCCGTCACCCTGGAGCTCCACCCGAACCTCTGGCATCCTTGCTCCGTGCACCATCGGAGCACCAGCCCGCAGCAGCGCCGCGTCGCGCTCGCGCTCCTCGCCGCCCTCCTGCCGATGATCACCTACTTCGGCCACTGGCCTCGCCTCGCCATTCCCCTCCCCGGCGTCGATGCCGCGCTCACCATACCCTTCGCATCGGCCGAAACCGCCTCGAGCGACCATCACCAGCACTGCCACGGCGAGGCCGCCGAATGCGCCAGCGGCCCAGGCTCTCTCGCCCTCGCCGTCACCATCCTCGCCGCGGCTATCGCCTTCGCCATCCCCGGGGGCCCGCTCCGCCTCCTCGGCGGCCGCCCTCCACACCTCCGGCTCCAGTTCCTCCCCACGCCCGAACCCGCCCCACCCCGAGCTCCCCACCTCTTGCCCCGCTTCGCCTGAGCCCGAGCGACGCCCGGGCCACCACTACCCCAAAGGGAGCGATTCCATGCCTCGAACCACACGCTGGCGCGTGGCGGTGCTCGCCGCCGCTGCCGCGCTCCTCCTCCCGCTCGCCGCAGCCTGCGGCGACGACAGCCAAACCGATAGCACCGCCGACAGCGCGGCCGTCCTCTCGGCCGTCACCTTCCTCGATACCGCCGGCTACCACGCCATCGACGACGCCATCAACAAAGAAAAAACCATCCCGGCCACCGCCCGAACCGCAGCCCTCAAGGGCCAGGCCGTCGTCAAAGCCACCGCCTGGCCAGCCGAACTCCAAACCAAAGCCGATGCCCTCGCGGCCATCCTCGGCGACCTCGCCGCCGCCCTCGACGGCGACTCGCCCGACCTCGCCAAAGCCGGCGCCGCCGCAGCCAAGGCCCACGACGCCCAGCACGAGTTCTCCGACGCCGCCTGGTCCTGGCTCTACGAGAAGGCCGGCGTCGAAGGCCCCGCCCACGGTCACTGACGAGCGGCCCGCGCCGGCGGCGGCCCGGGCGACCGACCCCACCGCCGGCGCTGGTCTACACTCGAAGTACCGACAACCCAAAAGGGAGCACACCATGCCCCGCATCCATCGGCGCCCGCTCGCGCTCGTCCTCGCCATCCTCGCCCTCCTGCCCGCCGTCGCTGCCTGCACCGGCGGCGACGATGGCAGCGGCACCGGGGATGCCCAGTACATGGGCGCCATCGTCACGCCACCCATCGAAAAGCCCGACGCCATCCTCATGGACGAAAACGGGCAACCCTTCGACCTCCGCAAAGAGACCGAAGGCTACGTCACCCTGCTGTACGTGGGCTATACCCACTGCCCCGACATCTGCCCCACCCACCTCTACGAAATCAGCGAGGCGCTCAAGAAGCTCGACCCCAATATCCGCAAGCAGATCAAGGTCGTCTTCGCCACGGCAGATCCGGAGCGGGATACCCCCGAACAGCTTCGGCAGTACCTCGATACCTTCGATCCCGAATTCATCGGGCTGACCGGTACCCGCGACCTCATGGACCAATTCCAAGTCGCCCTCGGCCTCCAGCCCGCGACCCGCACCGACCTCGGCGGCGGCAACTACGCCGTCAACCACGCCGCCTACGTCATGGCCTTCACCAAGGACAACTACGCCTACACCGTCTATCCCTCCGGGATGGGCCAAAAAGAATGGCTCAACGACCTCCCACTGCTCGTCAAGAAAGGATTCCGCTCCGAATGAACACCCTCCTTCGGCATCGCACCTTCGTTCCGCTCCTCCTCATCGGTGCCCTCGCCCTCGCCCTCCTCGCCGCAGCCTGCGGCGGAGACGACGATGACAACGGCAGCGGCATGGCCAGCCCAACCGCCGGAGAAGCCTTCACCCCTGTCAAGCTCGGCAGCCTGACGATCTCCGATGCTTGGGTCCGCGCCTCCACCGGCACCGACGTCACGGCCGCCTACCTCACCGTCAAGAACAGCGGCGCCGCCGATACCCTCGTCGCCGCCTCCTCGCCCATCGCCGGCATGGTCCAGCTCCACGAGGTCATCACCGAAGGCGCCACCTCCAAGATGCAGGAGAAGCCCGGCGGCTTCCCAGTCCCGGCCAACGGCACCCTCCAGCTCGTGCCCGGCGGCTACCACATCATGCTCATGAACCTCAAGAGCCAGCCCAAGGCCGGCGAAACCGTGCAGGTCGAGCTGACCTTCGAAAAAGCCGGCAAGGTGACCATCACCGCCCCCGTCAAGGTCGCCAGCGGCAAAACGCCGGACATGGATCACAACCACGGCAGCGGCATGGCCAGCCCAACCGCCGGCTACTGACCCCAGCTCGAAACGCTCACCATTGCCCCGCGGCCCGGAGCGTACGCTCCGGGCCGTTTCCCCGCCCCGCCGCCTTGGGGCAACCTCGAGCCCCCTTCACTCCCTCTACCGCCCGTACTATCCGTCGAAGGCCAGATTCGGGCCCACCGCGCACCCCCTCCCCCAGCACTTCGCCGGGAGCGGCGGCGGCGCCGGAGCTTGGGGCGTCGCCGTCGGCGTCGGAGTGGGTGTCGGGGTCGGCGCCTCCTTCGCGCACGACACCTGCCACGTATTCGAGCGCGGAGGCGTCAACACCTCCACCATATGCCCATCGTCCGTGAAATAGCGGTCCGTCGTCCCCGCCGTGTAACTGATCGGGTACGACGATTCGCCCGGCTCGAGCGTGATATCCGGGTCGGGCGGAAGCCCGCCGATCTGCGGCTTGTACACCCGCACCGCTACAGTGCCAACGTTCTTGAACTGAATCTCGTCGCCCCGATTGATCCGGCAAGTCCGCGGATTGAAGCCCTCGCTCGTCACTTCGATCAGGTACCGGTCGTAGGCCGAAGCAGGCTCCGCCCGCCCCCCGAAAAAGGCAACGCTCAGCCCACCGGCAAGAGCGCCCGCCAACGCGAGCGCCACGACAAGCGGACGCAGTCGGTCGTTCCGCATCGAACCTCCACGGTTCCCCACCCCGCCACAGGGCATCCCCGAGCGTACCGCAGCCCCCGCGCACCTGTCACGGCACCGTCGCGGCCGCTCAATCCACCGCCAAACCCGGCACCCGCAGGCAGTGCGCCGCCCCGCTACACGGCGGCGAAGGCGGCCTCCGCGCCGGGTCCGGCGCGCACACCACCGGCCAGGTCGCCGAATAGACCGGCGTCTTCACGATGAGAAAACGCTCCCCATCCTCGGCATCCTCGAACCGGAACGTCCCGGGGAACCCCATGTACACCTCGTTCGAGAGCTGCCCCGGCTCGAGCCATCCACTGTCGAACAATAGCTCCCCGCCCGGGGTCGGCGAGCGCCACACCACGCGCCGGGGCGTGCTCCCCACGTTGCGAAAGCGCAAGTACTCCCGATTCATCTGGCAGACCGGCGGGTTGAACCCGCCCTCGGAGACCTCGACCGTCTGCACGTCGTACGCACGAGCGCCGGGCGCCACCATCGCCACCACGAGCACCGAGATCGCGACCAGCAAGCCCTTCCGTCCCATGGCCCACCAGCCTACCCGGTCCGCGCCCATCGCGCCCCGTCCGCCTTGCCTCCCCCGCCACACGCGAACAGGCCCCGCATTCGCGGGGCCTGTGAATTGCTCGTCCTTCACGGCCGGCGGCCGGGCGACCTTGCCGGCCGGAGGAGTGCCGCCGTCATTCCGGGACTTCCCTGTCCGTTGCCGCTCCTTCACGGAGCGATCCGGGGCGCCTGCATCGCACAGGTCTTTCGTTCAGCTCCCGGTCACCTGGGGCAACACCTTGGACAGGTGCCCGCGGCGGCGATCGTGCTTTGGCCTGCTACCGCAGGCCTTCTCCCTGCACGATCCAGACTCCGTAGAGGGCGTGCAGCTTGTTCCGCATGTCCGCACCTCCTTATCGAGTCCTGCGAGTCGGCGGGAACCGGGCCTCTTCAGCGCCGGGCGCCTATCGCATTTCTACCTTATACGCTACTCCCGTCGCGGCGCCTGTCAAGAGGGTTCGCAGCCAAAATGCGTGAACACGGCGTGACCGCGTCAGTAGCCCCGATGCTCCTTCTCCAAATCCTTCGCGTCCGGCCGCGGACGCACCTCCCGCGGCCTTGGCGGCTTCCCGCCGGGCCCATCCTCCGCCATCTCGGAATGCGTCTCCGGCTCGGGGAGCACGGCGCGCGGGTCCGCCGCCGCTGGGTCCAGCAACTCGGCCGCTTCCGTCAGCGCCTCCTTCACCGCCTTCAGCGGGTGCAAGTGGCGCAGGAACTCCTTCGCCTCCTTCAGATCCTCCCGCGGATCGAGTTCGTTCTCGCCCATGCTTCGTACCTCCCGGGGCAACGAAGGCTGCCCACCGGTTCCAGTATGCGCCTCCGGGCGGACCCCTGGCACCACCCTCCCCGTCGCCAGGTCCACGAACCAGGCCGTCCCGCCCTCCCTCCTTGCCAGCGCCATCGTGAGAAACTCCTTCCTTCGGTTCCGTGCCGAACCCGCGTTCCCTCGCCTCACGATGTCCTGATCGTCACCTTCTTGGGCGCCTCCTTCGGTTCCGGAGCCCGCTTCGGCAACCGCACCTCGAGAACGCCATCCTTCAGCGAAGCCTCGACCCCCTCGATGTCCACCGTCTCCGGTACCGGGAGCCGCCGCTCGAACGAACCGAAAAAGCGCTCGCGGTAGACTCGGCCCTCCTGCTCCTCCTCCCGCTCCGACCGCTTCTCGCCTCTCAGCGTCAGCACGCCATCGGCCACCGTCACCTCGATATCCTTCGCCTCCACGCCCGGCAGTTCCGCATGGACCACGAAGGCATCCTCGCGCTCCGCCACGTCGACCCGCGGCTGCCACACCGCCTCGGTGCCCAGGCCCAGCCGGCCGAGCCACTCCCGGGGGGGCACCGCCCAGAGCTCCTCGAACGGATTCCAGCGCACGATACTCACCATCGCCTTGCCTCCTGGAGGGTTCGCTTCCCACCATGCACCGCGAAACGTCATCCACGGAACGATCCTTCGGCCCCGCGCGTCGGGGGCCATCGGCTCAACCGCTCGCCCGCCCACCGGAAGCCAGCATCGCCTCGACCAAGGAAAGGAACTGCTCGGCCGCGAACGGCTTCTGCACGAAGACCGTCCGCGGCGCCCGCGCGGCGAATTCCGCCGGCCCCTCCGCGCTATACCCGCTGATCAGCAGGAATGGCAGCTCCGGCAATCGTTCCAGCATCGCCCGGCGGAGGTCGATACCCGACTCCCCCGGCATCACGATATCCGAAACCACCAGGTCCACCGGTTGCGTCTCCAGAATCGCCCGTGCCTCGTTCGCGTGCGCCGCCTGCAGCACCGCGTAGCCGTGCGTTCGAAGCAGCCGCGCCAGCATCACCCGCACCGGGTCGTCGTCGTCAACCACCAGAATGGTCGCGGCCACGCGCCTCGTCTCCTCCCGCCGCTCGCCAGCACAACCATCCCGAGCGGCCGCGGTCGATTGCCACCGCTACCCCACACGCTTCGTATCGCGCGCCCGGTAGCGCCTCCATCTCCCGGGATTCTCCCCCAGGGCCAACCTCCGCGGCATTCGGGAACTCCCTGATAGGGAGCACCACGTTCCCACAACCGACCCTGAATTCACCCAACCGTCACCTCCCGGCGAGCCACCCCGGCCGCCCCGCCGCCGTCTTTGCTCAGCGCGCCATTCGCACCTATTATCGGCCAAGGCCCGGAGGTCCCCGGAATGCGCTTCATCGCCACCGTCGTTTCCGCCGCAATCCTCCTCTTCCTCGTCTACCTCGTCGTCGGCGCCATCGCCGATGGCTACTTCGGCGCCAATATCATCCCCGACGGCGCCGTCCCCGATGCCTGGTCCGCCCCCGATAGCTGGGCCGAGTGGCGCGACATCGTCCTCGTCCTCGCTGGCCTCTTCTGGGTCCTCGCCGGCCTCCTCGCGGCCATCTTCATGGTCGCCCTCATCGTCCTCGCCTTCGCCGTCCGCCGCGTCGTGCGCGAAAACGCCGCCCCCGCCCTCGACTCCCTCCGGCAGTCGCTCGATAACGTCCGGGGCACCGCCGAGTTCGCCGGAGAGACCGTCGCCAGCCCCATCATCCGCGTCTACGCCGTCGCCAAAGGCGTCCGCAGCGGCATCTCGGCCATCACCAACCTGCCCGACCGCATCCGCGGACGCCGACACGGAAAGAAAAAGAAATGAACCCCGACGAACCCGCCACCCCCCGGGAGCCCGAACCGCTCGACCCTGCCGCCGACCGCGAGGAACACCCCCTCGTCGCCTGGGCCAAGGCCATCGTCCTCGGCATCGGCGATACCGCCCGCGACATGCTCGAAGCCGGGCGCCAGGCCGCCCGCGAAGCGATGGACGAGGGCTGGCGGCGCTTCGACGAAAAGACCCGCCGCCGCTGACCTTCCGCCTCGCCCATCCCCATCCGTCTGCCACCCGTGCTACACTGTTCCTCGCGTCATTAGCACTCTCGGTATTGGAGTGCTAAGCTGGTGACGAGGGGTTGATAATGTCATTGTCAGAGCGCCGGGCCCGCATCCTCGCACTCATCGTCGACGACTTCGTCGGCTCGGCCCAGCCTGTCGGCTCGCAGGCCCTCGTCGAACGCCACCGCCTCCCCCTCTCCCCCGCCACCGTCCGCAACGAAATGGCCGCCCTCGAAGGCGAAGGCATGATCACCCACCCCCACACCTCCGCCGGGCGCATCCCCTCCCACCGCGGCTACCGCTACTACGTCTCCAGCCTCATGCCCGAGCGCTCCCTCACCCCACAAGAACAGTTCACCATCCTCCACCAGTTCCACCAGGCCTCGCGCGACCTCGAAGAATGGGTCGGGCTCGCCGCATCCATCCTCGCCAACAACCTCCACAACATGGCCCTCGTCACCCAGCCCCGCGTCGCCGAAGTCCGCCTCAAGCAACTGCAGCTCGTCGAACTCACCGAAACCCGTGCCCTCCTCGTCGTCGTCACCTCCGACGGCGGCGTCCACCAGCGCATCCTCGATTTCCCCGTCGCTGCCCCCCAGGAGTACCTCTCGCGGCTCGCCCAACGCCTCAACAGTGAACTCGGGGGCAAAACCGTCGCCGAGCTCCCCCACGCCGAGCACGTCGAGCCCCTCGGCGCCGTCGAGTCTGCCGTCCTCGCCGCCCTCGCCGACCTCCTCCTGCGCGAACAAGCCGCCCGCGTCGAAGAACCCATCGTCGAAGGGGTGCGCGACCTCCTCCGCCAGCCCGAGTTCGAAAAAGCCGACCGGCTCCTCGATGCCCTCGAAGCCGTCGACGAGCGTCGCCTCCGCGACGCCATCCCCGCCGAAGCCGTCCAGAACGCCAGCGTCGCCATCGTCATCGGCGACGAAAACCGCCAAGGCCCCTACCAAGAAATGTCCTTCGTCCTCGCCCGCTACGGCCCGCCCGGCGGAGCCGCCGGCATCGTCGGCCTCCTCGGGCCCACCCGCATGCACTACAGCGAAGCCGTCGCCCACGTCCGCTACGTGAGCGACGTCCTCACCGAACTCATCCGCGAATTCTACGGCGGCGGCGAGTGAGCCCCGCCACCGACCACAGGAGGCACCATGACCAAACCAGGTGACGAACCCACCGTCGAAAACCCGCAAGCCGGCAGTGGCGACGAACGCACCGCCGACCCGGCAGCCCTCCATGCCGACCCCCCCGCCGATCGGCAAGAAACCCCCGCCGACCCCGTCGCCGAACTCCAGGCCGAACGCGAAAAAGCCGAATCCTACTACCGGAGCTGGCAGCGAACCGCCGCCGACTTCGCCAACTACAAACGCCGCGTCGAACAAGAGCGAAGCGAATCCCAACGGCTCGCCAACGCCGCCCTCGTCATCAATCTCCTCCCCGTCTTCGACGACCTCGACCGGGCCGTCGCATCCGTCGATTCCCACCTCGCCGGACTCAACTGGGTCCAGGGCATCGTCAACATCCACCAGAAATTCTGGCGGCTCCTCGAATCCATGGGCGTCAGCGAAATCGCCGCCGAAGGCGCCCAGTTCGACCCCGCCAGCCACGAAGCCATCGCCCGCCAGGCCGGCCCCGAAGGGCGCGTCATCCACGTCGTCCAGAAAGGCTACACCCTCGGCGGCAAAGTCATCCGTCCTGCCATGGTCATCGTCGGCGATGGCAGCACACCCGAAGCCGGCCCATCCGGCAACGAACCCACCCAACACCACTAGGAGCACACACCATGGGTAAAGTCCTCGGCATCGACCTCGGCACCACCAACAGCTGCATGGCCGTCATGGAAGGCGGCGAGCCCGTCGTCATCCCCAACGCGGAAGGCGCCCGCACCACCCCCTCCGTCGTCGCCATCACCAAGACCGGCGAACGGCTCGTCGGCCAAGTCGCCAAGCGCCAGGCCATCACCAACCCCGAAAACACCATCTTCAGCATCAAGCGCTTCATGGGGCGCAAATTCAACGACCCCGAAGTCCAGCGCGACCTCAAACTCGTCCCCTACAAAGTCTCCGCCGCCCCCAACGGCGACTGCGTCGTCCACCTCGGCGGCCGCACCTACAGCCCGCCCGAAATCAGCGCCATGATCCTCCAAAAGCTCAAGGCCGACGCCGAAGCCTACCTCGGTGAACCCGTCACCGAGGCCGTCATCACCGTCCCGGCCTACTTCAACGACGCCCAACGCCAGGCCACCAAAGACGCCGGCAAAATCGCCGGCCTCGAAGTCCTCCGCATCATCAACGAACCAACCGCCGCCTCCCTCGCCTACGGCCTCGACAAAAAACACGACGAACTCATCGCCGTCTACGACCTCGGCGGCGGCACCTTCGATATCTCCATCCTCGAAATCGGCGACGGCACCTTCCAAGTCCTCTCCACCAACGGCGATACCCACCTCGGTGGCGACGACTTCGACCAGCGCATCATCGACTGGCTCATCGACGAATTCAAAAAACAAGAGGGCATCGACCTCCGCCAGGACCGCCAAGCCCTCCAACGCCTCAAAGCCGAAGCCGAAAAAGCCAAAATCGAGCTCTCCTCCGCCCAGCAAACCGAAATCAACCTCCCCTTCATCACCGCCGACGCAAGCGGTCCCAAACACCTCAACATCACCCTCACCCGCTCCAAGCTCGAACAGCTCGTCCACGACCTGCTCCAGAGCACCCTCGAGCCCGTCAAAAAAGCCCTCGCCGACGCCGGCAAAAAGGCCTCCGATATCGACGAAGTCGTCCTCGTCGGTGGCCAGACCCGCATGCCCGCCGTCCAGAAGCTCGTCGCCGACTTCTTCGGCAAAGAGCCCCACAAAGGCGTCAACCCCGATGAAGTCGTCGCCATCGGCGCCGCCGTCCAGGCTGGCGTCCTCAAAGGCGAAGTCAAAGACGTCCTCCTCCTCGACGTCACCCCCCTCACCCTCGGCATCGAAACGCTCGGCGGCGTCATGACCCCCATCATCCCCCGCAACACCACCATCCCCACCTCCAAGAGCCAAATCTTCTCCACCGCCGCCGATAACCAACCCAGCGTCGAAATCCACGTCCTCCAGGGCGAACGCTCCATGGCCGCCGACAACAAGTCCCTCGGCCGCTTCATCCTCGATGGCATCCTCCCCGCCCCACGCGGCGTCCCCCAGATCGAAGTCACCTTCGATATCGACGCCAACGGCATCGTCAGCGTCTCCGCCCGCGACAAAGGCACCGGACGCGAACAGAAAATCACCATCCAGCCCTCCTCTGGCCTCACCAAAGAGGAGATCGAACGCATGCAGCGCGAGGCCGAGCTCTACGCCGAAGAAGACCGCCGCAAGCGCGAAGCCATCGAGGTGAAAAACACCGCCGACACCATGGCCTACCAGGCCGAAAAAACCCTCCGCGACAACGCCGACAAAATCCCCTCCCACCTCAAGGACGACGTCGAAGAGAAAATCAAGGCCGTCCGCGAAGCCATCGCCTCCGATGACGTCGCCCGCATGCGCTCCACCATGGACGCCCTCTCCGCCTCCCTCCAGAAGATCGGCGAAGCCGTCTACGGTGCCGCCGGCGCCGGAGCGGGCGGCTCGGCCGGGGGCGCAGGGAACGCCGGCACCGCCGACGAAGGCACCGTCGAAGGCGAATTCCGCGAAGTCTGACCGGCCACACCGCCACCGACCCCGCGGGGGGCCTGCGCCGCAGGCCCCCCGCAGCGCGCTACCGACCCGCCGTCGCCCGCCAAGCCGCGTCCACCAGCGCGCAGAGCTCCCCGAAGAGCCCAGCTCCCGCCGCTACCACGTAACCATCGACGAACCCGAAGCCCCCGAATCCCCCCGTCCGACCGCCCGCCTCGCGGACGATGAGCCCGCCCGCCGCGATATCCCAGGGGTTCAGCCGATATTCGAAATAGCCATCCAGCCTCCCGCAGGCCACGTGCACCAAGTCGAGCGCCGCCGACCCCATCCGGCGGATATCCCGCACCCGTGGCAACACCAGCCGCAAAAGCTCCGCCTGTCGAGCCCGCCGCGCCGCGTCGTAGGCGAACCCCGTCGCAACGAGCGCCGTCGCAAGCGTCGCACCCTCCCGCACACGAATCGGCCGCCCATTGCACGTCGCCCCACCGCCAAGCGCCGCAGCGTACGTCAACCCGTGCGCCACATCGTGGACCACCCCCGCCACCACCTCCCCATCCACCTCCGCCGCGATCGCCACCGCATAGGCCGGGATGCCGTACACGAAATTCGTCGTCCCATCCAGCGGGTCCACCACCCAGCGCACGCCCGAGGATCCCGGCTCGCTCGCCCCCTCCTCGCCCAGAATCCCATCCTCCGGCCGAGCCCCCAGCAGCCGCTCCGCGATCAGCCGCTCAGCAGCCCGGTCCGCCTCCGTCACCATATCCGTCGCCGTCGATTTCGTCCCCACCGCGAACCCCTCCGTCGCGTACTGCCCGATGAGCTCGCCCGCCTCCCGGGCCGTCCGCACCGCGAGCAAAAGCAGCTCCTCGGCCAGCGTCCCCGCGCTCACCGCAGCTGCCGCCCACCATCGATCACCACCACGCTCCCCGTCACGTAGCTCGCCGCATCGCTCGCCAGCCAAACCGCCGCCCCGGCCACATCGTCCGGCGTCGCCAGCCGCCCGAGCGGAATATCCGCCCGGAGGCGCTCACCGTGGCGACTCGCAAAGAGCTCGTCCACCAGGTCCGTCTCCACCCACCCCGGAGCGATCGCGTTCACGCGCACACCTCGCTCCGCCCATTCCAACGCCATCACCTTCGTCAGCTGGTGGAGGCCCGCCTTCGTCGCCGCGTACACCCCCTGCCGCTCCAACGGCATAATTCCCGCCACCGACGAAACATTGATGATGCTGCCACCACGGCCCGCCTCGAACATGCGCCGCGCCACTTCCACGCTCGCGAAGTAGCTCCCGCGCAGATTCACCCGCACCACCGCGTCGAACTCCTCCACGCTCACCAGCTCGGCCCGCTTGTAATACGGGCTGATGCCCGCATTGTTCACCAGCACATCCAGCGGGCCGAGCTCCCACGCCCGCGCCACCAACCGCGCAATATCCCCCGGGTCGCTCACATCGCACCGCAAGCCAATGCAATTCACCCCGAGCGCCGCCGCCGCCTCCGCGAGCTGCCCCTCGTTCCGGGCAGCGATCACCACCCGCGCCCCCGCCTCGATGAACGCCCGTGCCACCGCGAAACCGATCCCCCGCGAGCCCCCCGTCACCAGGGCCGTCTTCCCCTCGAGCGAAAACCGTTCCATACGCCCATTCTCCCCGCAGCCGACGAACCGATCACCTGCGTCCCGCCTCGCGTACCATGGCTCCCATGGCCCTCGAAATCGAACGCGCCATCTCCCACCTGCGGACAGCCGACCCGGTCATGGCCGCCCTCGTCGATGCCCTCGGCCCGATCCAGCCGCGCCCACCCCAACCCGGCCACTTCGAAGCGCTCTGCCGCGCCATCGTCTACCAACAGCTCTCGGGCCGAGCCGCCAGCACCATCTTCTCCCGCTTCCGCGCACGCTTCGACAAAGGGAGCCCATTTCCCCAGCCCGCCGAAATCCTCGCCACGCCCACCGAGGAACTCCGCGCAGCCGGGCTATCCCGCCAGAAAATCGCCTCCCTCCGCAGCCTCGCCGAACACTTCGTCGCGGGTGACCTCGACGAGCGCGGCCTCGAGCATTGGCCCGACGAAGAGGTCATCGCCCACCTCACGCGCGTCCGCGGCATCGGCCGGTGGACCGCCGAAATGTTCCTCATCTTCCAGCTCCACCGGCCCGACGTCCTCCCCGTCGGCGACCTCGGCATCAACCGCGCCATCATGAAGCGCTACCGCCTCGCCAGCATGCCGGGGCCGGAGCAGGTTCGCGCCATCGGCGCTCCCTGGCGCCCCCACGCCACCGTCGCCTGCCTCTACCTCTGGCGCAGCGAAGACACCGCCCTCCAAGCCTGACCGCCAAACTGGCCGGCCCTACGCCTGCGTCGGCCCCTCCGGCAGGTCCACGTCCGCCTGCGTTGTCGCCGCCTGCGCCGAAATCAGCGCATCCCGAATCTGCGCGTAGAAATCCGACATCCCCGCCGGCGAATACGGCACGAAAATCGTGTTCGCCCGCGAAGCAGCCCCGATCTCCTTCACCGTGTCGTAGTGCTGCGTCATCAGCACCAACTGCATGATCGCCTCCGGCGTCACCCCGGCGATGCTCTGCTGGAACTGGTCGACCGAATCGCGCAGCCCGTCGATGATCGCCCGCCGTTGGTTCGCAATCCCCTGGCCCTGCAGCGCCTTGCTCTCCGCCTCCGCCTCCGCAGCCTTCACCTTCAAAATCTTGTCGGCTTCCCCGCGCTCCTGCGCCGCCTCCCGCAGCCGCTTCGCCGCATTGATTTCGTTCATCGACTCCTTCACCTTCTTGTCCGGGTCGATATCCGTCACCAACGCCTGCACGATCTGGAAGCCGAATTCGTTCATCTCGCCGGCGAGCTCGTTCTTCACCGCCGTCGCGATCTCGTCCTTCCGCTCGAACACATCGTCCAACAGCATCTTCGGCACCCGCGCCCGCACCGTATCGAACACATACGCCGTGATCTGCACCGTCGGCTGGTCGAGCCGATAGAACGCGTCGTACACCCGCTCCGGAATCACCATGTATTGCACCGCCACGATCGTGTGAACGAACACGTTGTCCAACGTCTTCGTCTCCACGCTCACATCCAACTGCTGCACCCGCAGATTCACCCGCCCCGCCACCCGCTCGATGAACGGGATCTTCACGTTCAGCCCTGGGCGTGCCACCCGGCGGAACTTCCCGAAACGCTCAACGATCGCCGCCGTCTGCTGTTCCACCGTGAACAGCGACCCGAACACCACCAGCAGCACCACAGCCACAGCCACCCCGAGAACGATCAAGCCGGCCATGGCAACGCCTCCTCGCCCGTAAGGGGTACGCGAACGTCCCCGTTCTCGCGCCAGTATACCGTCCTCCACTGGCCGCCACCTGGAGGCCGAGCGCACCCCCCACGGCCGACGGAATTTGCACACCGTTTACCAAGAATCGGGAAAATCCCGGTCGTTCCAGCCCCCTCCAATAGCTAGGGTGAACGTGGTGGCGGATTCGAGGAGGGAAAACACTGGCGCTGCCGCACCGAACGAGCCCCCAGCGGCGGGCCCACCGCACAGCGACCCATCCCACGCGGGTAGCCCCTGACACCTTTGGCGCTGCCCGACCGATGTGCCAAGCGAACTCCCCCGCCGGAGGTGAAACCGATGCGCCTTCGCATCGCCTGTCTTGCCGTGCTCGCGCTTTCCGCCGCCGCCGCGACAGCCGGTTCGCCAACCAATGCCCGCGCCCTCGCCAATTGCGACGTCCCCGAGGTCGCCCTCGATGCCGACGAACAGGCTGTCATCGCGCTCCTGAACACCTACCGGGCCAACAACGGCCTCGGAAGCCTCACCGTCGATGCCCCCCTCGTCCGCGCCGCCACCTGGATGAGCATCGACCTCTCCAGCCGAACCACCTTCTCCCACACCGACTCGCTCGGTCGCTCGCCCTGGACCCGGATGGCCGATTGCGGCGTCGCCAGCCCCGGAGGCGAAAACATCGCCGCAGGCACCCCGTTGGCCAGCCCAGCAGCCGTTTTCGAGGCGTGGAAAAACTCGCCCGGCCACAACGCCATCATGCTCGGCAAAGAGTTCACGCGGGTCGGCATCGCCCGCCACACCGCCCCAGGGAGCCAGTACGGCGTCTACTGGACGCTCACCTTCGGCTACGGCGCGCCCGCTGCACCCCCACCCACCCCCACGCCCACCCCTCTCCCGCCAACCCCAACGCCCACCCCGCCCCCGACCACGCCCATCCCGCCGCCGGCGCCTCCCACCCAGGCCCCCCCGCCGCCACTGGCCCCGCAGGCGCGCGGCGCGAGCACTCTCTTCCTCGGCCCAGGCGTCAACACCTTCACCTGGCAGAGCGCCGCCACCCCGATCGAGCACGTATTCGCGGGCGCGGACAACTCCGTCCGGGGCGTCTACGCCTTCGATCTGGCGCAGGGGCGTTGGCTCCGCTGGAGCCCTGCACTCTATCCTCCGCTCAACACCATCGCTGCGCTCGAGCCCGGCGAGCGTTACTGGGTGGTCGCGCGCTCCCCAGTTACCATCCCGCTCCCCTGAACCGCCCCTCTGTCGCGGTAGTGTCGCGAGATCACGACAGGAGGTGCCGCGCCCCCGCAAGACCATTCGTCCAAAAATCCTCAGGGGGCGCTCGTGCCAAAGACACCGACCGAAAAACTGCTCCAGGAGCTCGAGCAGCTCAAAAGCCGCGGGCTCATCACCGACGATGAGTATGCCGAGCGGCGCCAAGCCATCATCACTGGCCAAGTTCAGGCCCCACCCGAAAAATCCGGCGGCGGCCTCTTCAAAAAGCTCGGCATCGGCTGTGGCGCCCTCGTCGGCATCCTGATCGTCATCGGCATCGTCGTCGCCGCCGCAGGCGGTGGCGGCAGTGGTGACCAAAGCTCCGACACCGCGGCCGAGCGAACGCCAGGCTCAGGTAGCGCCGACGTCCGTGTCACACTCGCCCAGGGCGCAGTCGGCGAAGTCGCCCCCGGCGGCGATGCCTCCCGCAAGTCCCGCGTCACCGTCGTCCGCATCATGGACCCCGTCGTTTCCACCAACCAGTTCAGCCAGCCCAAGGCGGGCATGCGCTGGATCGGATTCGAGGTCATCCACGAGAACATCGGCACCAAAGAGATCGGCTCGCTCGATTGGAAACTGCGCGACACCAACGATGGCGAACACGACATCGACATCATCGGGCCAGTCGTCGAGATGCCCGACCTCGACCCGGTCTATTCCGACCTCACCCCAGGCGGCAAAAAACAAGGCTGGATCTACTTCCAGGTGCCCGAAGGCGCCGGAATCGCGTGGCTCCGCGCCGACCCCAATATCTTCGCCAAAGGCGACCTCTACTTCGACGCCCCCTGAGCTACCACCTCGGGCAACGGCGCGGCGGCTTCCTCCAACGGCGCCAGCCAGCGGAGGAAGTCGTCCCGCTCCCGGCCCGGCTCCCGCGGGAATCGCTTCGCCAGCACCTCCGCATCCTCCACCCGGTCGAGCCGAAACTCCCGAAAATCCCTTCGCAGCTCGCACCACGCGAGCAGCGTCCACGACCACCCCCAGAAGCAGAGCAGCAGCGGACGCACCCGCCGGCTTGTCAGCGAGCCGTCACCATCGCGGTACGTCAGCGCAATGTAACGCCGCTCGTCGATCGCCCGGCGAAAGTCGCTCAAGCGGCGGGCGGCCCGCTCCCCCGGCCGCCGGTGCAGCACCGAAAGGGGCGCCTCGGCTATCTGCCGCCGAAGCTCCGGCGGGAGCGCCGACTCGATGCGCCGCAACGCCGATTCCGCAGCCTCCGCGGCCGGGCCGTCGGCCCACGCCTCCACCAGGCGGCTCCCTAGCGCCAGCGCCGCAACCTCCTCCGTCGTGAACGAAATCGGCGGGAGGTGCCCGCTGCGCCGCAACGTATAGCCCACGCCGGCCTCCCCTGCGACGGGCACCCCACTCCGGTTCAGCTCCGCGACATCCCGGTAAATCGTCCGTTCCGAAACCCCGAGCTCACGCGCCAGCTCGGCCGCCGTGCAAACCCCCTGCCGGCGCAGCAGCTCGATCAGTTGGAACAGACGATCCGTCTTCCGCACCTGGCCCTCACCGACCCGGATCCTACCGCACGGCCGGCCGCCGCGCTCTCGCCCAGCAATCCGCCCGGGCCCCGAGCGGCGTACCAACAAACGGTGCGGGGCCCCCGCTCCGCTCCCTCGATAGCGGAACGGGGGCCCCAGCAGGGGGGTTCTCAATAAGGTCTGACGGATCAGGCCTTATCGAGCCAAATGAAGGGGAGCTCCTCCGTCGCACCGCCATAGGAGCCCGGTACGGTCTGCACCTCGATGTTCTTCACCCAGCCCTGGTAGCCGGTCCAGGCGGTACCGGCGCCTTGGTTCTGGGGGATGTACCACATCTTGGCGGCGTTCTTGCGCTGGA
>NZ_DAOUBJ010000146.1:0-4152 GCF_034432735.1 Tepidiforma sp. | reverse complement strand
GCGCGCTCCATCAAGATCACGCCCCAGGGCGTCGTCGAAGGGCAGGCGGTCTCCAACAACTGACCGCCCCCACGGGCGAGGGTTCCCACACCACGGCCCCGGTCATCGACCGGGGCCGTTTCCTCTTCCGCCCGTCCCGCTCGTTTCCCCTATCCATCCCGCGCGTCAGTCGCATCCACCGTCGTCGAACCGCTCGCCGCCCGTCACATGGATGAGCGCCGCCCACCCGGCCAACACCGCACCCGCCGCCAGAACCACCCCCACCGGCGCCAACACCAGCGACGCACGCATCAACTTCCCCGCTGCAACCGCCAGCCCCAACGCCCCCGCACCGAGCGCCGCCCCCCGCCACAACAGCGGAGCGCCGCCGAGCGTCAGCAGCCGCTCCCCATCCGACCCGTGTTCGTGCATCACCCCGACCGACTCCTCCACCCCTCAGCCTCCATTCCGCTGATCCGGTGGCAGCATATTCGGGATGCCGTCCTCCACCGGGTACCGTTCCCCGCACCCCATACAAACCAGCACGCCCCGGATCACCTCGCCCTCCTGCTCCTCCCCGTCCCGAAGCTCCAGCTCACCCTTGCAGAGCGGGCAACACAAAATCTCCAGCAACGACCGTTCCATAGCCCTCATCCTACCGCGACCACGCGCTCCGCGCCTTGGCGCATTGTCCCCGCTTCCCCGACCATACCCGCGATGAACTGGCTCGACCTGCTCCTCCTCGCAGCCGTCGGCACCGCCACCTGGCGCGGCTACCAAAACGGCTTCATCCGAGGGCTCGTCGTCCTCGTCGCCGTCATCCTCTCCATCCCCATCGCTGGCGTCCTCTACTCCCGCATGTTTCCCAAAGTCCAGCCCATCATCGACAACCAAGACCTCGCCGCCGTCGTCTCCTTCCTCTCCATCATGGCCGGTGTCATCATCGGCGGACACGTCCTCGCCCATCTCCTCCGCAGAACCGCCGAGATGCTCAACCTCGGCGGCCTCGACCGCCTCACCGGCGCCGCCTTCGGATTCCTCCAGGCCGCCCTCGTCGCCCAGGCCATCCTCATCGTCCTCGTCCGCTACCCCAACCCCGACCTCCGCGACGACATCCAGGCCTCCCGCGGAGGGAACGCCCTCCTCGACGCCGCACCGCTCACCCTCACCTTCCTCCCACGCACCTTCGAAGTCGGCCTCGAACTCTTCCGCCAAGCCACCCAGGCCATCGATAACGCCGCCGGCGAGCAGCCGACGCCCGCCCCGTGAACCACGATCCCCTCGCCGCCCTGCGCCAGCCCAACTTCGCCGCCTACGCCGCCGCCCGGCTCGCAGCCGCCGTCGCCATGACCATGCTCAACGCCGCCATCCTCTACCACATCTACCAGCTCACCGGGTCCGCCTACCAGCTCGCCTTCATCGGCCTCGCCCGCTTCCTCCCCTCGCTCGGGCTCACCCTCCTCGGCGGCGCCATCGCCGATGCCTTCGACCGCAAAGCCATCGTCATCGCCGCACTCACCGTCCCAGCCGCCGCCTCCGGCGCCCTCTTCCTCGCTACCACCAGCGACGCCATCGGCCCCTTGCTCATCTACACCCTCGTCCTCGCCGTCGCAGTCGCCGCCGCGTTCGAAAACCCCGCCCGCCAGGCCCTCCTTCCCCAGCTCGTCACGCCCGAAACCTTCCCCAACGCCATCGTCGTCAGCTCCACCATCCAATCGCTCGGCTTCGTCACTGGGCCCGCCCTCACCGGCCTCTGCATCGCCCTCTCCGGCATCGCCTCCGCCTACGCCGTCCACGCCGCCCTCGTCGTCGTCGCCATCCTCCTCACCCTCCTCCTTCGCCCCCGCCCCTTCCGGGGCCCGGCGCGCGCCCTCTCCCTCGCCGCCATCCGCGAAGGGCTCGAATTCGTCGTCCGCCGCCAGCCCATCATCGGCGCCATGACCCTCGACATGTTCGCCGTCATCTTCGGCGGCGCCCAAGCGCTCCTTCCCATCTACGCCACCGACATCCTCCACGTCGGCGGACTCGGCTACGGCATCCTCGCCGCCTCCCTCGAAGCCGGCGCCCTCGTCATGTCCATCCTCCTCGTCTTCCTCCCGCCCATCCGCCCCGCCGGGCGCGTCCTCCTCCTCACCGTCGCCCTCTTCGGCCTCGGAACCATCGCCTTCGGCCTCTCCCGCAACTTCTACCTCTCCGTCGCCACCTACGCCGCCATCGGCATGGCCGACCAAGTCTCCGTCGTCCTCCGCCAGACGATTGTCCAGCTCACCACCCCCGACGAACTCCGCGGCCGCGTCTCCAGCATCAACATGCTCTTCATCGGAGCCTCCAACCAACTCGGCGCCGTCGAATCCGGCCTCGTCGCCGGCCTCACCAACGCCACCTTCGCCGTCGTCTCCGGCGGCATCGGCACCCTCGCCGTCGTCGGCCTCGTCGCCGCCCGCCTGCCCGGCCTCCGCACCTACCGCATCGAGCCCATCGTTCGTGCTCGAACAGGCCCCACCTGAGCCCACACCTCCCAGCCCACGCCCCACCCTGCCATACTTGGACCGTGGACGACCCCGACGCCGTCGCGCGCCAAATCGACGCCTTGCTCGACGCGTACGACCGCGAACTCGAATACTTCGAAAGCACCGCCGCCCTCCTCACCCCCCTCATGCGCGAGCTCATCACCGCCATCGACGCCGCCTTCGCCGACCCCACCGACCCACAGATCCTCCAAGGCGCCCGCAACGCCCGCGCCCGCTACGTCGCCGCCCTCGCCAGCCTCCGCCCCCTGCTCGACGACTGGGTCCGCATCCGCGGGTCCAACGCCCGCGCTTGGGAGGCCGAGTACGCCATGAACGATCTCCAATACGCCCGCCTCGAGCAGCTCGCCGCCCGCGAGACCGCCCTCGCCCTCGGCCGCGACGAATTCGACCGCCTCCAGCGACTCGTCCGCAGCCGCCTCCTCCTCTTCGAAGAAGCAACCTGAGCCGCCCGCTACACCTCGCCCGGATCGATCACCGGCGGCAGCGGATGCGGCCCGTGCGGCACGAACACCCGCGGCTCCACCAAGACCGTATTCAGCAACATCGCCGGCAGTTCCGCCAGAATCGTCTCGAACGTCAGCGGCCCGCCCGGCCGTCGCCACGTGAAATTGTTGTTCGTCGCGAACATCAGCGTATACGCCACCAAGCGCGCATCCCGCGGAAGGAACACCCCCTCGTCCACCCCCCACCTCACCACGTCCATCAGCGCATGCTCATAATCCCGGTCCGCCTCCCGGACCCGCTCCCGCCCCTCCGGCGAAAGATTCCGCGAACGGCCGCCCACGTAGCTCGCCCGCACAATCGTGTGGTGCTCGCCCATGATCAACAAATCGCGGAGCGCATTGAACAGCGCCGCCTCCGGACCCGGCGCTCGCTCCACGATTGCGCGCAGCCGCCGCTCCGCCGTCCGAACCGCCTCCACCGCCACCTCCACCCAGAGGTCCTCCTTGCTCCGGAACTGGTAATAGATCACCGCCCGGCTCGTGCCCAGCTTCGCCGCCACATCCTCCAACGTCGCATCGGGCAGCCCCTTCTCCAACACCACCTCCGCCATCGCCCGCATGATCTCCCGCCGCCGTGCCTCCGCCCGGGCCGGATCCTGCACCCGGTAGCCTCGTAGCCCGATCTCCTCGCTCATCTTCCTCCCGCGCCCGCACATTCTCGCACGTCGGACATTGACAACTCTACCACCTCCGCGGTAGATTGCGCGCCTTCGGATAAACACACGCGTCTAATCTTTGCTGTCGGGTTCGGCGCGTGGTCCGAAGCGGGCCCGGGCGCGGTGTGCAGGCTTTGTAGGGGCGCCTGCACACCCCCCGGTGCCAACCCGAACTCCCCGGCGGGCGAGCGGACCGCAATCCCGCTCACCATCGGAGACGTATTCTCGACAAATGCCTGTCATTGACAGCGCCAATAGCGGGCCGTAGAAGGCACGCAACAACACCGACGCCCCTAGCGGCACTCGGAGGGGAGGGACACCATGCAGCGCGAATCCTACTGGACCAAGCGACTCCGCCGCCGGCGCTTCCTCGCCGGAAGCGCCACCGCCAGCCTCGGCGCAGCCAGCCTCGCCATCGCCGGCTGCGGCGACGACGACGACAGCGGCAACGGCCCCACAATACACGAATATGTCCTCAAGACA
>NZ_DAOUBJ010000145.1:0-4887 GCF_034432735.1 Tepidiforma sp. | reverse complement strand
GTTCGCCGTCCAGCAGTCCCGCGCCGGTACCACCACCGTATCGTCCACCTCCGGCTGCTGCGACGCCATCACGATTCGCTCGAAAAGCTCCTCCCGTTCCGCATCACCAGTCGGCAGCCGGAACAGCTCGTGCGAATTCAGCTGAAACGTCCCCGGTACACGATTCGTGAACTTCGCCCAATGAGCCGCCAACCCCCCCAACGCCGTCACCACCGATCCCGTCGTCGCCACCCGTCGAAGATACAGACTCACCGGCCGGCAAAACTCCAGCCGTCCATCGTCGAGCTTCCGTGCCTCGGCCAGTGCGAGCGCCAGCTGCGACAGCCCCGGCTCTTGCGAAGGCGGCACCGCACCCCGCGGTACCCAGACCGCCACCGCCCGACCCTCCGTATCCAGCCGCCGCTCCACCGTCGCCCGCACCGCCTCCCACTCCAACGTCGCATCCGGCCCGAACAAGTTCACCACCGTCAGCCCCAACGACCACCGCCGCCCCACCACCACCGTCGCCCGCAACGTCGTCCCGTCCGACGTCGCATCCTCCACCGCAGTGCTCCGCGCATAATGCGGACCGAACCAGCCCAGGAACAGCCGGAGCCCGGCCTCCGCCTGATCAGCCGGGTAGCTGCGTTCCACCACCTCGTCGCACGCTTACCCGCCGCGCTGACCGCGGATGCGCGGCTTCGCCACCGACGCCACCACGACCGACGGGTCCGTCAAAATCTCCACCCCCGGCGGAGGCACGATATCCCCCACCGTCAGCACCGAATCGAACGACTTCAGCGGCGCGATGTCCACCGGGATCGTATCCGGAATGTCCAGCGGCCGGCAGCGAACCGACACGATCTCGATCCCCGGCAACAACGTCCCCGCCAAATCGCGCACCGCCGGCGCCTCGCCCACCAACCGCAACGGCACGTTCGCCGTAATCGGCCGCTCCGGGTCCACCTGGAAAAAGTCCACATGGATCGGCTCGCCCGTACCGTGCGCCCGCGCAATGCCGCGCAGAATCACATACCGCGGGTTCGGCTCGCCCGTCACCCTCAACTCGATCATCGCGCGCAGCCCCGCCGACTTGATCGTCCGCGCGAACTCCCGCGCATCGATCTCGATAGCCCGCGACGGGAGCCCCCGCCCATACACATTCGCCGGCAGCCGACCCTCCCGACGGAGATGCTTCACCTGCTTGCCAACTACCGACCTCGGAGCCGCCTCGATCGTCACACGTTCTGCCATACGTCGTTCAACCCTCTCGGCCACGCTCCATACGTGGCGCAACACCACCAACTTACCCGAGGCAGCCTCAGGGTCAAGCCGCGGCCAACGAAAACGGGAGCCCTCGGCCGAGCGGCTCCCGTCCCAACGCAAAGACGTGCCAGCCGTCAGGCAGGCTTCAGCTCCGCAACCTTCGCCCGAGCCGCAGCCTTGTCGCTGTACCAGAGCACATTGATCTCCTTGAAAATCGCCTTGTCGGCCGGCACATCGTCCTCCGCGAAAATCGCCGACACCGGGCAGGCAGGCTCGCATGCACCGCAGTCGATGCACTCGTCCGGATTGATGTAGAGCATCCGATCCTCGCCTTCGTCGAAGTGGATGCAGTCGACCGGGCAAACTTCCACGCACGCCTGGTCTTGGACGTCGATGCAGGGGTCCGTGATTACGTAGGACATTCGGGGCTCCTCTCCCGTCGGGGGTGCTGCGTTCCTGCCACGTAGGCGCTTCGCATACTACTATCGGCCCCTCCCTCTGTGAAGAAGAGCCGCCAATCCGGCATCGAATCCATAACGCCCTGAACCACCTACTCCCGCAACCGCTCCCGGCGAGCATCCCGCACCGCCACCGGCTTCCCCGTCCGCAGATCCACCGCGTAAAAACGCCCCGCCTTGATCTCCTCGATCAACTCCCGCTCGTCCCGAATCTCCCGCTCGAAATACGTCGCACACTTCCCGATGTCCGAAATCGCGTGCGAATCCGTCCCACCCGTCCCAGGCAAGTTCATCATCTCGCAGAGCCGCTGCGAAAACTCGTTCTCCTTGTCCGAACCCCGCCCATTGATCTCCTCCAGCCCCCGCACGAACTGATACGCAGGATTCCGCGCCGCCTTCTCCAGCGCCGCACGATACTCATCGTCATTCCGCGAAAACCACGGCATCTGCCGCCGATACGGATGCGCCGCCACCAGCGCCCCACCAACCTTCTCCACGTACGACGCCAGCTCCCGCGACCGATGCATCCCGAACACGTACTTGTCGATCCCGAACGCCAAAATATGCCCGTCGTCCGTCGAAATCTCCACACCCGCCAGCACCAAAAAATTGTGCTTCGCTCGCAGCTCCTCGATCGCCTTGTAATCCCAAACCGTGTCGTGCTCCGTGAACACGATCGCATCGAGCCCCGCCGCCTTCGCGCGAACGATCAAGTCATCCGGGTTCAGAACGCTGTCGTGCGAACGTGGCCAGGTGTGGCTGTGAATGTCAATGAGCATGGGGCTGCCCGGTACTATAGGGCTGCCCCCGCTCCCCGGGCAACGCGAAACACCCCCGGCCACCCTCACCCAGCCCCGAAACACTCCGTTCATCGGCGCGTCGCATGATCGCGATATGGAACGAACCTCCGGCCCCTGCAACCACGCCTGGCGCTACCTCGTCGACCTCCGAACCCGCGCCATCCGCATCCGCGAATGCGAAAAATGCGGCCGCCGCTCGGTCGTCCCCGTCGAGCTAGCGCCCCTCCCCACCGCCCCGCGCCTCCAGGACAGCGCCTGAAGCACCCCTACGCCTGGCTCTGCTGCCGCCGTGCCACCAGCTCCAGCCGCATCCTCCGCTGGTTCGGCTCCCTGCCCTTGAAATTCGGCCGATACTCACTCGCGCGGCCCAAAATCTGCGCCGTGTGCTGCCGATCGTGCCGATAGAACGAACGCAAATACTGCAGCACCGTCAACGTCCCGAAAAGCGGGCTCGTCGCCACCCGGTCGAAATCCTCCAACCGCATCCCATCGATCAACCCCAGCGTATATTGCCGCTCCAGCTCCAGCTGCCGCAGCAGATCCGCCACCGTGTACCGATTCGCCTCCTCCACCGGCACCGGTACCGATTGCCACGGGATCCTCCCCAAATCCGGATTCTCCTCCCGAAGCGCAGCCCGCACCCATGCATCGTACGTCCGCTCCATCTCGCACAGATGGGCCAACTGCTCCAGCGCCGTCCACTGCTCCTCGCCCTCCGCATCCACCGGCACCCGCAACGCCTCCTCCGGCGAAAGCGCCATCGCCACCGCGATAAGCCTCGTCCGCTCCTCCGCCATCTTCGCCAACAGTTCATCCACCTGTTCGCGCGTCGCCATCTGCCTTCCCTCCAAAAAAGCGAGCCAGCCGGCGCAGCCCCTGCCAGACCCCGTACGGAATCGCCGCCACCAGCGCGATCATCGCCACCACCGCCCCATAGAGGCTCCCGAACACCAGATCCGTCGCGAACTCCACCAGCGGCACCGCCCGATTCTACGCCATCCCCACCCACCTGGTTGGGCGAACGCCCCACCCGTGCCACACTCCCCCCATGCCATTCCGCCGAAAGCCCGCCGCGGCCGGCCCACGGTTCGCCGCCGACTGGCTCGTCGTCGGCCTCGGCAACCCCGGCGAACAGTACGCTCGCACACGACACAACGTCGGCTTCTGGGTCGTCAACACCCTCGCCCGCCGCGCCGGCACCCAACCAAAAGCCGTCGGGAGTCTCATGCACATCGGCGTCGGCACCCTCCACGGCCACCAGGTCGCACTCGTCCGCCCCAAAACCTACATGAACCTCAGCGGCCGCGCCGTCGCCCAAGCGCTCCAGTGGACCGGCTGCGACCTCGCACACACCATCGTCGCCTACGACGACCTCGACCTTCCACCCGGCCAAATCCGCGTCAGAGCAGGCGGCGGCCACGGCGGCCACAACGGCCTCAAAAGCATCGCCCAGCACGCCGGGCTCGAATTCATCCGCGTCCGCATCGGCATCGGCCGGCCACTCGAAGGTGGCCAGCCCACCTGGGACCCCGAAATCGTCGCCGATTGGGTCCTCAGCCCACCCTCTCCCACCGAGCGCGAACTCCTCGAAGCCGCAGTCCAGCGCGCCGCCGACGCCATCGAAACCATCCTCACCGACGGCGTCGAAGCCGCCGCCACCGCCTACAATCGCAAAGCCTGAACGGCCTCCCCGTGTCCAAAACGACAAAGGATGTCGCCGGCCGGTGCCACGCTTCGCCTTGTAACCCCCCGCCGGGACCACCACACCGCACACCGCGCCGCCCGAGTCACCGACGATGCCCGCCGAGCCGATCCCCAGCCCCTACGACCTCTACCCCGCACCCATCTGCTTCACCCTTCAAACTCCGCTCGCCATGGACACCGTCTACTCCCCGGCCAACCGCCGCCTCCGTCCCCGCGTCGGCGACCTCGTGCTCGGCGACCTCCTCCCCGATGAAAACCCAACCGACCCCGAAGCCATCGTCCTCACCATCGACCTCCGGCGGACCATCGAGCACCTGCTCAGCACCCTTCAAGAACGCGAACAGTTCGTTCTCCTTCACCGCTTCGGATTGGTAGACGGAGAGCCACAAACCCTCGAGACAATCGGAAAGATCTTGGGCGTCACCCGAGAGCGCGTCCGACAAATCGAAGCCAAAGCCCTGAACAAACTCCGCCACCCTCGCACCCTGCGACTCCTCGAACCGTTCCGATACCACGACCCAGGAAGGCCGCGTTCCCACACGTGGCCCCCCGAACACCACGCCCCTCCCCATGCCCACCCCCAACCCCACACGCCGCGCACCTCCCCACCATCGACACCACCGACCCAGCGCCCACCCCTACCAGCCCCCCACCCGCCGACCCACTTCGATTTCCCGAGA
>NZ_DAOUBJ010000144.1:0-22550 GCF_034432735.1 Tepidiforma sp. | reverse complement strand
CGCTGGTGCCGAGGCAGACGCCCATGCGGCCGCTGGCGCGGGCGTAGCCGTCGGCCATGTGGGCGGCGCCTTGTTCGTGCCGGACGAGGATGTGGCGGATGCCTGGGTATTGGGGGAGGGTGTCGTAGAGGGGGAGGACGACGCCTCCGGGGTAGCCGAAGATGACTTCGACTCCTTCGCGCTGGAGGCCTTCCAGGACCATTTGTGCGCCGGTCATGCGCGCCATGGGTACCTCTTCTGCGGAGCGAACGTTGGTGCCGGCGGGGCCCGGTTGGGATGCCGGCTGCCTGCCGCGCCGTGCGGTCGCGGCTGCCCTTTGGGGGCGCTGGCGGGAGGGGTGGCCGGTTAGCCGTTTGCCCTCTGTTCGGTCCGCTGGGTATGAGATTACGTGGATATTGGGGTGGAGGGAAGCTGGCCGATGGTTTGGCGGATGGTTTCGATTTCTGGGATGGGGGTGGGGTCGATGTGGCGGGCGATGGCGGTGTGCCATGAGAGGGCGTCGACGGTGGTGAGGGCGGCGAGGGCTTGTTCGAAGGGGGTGTCGCCGGGGATGGTGAGGGGGTGGACGGGGATGTGGCGTTGGGTGGCGAGGGTTTGGATGGCCTGGAGGTAGGGGTGGTGGGGGTCGTTCTGGGCGGTGAGGGTGAGGAGGAGCCAGGGGGTCGGGGGGTTGTCGGGGTGGAGGCCGACGACGAGGTTGTGGGCGGCTTCTGGGACGGTGGCGGCGGCGGCGAGGAGTTTGGCGTTTTCGGCGAGTTGGTTGCGGGCGCGTTCGGCGAGGGGTGCGAGGTGGCCGCCGGCGAGGATGAGGGGGATGTGGCCGGGGAGGGCGGTGGCGATTCGGGCGAGGGGGCTGCCGGGGGTGGCGGATTGTTGGGCGAGGATGGTGCAGCGCCGGCCGGCGGCTTCGATGGTGGGGGTGGTGATGAGGTAGAGGCCGAGGCGTTCGAGGATGCGAAGGAGGGGGGCGAGGGTGTGGGCGATGGCGGCGCGCGGGGGTGCTTGGGTGGTGAATGTCCAGATGGGGACGTTGTCTTCGGTGCAGCGTTGGGCGAGGTGGCCGCCGCGGGTGATGGCGATGATGGGGGCGTCTCTTCGCCAGGCGTCGTCGTAGAGGGCGAGGGTTTCGGCGGTGTTTCCGGAGCAGGAGACGACGATGACGAGGGTGTGCTGGTCGACGAAGTTGGGGAGTTGGCGGCCGCGTACGACGAGGATGGGGATTTGGCTGATGGGGGCGGCGAGGGCGGCGACGATGTCGCCGGCGGCGGCGGAGCCGCCGGTGGCGGCGATGAGGAGCTGTGCGGGGGGGCGTCGGGTGGGGAGGTGGAGGTCGGTGGTGCGGTGCCACTCGGCGATGAGGTGTTCGCCGAAGGTGGCGATGTGGTGCCACATGCCGGAGGGGTCGTGGTGGGTGGTGGGCGGTTGGGGGGGGTTGGTCACGGCTGGACTCCGGCGATGGTGCGGCCGGCTTCGAGGGTGGGGCGGAGGAGGGCTTGGTCGGTGACTTCGGTGTAGATGCGGAGGAGGGGTTCGGTGCCGGAGAGGCGGAAGAGGAGCCAGCCGCCTTGGAAGTGGATGCGCCAGCCGTCGGTGCGGTCGGTTCGGGTGACGGGGCGGCCGGCGATGTGGGTGGGGGTGGCGGTATCGAGGGCGGCGCGGATGGTTTCGCGCTGCTCGGGTTCGAGTTGGTAGTCGTCGCGGGCGTAGTAGTGGGGGCCGGTGATGGCGAAGAGGTCTTGGAGGAGCTGGGAGGGGGGTTTGCCGGTGGCGGCGATGTAATCGAGGAGGTAGAGGCCGGCGAGGATGCCGTCGCGTTCGGGGAGGTGGCCACGGAAGCCGTAGCCGCCGGATTCTTCGCCGCCGATGAGGGCGTTTTTTTCGATCATGAGGGGGCCGATGTGTTTGAATCCGACGGGGGTTTCGTAGCATTCGACGCGGTAGTGTTGGGCGAGGCGGTCGGCCATTTGGGTGGTGGTGATGGAGCGGACGATGGGGCCGCGGAGGTTGCGTTGGCCGAGGAGGTAGTGGATGAGGAGGGCGAAGGTGCGGAGCTGGTCGATGTAGTGGCCGTTTTCGTCGACGAGGCCGACGCGGTCGGCGTCGCCGTCGTTGGCAATTCCGGCGTGGTAGTGGCCGGTGCGGACGAGGTGGAGGAATTCGGTGAGGTTGCTTTCGATGGGTTCGGGGGCGCGGATGCCGGGGAAGGCGGGGTTTCGTTCGGCGTGGATTTCGTGGATGGTGGTGGAGCCGCCGCTGAGGAGTTGGCCGTAGAGGCCTGCGCCGGCGCCGTACATGGGGTCGATGGCGATGGTGAGTCCGGCGCTGCGGATGCGCTGGAGGTCGACCTGGCGGCCGAGGGCGGTGAGGTAGTCGGGGATGGGATCGAACTGGGTGATGGTGTCGGTGTTGGCGGGGGCGAGCTGGATGCGGGTGGGTTGGGCGAGGATGGCGGGGACGCGTTGTTCGATGTCGGCGACGATTTCGGGGCTGGCGCTGCCGCCGTAGTGGGGTTTGACTTTGATGCCGTTCCAGTTGAAGGGGTTGTGGGAGCTGGTGACGACGACGCCGCCGGCGGCGCGGGTTTGGATGATGCGGTAGCTGATGGCGGGGGTGGGGGCTGGTCGGTCGGCGAGCTGGACGGTGAATCCTGCGCCGGCGAGGACGCGGGCGATTTCGCGGGCGAAGTGGTCGGAGAGGAAGCGGGTGTCGTAGCCGACGATGAGGGGGCGGGTGGTGCCGCTGTGTTCGGCGAAGTGTTCGGCGATTGCGCGGGCGCAGGCGCGGACGTTTTCGAAGGTGAAGGTGTCGGCGATGATGGCGCGCCAGCCGTCGGTTCCGAAGTGGACGGGGTTAGTGGGCATTGGTTCCATGATAGCGGGCGTCTGCTTGGATGATGGTGCCAGGTGGGGGGGTGGCGTGTGGGTCGATGGTGGCGCCGGGGCCGACGATGCAGTGGTGGAGGTGGGCGTTTTGGCCGACGGTGACGCCGTCGGCGAGGATGGTATCGACGATGGTGGCGCCGGGGTGGATGTGGACGTTTTCCCAGATGACGGACCGGGTGATGTGTGCGCCTGGGCCGATGAGGCTGCCGGGTCCGATGGCGGTGGTGTGGATTTGGGCGGTGGGGTGGACGGTGGCGGTGGGTGCGATGGCGTTGGTGTGGGGGAGGAGGGTGTGGTGGAGGGCGAGGTAGCGGCTGGGTGTGCCGATGTCGGCCCAGGGGCCTGGGATTCGGTAGCCGAGGACGGGCCGCTGGCGGGCGATGAGGGTGGGGAAGAGGGTTTCTTCGACGCGGACGGGGCCTGGTGGGATTTGGTCGACGAGTGGGCGTTCGAAGATCCAGGCGCCGGCGTTGACGAGGTGGGAGGGGGCTTGGCCGGGGGGTGGTTTTTCGATGAAGCGGGTGATGAGGTGGTGTTGGTCGCAGACGGCGACGCCGAAGGGGGTGGGGTCGTCGACGTGGTGGAGGGCGATGGTGAGGTCGGCGTTGTGGGCGATGTGGGCGGCGAGGGCTTGGTGGAGGTCGAATTGGAGGTAGATGTCGCCGTTGAGGACGAGGAAGCGCTCTTGGATGTTGGCCTGGGCGACGGCGTTGCGGATGGCGCCGCCGGATTCGAGGCGGGTGTGTTCGATGATGGGGAGGATTTCGATGCCGAGGTGGGTGCCTGGGGGGTAGCGGGTGGCGAGGTCTTGGTTGGCGAGGCCGAGGGCGAGGATGGCGCGGCGGATTCGGGAGTGGTGGAGCCATTCGAGGAGGTGTTCGATGGCGGGCCGGTTGCAGATGGGGACGAGGCTTTTGTGGCGGCGGGCTGTGAGGGGCCGGAGCCGGGTGCCTTGTCCGCCGACGAGGAGGATGGCGTCCACTGGGGGTTAGCGGCCTGCGGCGGTGCGGAGGTCGTTGGCGCGGGAGGTGTCTTCCCAGGGGAGGTCGAGGTCGGTCCGGCCGAAGTGGCCGTAGGTGGCGGTGGGGCGGTAGATGGGGCGCTGGAGGCCGAGGTCTTCGATGATGGCGCCGGGGCGGAGGTCGAAGACTTTTCGGACGGCGCGGAGGATGTCGGCATCGGGGATGGTGTTGGTGCCGAAGGTTTCGATGCCGATGGAGGTGGGGTGGCTGATGCCGATGGCGTAGGAGAGCATGAATTCGCAGCGGGTGGCGAGGCCGGCGGCGACGATGGTTTTGGCGACCCAGCGGGCTGCGTAGGCGCCGGAGCGGTCGACTTTGGTGGGGTCTTTGCCGGAGAAGGCGCCGCCGCCGTGGCGGGCGACGCCGCCGTAGGTATCGACGATGATTTTGCGGCCGGTGAGGCCGGCATCGCCGCGGGGGCCGCCGATGACGAAGCGGCCGGTGGGGTTGACGTGGATTTTGGCGTTCGGGCTGAGGAGGGGGCCGGCGACGGGTTCGATGACGTGTTTGGTGATTTGGGTGGTGATGTACTCTTGGTTTTCTTCGACTTCGCGGGAGTGTTGGGTGGAGATGACGACGGTGTCGATGTGGAGGGGATTCCAGTTTTCGTCGTATTCGACGGTGACTTGGGATTTGCCGTCGGGCCAGACCCAAGGGAGGGTGTGGTTTTTGCGGACTTCGGCGAGGCGGCGGGTGAGCCGGTGGGCGAGGGAGATGGTGAGGGGCATGAGTTCGGGGGTTTCGCTGCAGGCGAAGCCGATCATCATGCCTTGGTCGCCGGCGCCGATGTTGCGGAGGCTGGCGTTGTTGACGCCCATGGCGATGTCGGTGGATTGTTCGGCGATGGAGGTGAGGACGCCGCAGGTGTGGCCGTCGAAGCCTTTTTCGGAGGAGTCGTAGCCGATGTCGAGGATGGTTTGGCGGACGAGTTTGTTGAGGTCGACGTAGCCTTCGGTGGTGATTTCGCCCATGACGAGGACGAGGCCGTTGGTGGTGGCGGTTTCGCAGGCGACGCGGGAGTTGGGGTCTTGTTGGAGGAGGGCATCGAGGACGGCGTCGCTGATTTGGTCGCAGATTTTGTCGGGGTGGCCTTCGGTGACGGATTCGGAGGTGAGGAGCTTGCGTTCGGTCACGTGGGTGCCCTTTCGGTGGTGGTGATGCCGTTCGCGGGCATGAAAAATCCCCTCGGGCCGGGGTGTCCGGCGGCGAGGGGCGGGCCTTCCCGCAAGCCCGCCTTTTGTTGCCCGCGCGGGGATGCCGCGGGGCCGCGTCGGTTTGGCACCTTGGAGGCATAACCAGGTTGCCGGGCAGTGGCCCTCTTGACGCTTGTGTGGAGGGTAGCAGGTGTGGGGGTGTTGCGGAAGATGGTGGGGGCGGGGATTCAGGCGGCGGGGGCGAGGGCGATGATGTGGATGTCGCCGAAGGGGGTTTCTTGGTGGGCGTCGGCTTCGCCGGCGCGGAGGAGTTCGAGGACGGCGAGGAAGGAGACGACGATTTCGAGGCGGGTGGCGCATTCGAGGATGGCGCGACGGAAGGAGAAGCGGCCGCGGCGGCGGAGGCGCTGGCGGAATTGTTCGAGGCGTTGGGCGAGGGTGATGCTGGTGTCGCGGGGGAGGATGGCGTGGGGTTGGGGTTCGGGGGGTTTGCGTTGGAGGAGTTGGAGCATGAGGGCATGGAGGCGTTCGATGCTGACGCCTTCGAGGGGGGAGGTTGGGCGGGGCGATGGGGGTGGGGCGAGGCGGGTGTGGATGCGGATGCCGGCTTCTTGGCGTGCTTCGAGGAGTTCGACGATTTGGAGGAAGCGGCGGTATTCGCGGAGGAGTTGGACGAGTTCGGCGCCGATGTGGTCGTCTTCGAGGGTGGGGGGTTCTTCTCCTTGTGGGCGGGGGAGGAGGGCGCGGGATTTGAGGTAGATGAGGCGGGCGCCGATGGCGATGAATTCGGCGAGGGCGGTTGGTTCGAAGCCTGCGCCGTTGTGGATGGCGGCGAGGTATTGGTCGGTGACGGCGACGAGGGAGATGGTGGTGATGTCGAGGTCGTCCTTCTCGATGAGGTGGAGAAGGAGGTCGAGTGGCCCTTGGAAGATGGGCAAGGTGATTTGTGCCATGGCTCCTGCCGGCGCGATGCCCCCCCGCTGAGGCGTTGCCGGCGCGGTCTTGCGACCGTTGTGGCTATCGTGCGCTGGCAGCCGCCCACACCCCCGGGAGCGTCCGCTCGACTGCTGCGGCGATAGCACCGACCGAGCGCATCATGGAGGCGAAGCGGGTGTATGTCAACGACTGGGCGCCGTCGGAGAGTGCGTGGTCGGGGTTGTTGTGGACTTCGATCATGAGGCCATCGGCGCCGGCGGCGATGGCGGCCATGGCGATGGGGGTGACGAGGGTGGCTTTGCCGGTGCCGTGGGAGGGGTCGGCGATGATGGGGAGGTGGCTGAGTTCGCGGGCGAGGGGGATGGCGTTGATGTCGAAGGTGTTGCGGTAGGCGGTTTCGAAGGTGCGGATGCCGCGTTCGCAGAGGATGACGTGGGGGTTGCCCTGGGCCATGATGTATTCGGCGGCGAGGAGCCATTCTTCGATCTGGCCGGAGAGGCCGCGTTTGAGCATGACGGGTTTTTTGGCGCGGCCGACTTCGTCGAGGAGCATGAAGTTTTGCATGTTGCGTGCGCCGATCTGGATGATGTCGGCGTATTGGCAGACGATGTCGATGTCGCGGACGCTCATGAGTTCGGTGATGACGGGCATGCCGTTGGCTTTGCCGGCGGCGTGGAGGTAGCGGAGGCCTTCTTCGCCGAGGCCGCGGAAGGTGTAGGGGGAGGTGCGGGGTTTGAAGGCGCCGCCGCGGAGGATGGTGGCGCCGGCGGCTTTGACGGCTCGGGCGGATTCGTGGATGTGTTCTTCGTTTTCGATGGAGCAGGGGCCGGCCATGACGACGAGTTCGGGTCCGCCGATGTGGACGCCGTAGCCGACGTCGATGATGGAGTCGGCTGGGTGGAATTCGCGGGAGGCGAGTTTGTAGGGGCGGGTGACGCGGTGGACGGATTCGACGCGTGGGAGGGCTTGGAAGATGTCTTCGAGGCCGGGTTCGTCGCTGCCGATGACGCCGATGATGGTGCGTTCTTGGCCGACGGAGAGGTGGGCTTGGCGGCCGGTTTCTTCGATGCGTTGGATGATGGTGTCGATGTCGTCGGGGGTGGCTTCGGGGGATACGACGATGATCACGGGGTTGTTCGCTCCGTTGGTGGTGGTTTCAGGGGATGTTGGAGGTGAGGTCGGGGCGGAGGCGTGCGGCTTCGCGGAGGTAGATGTGGCGGATTTCACTTTGGGCTTTGTCCGTGTTCCAGTGGAGGAGCACCCGGATGCAGCGCGGGAGCATGCCAGGGACTGACATTTCGTGGCTTTGCATGAGGGGGACTTGGGTCCAGCCGAGCTGGCGTGCGGCGACGGCGGGGAATTCGGCGTAGACGTCGGGCGTGGTGGTGAGCCAGGCGGAAGCGATGTCCTCGGTGTGGATCCCGTTGGCCTCGACCATGTGGACGAGGAGTTCGCGGGTGCGTTCGAGGATTTCTTCTTTCTGGTTGTGGTCGACGGTGGTTGCGCCGCGGACGCCACGGACGGGCATACGCGCAGGTCCTCCTGGGTGTTCCTGGGGTGGGTGGCTTTTCAGGATGGGCGGGGGCCAAAGGTTCCGGCCGGCGGACTGCCATATGCACGGCCCACAGGGGGGCGCGGCCACGCCTGTCGAGGCGTAGCCGGCCGTCTGTGGGCCGCGTTCACCTGTCCGCTATCGGCCGGAGACATCCTCCACGAACTCCCTGACGCGCTGCGCGCGGTGGTTTTCCTCCGCGGCGTCGATGGCGCTGATTATAGCAGAGCCGACGACTGTGGCATCGGCGTGGGCGCGGACGGCTTGGGCTTGGGCACGGGTGGCGATGCCGAAGCCGACGGCGAGGGGGAGTTGGGTGGCGGCGCGGACGCGCTGGAGGAAGGTGGGGAGGGTGTCGAGGGCGACGTTGCCTTTGCCGGTGGTGCCGGTGATGGAGACGCAGTAGAGGAAGGCGTCGGCGACGGCGGCGATGCGGGGGATGCGTTCGTCGCGGGTGGTGGGGGCGACGAGGGGGATGTAGCTGAGGTCGTGGCTGCGGCAGGCGGTGAGGAAGTCGGTGGCTTCTTCTGGGGGGAGGTCGACGACGATCCAGCCGTCGGCGCCGGCGGCGGCGGCTTCGGCGCAGGCGCGGGTTTCGCCGCGGGCGAGGATGGGGTTGTAGTAGCCCATGAGGATGACGGGGGCTTGGAGGCCGTTGGCGCGGGCTTGGCGGATGATTTCGAAGCAGTCGCCGAGGGTGATGCCTTGTTGGAGGGCGATGTGGTTGGCGTGTTGGATGGTGGCGCCGTCGGCGAGGGGGTCGGTGAAGGGGACGCCGAGTTCGATGATGTCGGCGCCGCCTTGTTCCATGGCGAGGAGGATGGGGACGGTGTCTTGGCGGCGGGGGTAGCCGGCGGTGATGTAGCCGATGAAGAGTTTGTGGCCTTGGGCGCGGGCTTGGGCGAGGGTTTGGCGGAGTCGCTGGGACATGTGGGGTTCAGTTCCTTGTGAGGAGGAGGATAAGGCTGAGGCTGTTGTAGAGTACATGGAAGGCGATGGCGTCCCAGAGGCTGCCGGAGCGGTAGTAGAGCCAGGCCATGGTGATGCCGGCGAGGAGGGATGGGAGGAGGGTGCCGAGGTCGCGGTGGCTGAGGGCGAAGAGGAGGGCGCTGAAGGTGGCGGCGGGGAGGAAGCCCCAGCGGAGGGTGCCGGTGAAGGCGAGCCCGCGGTAGATGGCTTCTTCGCTGAGGGGTGCGGCGATGACGGTGGCTGTGCTGTAGAGGGCGAGGGCGGCTGGGTCTCTGAGGATGGGTGAGAGGGTGGCTGGGTCGGGGGTGGGGGCGAGCTGGGTGAGGCCGAGGTGGGCGACGATGGTGCTGTAGATTCCGGTGAGGGGGTAGAGGGTTGCGACGCAGAGGGCGGGGAGCCAGAGCCGGTCGGCTTGGAAGCGGTGGAGGCCGAGGGCGTGTGCGATGGTGGGGAGGGGGCGGCGGGGGGCTGTGAGGGCGATGAGGATGAAGAGGGCGGAGCTGAGGATGGCCATGCTCCAGGCGATGCGGACGGTGATGGGGTCGGCGAGGAGTCGGGGGGTTGGGGGGAGGGGGTTGCCGGCGGTGGCGCGTGCGAGGGCGAGGTCGGCGTAGGTGGCGAGGCTGGCGAGGTTGTGGAAGGTGTCGCCGGCGTCGCGGAATTGGCTGTGGGCGCCGAGGAGTTGGGCGGTGGGGGCGATGAGGGCGAGGGGGAGGAGGTAGGCGGCGAGGGCGGCCCAGAGCCCGGCGAGGGTGTGGAGTTCGTTCCAGGGTGCGGGGCGGAGTGGGGGTGTGGTCATGCGAGGGCGAGGATGGTGAAGCTGATGGTGTTGAAGAGGAGGTGGAAGAGGATGGGATGCCAGAGGGTGTGGCTGCGATGGTAGAGCCAGGCGAGGCCGATGCCGATGCCGAGGAAGGGGACGATGCTGCCGAGGTCGAAGTGGACGAGGGCGAAGAGGGTGCTGGAGAGGAGGGCGGCGGGCCAGAAGCCCCAGCGGCTGAAGCCTCCGAAGAGGAGGCCGCGGAAGAAGAGTTCTTCGGTGGCGGGGGCGCCGACGAGGGTGACGGCGGCGGCGATGGCGAGGGTGAGTGGGTCGCGGGTGATTTCGATGGGGACGGTGCTGCGGGGTTGGAGCCAGGTGATGTCGAGGTGGTCGATGAGCTGGACCCAGGCGAAGGTGCCGCTGTAGGCGAGGAGGACGGCGGCGGCGGGCCGCCAGGTTCCGGCGAGGTCGAGGTGGTGGAGGCCGAGTGCGCGGAGGAGTTGGCGGCTGGTGAGGCCGGTGGCGATGCCGACGATGGGGATGATGGCGGCTTGGGAGATGGCGGTGACGAGGAAGAGGATTTGGAGGCTGGTTTGGTCGGCGAGGAGGTCGGGTGGGGCGGGGAGGGGGGTGCCGGCGCGGGCGGCGGCGAGGCGTTCGGCGCTGTAGCTGGCGATGCGGGCGGCTTTTTGGAAGGTGTCGCCGATGTCGCGGGTGCGGTACTGGTGGCCGAGGGCGTGGGCGAGGCCGAGGGCGACGAGGTTGGTGGCGAGGAGGAGGGCGATGAAGGCGGCGATGCCGATGGCGGCTTGTCGCGGGCCCCAGGGTACGAGCGGCCGGGGGGTGGGTGTGTTCAGAGGGTGACTCCGAGGGCGGCGGCTACGGTGTGCATGTCTTTGTCGCCGCGGCCGGAGAGGCCGACGAGGATGTCTTTTTGGGGGCCGAGTTCGCGGGCGAGCTGGATGGCGTGGTAGATGGCGTGGCTGGGTTCGAGTGCGGGGATGATGCCTTCGGTGCGGGCGAGGGCTTGGAAGCCTTGGAGTGCTTGTTGGTCGTCGACGGCGACGTATTCGGCGCGTTCGCTGGTTTTGAGCCAGGCGTGTTCGGGGCCGACGCCGGGGTAGTCGAGGCCGGCGGAGATGCTGTGGGTTTCGAGGATTTGGCCGTTGGCATCTTGGAGGAGGTAGGTTCGGGTGCCGTGGAGGACGCCGGGGCGGCCGGCGACGAGGGTGGCGGAGTGTTGGCCGGTGGCGAGGCCGTGGCCGCCGGCTTCGACGCCGATGAGGCGGACGGGGTCGTCGATGAAGGGGTGGAAGAGGCCGATGGCGTTGGAGCCGCCGCCGACGCAGGCGATGGCGATGTCGGGGAGGCGACCGGCTTGCTGGAGGATTTGTTCGCGGGCTTCGCGGCCGATGATGGATTGGAAGTCGCGGACGATGGTTGGGAAGGGGTGGGGGCCGATGGCGGAGCCGATGATGTAGTGGGTGGTTTGGACGTTGGTGACCCAGTCGCGCATGGCTTCGTTGATGGCGTCTTTGAGGGTGCGGGAGCCGGTTTCGACGGGGACGAGGGTTGCGCCGAGCATTTTCATGCGGAAGGCGTTGAGGCTTTGGCGTTGGATGTCTGCGGAGCCCATGTAGATGACGCATTCGAGGCCGAGCATGGCGCAGACGGTGGCGGTAGCGACGCCGTGTTGGCCGGCTCCGGTTTCGGCGATGATGCGGGTTTTGCCGAGGCGGCGGGCGAGGAGGGCTTGGCCGAGGGCGTTGTTGATTTTGTGGGCGCCGGTGTGGGCGAGGTCTTCGCGTTTGAGCCAGATGCGGGCGCCGCCGATTTCGCGGGTGAGGTGTTCGGCGAGGTAGAGGGGGGTGGGCCGGCCGACGTAGTGGCGGAGGAGGTGGTCGAGCTCGTGTTGGAAGGTGGGGTCGTTGCGGGCTTGGAGGTAGGCGGCTTCGAGGTCTTCGTGGGCGGCGATGAGGGTTTCGGGGATGTAGCGTCCGCCGAATTCGCCGAAGCGCGGGGGGAGGTTGGTTGGGGGTGTTTCAGTTGTCATGGTGGAGACCTTTGGCGGCGGTGATGAAGGCGCGGATTTTTTGGGGGTCTTTGGTGGTGTTGGTTTCGACGCCGGTGGAGACGTCGACGGCCCAGGGGCGGACGGTGCGGATGGCTTGGTGGACGTTGGCTGGGGTGAGGCCGCCGGCGAGGACGATGGGGAAGCGAGCGGCGACGTCTTGGGCGATGGTCCAATCGAAGGGGAGGCCGGTGCCGCCGTGGGCGTGGGGGCTGCCGGTATCGAGGAGGGTGGCGGCGTGGAGGCCGGGGGCGAGGCGTTCGGTGATGTCGGCGGATTCGTCGCCGGGGTGGACGTGGATGGTGCGGAGGATGGGGCGGCGGATGGCGCGGAGGATGGTTTCGTCTTCGTCGCCGGAGAGTTGGACGAGGTCGAGCTGGGCGGCTTCGGCGATGTCGTTGATTTCGTGGGCGTTCATGTTTGCGAAGACGCCGACGAGGAGTGGGCGGGCGCGGGTGAGGGTGAGTTCGATGGCTTCGGCCCAGGCGGGGAACCAGGTGCGGGGTGAGACTTCGCTGCGGGTGGGCCCGGCGAGGTCGACGGGGGGTGGGGCGTGGCGTCGATGTTGGGTGAGGGTTTGGACGATGTCGTGGCAGGCTTGGGGTGTGATTTGGCGGCGGGATTCGGCGAAGACGAGGCCGATGAAGTCGGCGCCGGCTTCGGCGGCGGCGAGGGCGGTTTGGGTATCGCGGATGCCGCAGATTTTGACGAGGGTCATGGGGTGGCTCGGGGTGTGGTGGGGATGCTGCGGAGTTGGCGGATTTTTTGGGCGGGGTCGGGTGCGCGCATGAGGGATTCGCCGACGAGGATGGCGCTGGCGCCGGCGGCGATGTAGCGCTGGACGTCGGCGGGGGTGTCGATGCCGCTGAGGGCTGCGAGGAGGCTGCCGGGTGGGAGGTGGGTGGCGAGGCGTTCGGTGGTGGCGAGGTCGACGTGGAAGGTGTGGAGGTTGCGGTTGTTGATGCCGATGAGTGGGGCGCCGAGGCGGGCGGCGCGCTGCATTTCGTGGGTGTCGTTGACTTCGACGAGGGCGTGCATGCCGAGCTGGCGGGTGGTGTGGTAGAGGGTGTGGAGCTGGGTGTCGTGGAGGGCGGCGACGATGAGGAGGACGGCATCGGCGCCGTGGATGCGGGCTTCGAGGAGCTGGTATTCGTCGATGATGAAGTCTTTGCGGAGGATGGCGGGTCTGTCGGGGCCGAGGGTGTCGAGGGCGGCGCGGGCGGCTGCGAGGTCGGCGAGGGTGCCTTTGAACCAGGTGGGTTCGGTGAGGACGGAGATGGCGGCGGCGCCGCCTTGGGCGTAGCGAAGGGCTTGTTGGGCGGCGTCGAGGCCTGGGGCGATGTCGCCGCGGCTTGGGGAGGCGCGTTTGATTTCGGCGATGACGGCGGGTGGGGCGTCGCGGCGGAGCCGTTGGATGAAGTCGACGGTGGGTGGGGCATCGGGGAGCTGGGCTTGGAGCTCTTGGGGGGGGATGGTGGCTTTGGCTTGGGCGATGTCGCGTTGGCGCTGGGCGATGATGGTGTGGAGGATGGTGGGGCTATTCACTGGCGGCCTCGCGGGAGAGGTGGATGTAGGTGTCGAGGACTTGGCGGGCGCGGCCGGTGGCGATGGCTTCTCGGGCGAGGGCGACGCCTTGGCGGTAGGTGGGTGCGCGGCCGGCGACGACGAGGGCGGCGGCGGCGTTGATGAGGGTGAAGTCGGTTTTGGGGCCTTGGGCGCCATCGAGGATGGCGAGGATGTCGTGGGCGTTGGCGGCGGCATCGCCGCCGGCGATGGCTTGGAGGCTGGAGGTGGGGATTCCGAAGTCGGCGGGGGTGATGGTGTGTTCGGCGATGGCGCCGTCGGCGACGATCCAGGTGTGGGTGGGGGCTGCGGGGCTGATCTCGTCGAGGCCGTCTTGGGAGTGGACGATGAGGGCGTGTTGGACGCCGCGGAGGGCGAGGGTTTGGGCGACGAGGGGCCCGAGGGTTTTGGAGCCGACGCCGACGAGTTGGCGGGAGGGGGTGGTGGGGTTGGAGAGGGGGCCGAGGATGTTGAAGGCGGTGCGGATGGCGATTTCGCGTCGGGCGCCGCCGACGTGGCGCATGGCTGGGTGCATGCGTTGGGCGAAGAGGAAGCAGAAGTTGCAGGTGTCGATGATGTGGGCGATGGCTCGGCCGTCGAGGTCGATGCGTGCGCCGAGGGCTTCGAGGACGTCGGCGCTGCCGCATTTGGAGCTGGCGGCGCGGTTGCCGTGTTTGGCGACGCGGACGCCGCAGGCGGCGACGATGAAGCTGGCGGCGGTGGAGACGTTGATGGTGTCGATGCCGTCGCCGCCGGTGCCGCAGATGTCGATGGTGTCGGCTGCTGGGACGGGTTCGGCGTGCCGGAGCATGATGTCGAGGCAGGCGGCGATGGCGGCGGGGGTTTCGCCGCGGATGCGCCAGGCGGTGAGGAAGGCGCCGATTTGGGCTGGGGTGGCGGCGCCGGTCATGAGCTCTTCGAGGGCGGCGGCGGCGAGTTCCGGGGGGAGGCTGTGGTTTTCGACGAGGGTTTTGATTGCTTCCTGGACGGCCATCAGGTGTGGCTCCGATGGTGGGGCTGGTTCCAAGTGTGGCGAATCAGGTGGGCCATTGGCCACTTTGGAGGCGGAGGAAGTTGGCGAGGAGTTCTTTGCCGTATTGGGTGGCGATGGATTCGGGGTGGAACTGGACGCCTTCGATGGTGTGGTGGCGGTGGCGGACGCCCATGATGATGCCGGTTTCGGAGCGGGCGGTGATTTGGAGGTCGGGGGGGAGGGTTTCGGGGGTGCCGCAGAGGGAGTGGTAGCGGACGGCTTGGAAGGGTGAGGGGATGCCGGTGAAGATGCCGCGGCCGTCGTGGCTGATGGTGGAGGTTTTGCCGTGTTTGATTTCGCCGGCGCCGGCGACGGTTCCGCCGTAGACGTCGTAGATGCACTGGTGGCCGAGGCAGACGCCGAGGATGGGTACGCGGCCGGCGAAGGTTCGGATGACGTCGCGGGAGATGCCGGCGTCTTGGGGGTTGCCGGGGCCGGGGGAGATGACGATGTGGTCGGGTTGGAGGGCGAGGCACTGGTCGATGGTGATCTGGTCGTTGCGGTGGACGCGGACGTCGGCGCCGAGTTCGGCGAGGTATTGGTAGAGGTTGTAGGTGAAGGAGTCGTAGTTGTCGATGAGGAGGGTGGTCATTGGTCGAGTGCTTCTTCTTGGGTGGCGAGGTGGGTGATGGGTTTTTGGAGCTGTTGGTTCATCGGCTGTTTTTCTGTGGGTCGGTGTGTCGGTGGGCTTGGTGGGGTGTTTTGGCGGGGTCGGGGGAGCATGGATGGGCTGCGATGGGGCGGATGCGGGGGGTTCGGGGCGGGGAGGGTTTGGAGGAGGGTGTCGTGGGGGGCCTTGGGTTGGCGGTCACTGGGTGGCTCCGGGGTGGGTGGGGCGGGGTATGCCTCGGTTGGCGAGGGCTTGTTCGATGGCGGGCCAGGCTTGGAGGGCGGCGGGGACGCCGGCGTAGATGGCGACGATGCGGAGGGTTTCGATGATTTGTTGGGGGGTGGCGCCGTGGTCGAGGGCGTCTTCGATGTGGGTGTGGAGGGGGTTTCCGTGGTGGCCTTGGGCTGCGAGCATGGCGATGACGAGGAGGCTGCGGGTGCGGGGGTCGAGGGCGGGGTCGGTGGTGGAGGGGGCGAGGGGGAAGTCGGAGATGTGGTGGGCGAGTTGGGGGGTAGCGCGGGGGAGTGTGGCTTGGGTGGTGGAGGGGTGGGCGGCGGTGAGCTCGGCCTGGAGGGCGGCGAGGATGTCGGCGGTGCGGTCGGGTGGGGTGGCGAGTCCGTAGGCTTCGCGGATGGCTTGGTGGATGTGGGGGTGGATGGGGATGGCGTCGAGTTCGTGGAGGGTGAACCAGCCGCTGCCGACGCCGGGGGATGGGGTGGGTTGGCCTGTCCAGTGGGTGGGGGCGTAGAGGTTGTAGACGATTTGGCCGTCTGGGGTGGGGATGTAGTGGGTTTGGAGGAAGGCTTCTTCGATGGCGTGGGCTTGGACGCCGAGGCGCTGGAGGATTCGGTCCATTTCTTGGTCGACGTCGTGGTTGTCGGGGGGGAGGGGTCCGGAGGGCAGTTCCCATGGGGCGGTGGGGCTGGGGCGGAGGAGGAAGATGCGCCCGTGGCGTTCGAGGATTGCGGCCATGGTGATGTGTTGTTTCATGTGGTTTTGATGGCGATGGTTTCGAGGATGGAGATGAGGAGGATGCGGAGGGGTGGGGTGAGGTCGGCGGTGATGACTTGCTGGCGGGTGAGCCAGCGGCCGGCGTGGGGTGGGGGTTCGGGCTGCCACTGCCAGACGGTGTAGAAGCCGGAGAACCAGGGGCGGGTTTCGGCTGGGTCTTGGTAGTCGAAGGCGCCTTGTGCCCAGATGGCGGAGGTTTGGATGTGGAGCTGGTCCCAGAGGTGGGCGCGGAGTTCGGCTTTGCGGTCTTCGGCGAGGGGGCGGAAGATGCCGCCGGGGAGGCCGAGGGAGCCGTGGATGTGGCGAAGGTAGACGTGGTTGGGGCGGACGAGGATGCCGTAGACGCGGTCGGGGCGGCGGTCGGTCATGGGCGGTGTCTCCCGGGTTAGCCGTAGCCGATGCTGCCGGTGCGGAGTTCGGCGGCGGCGATTTCGGCCTGGTCGATGGCGCGCATGAGGGCGCGCATTTTGTTGACGGTTTCGAGGTATTCGTTCTCGGGGATGGAGTCGTAGACGATGCCACTGCCGGCTTGGAGGTAGGCGATGCCGTTTTTGAGGACCATGGTGCGGATGGCGATGCAGGTATCGAGGCTGCCGGCGAAGCTGGCGTAGCCGACGGCGCCGCCGTATATGCCGCGTCGGGTGGGTTCGAGTTGGGCGATGATTTCCATGGCGCGGACTTTGGGGGCACCGCTGAGGGTGCCGGCGGGGAAGACGGAGCGGAGGGCATCGAAGCGGGTTTTGTCATCGGCGAGTTGGCCGGAGACGTTGGAGACGATGTGCATGACGTGGGAGTATTTTTCGATGTGCATGAGGCTATCGACGCGGACGGTGCCGGGGCGGGCGACGCGTCCGATGTCGTTGCGGCCGAGGTCGACGAGCATGATGTGTTCGGCGCGTTCTTTTTCGTCGGCGAGGAGTTCGGCTGCGAGGTGTTCGTCTTCTTCGGGGGTGGTGCCGCGCGGGCGGGTGCCGGCGATGGGGTGGGTGGTGACGGTTCCGTCTTCGACGCGGACGAGGAGTTCGGGGGAGGCGCCGACGATCTGGAAGGTGTCGAGGTCGAGGTAGAACATGTAGGGGGAGGGGTTGATGGTGCGGAGTTGGCGGTAGATGTTGAAGGGGTGGACGGCGGTGGGGCGGCGGAGGCGCTGTGAGGGGACGACTTGGATGACGTCGCCGGCGATGATGTGCTGGCGGATTTTTTGGACCATGAGCTGGTAGCCTTCGCGGCCGACGTTGGATTCGGCTTGGCCGTTGGTGCGGAGGATGGCTGCGATGTCTTGGTGGGGGAGGGGGACGGTGGGGTTTTCGAGGCGCTGGACGATGGTGTCGATTCGGTGGGCGGCTTGTCGGTAGGCGGCGTCGATGTCGCCGTCGAGGCGGCAGTGGGCGATGACTTTGATGGTGTGGCGGAGGTGGTCGAAGACGACCATGGCGTCGGTGAAGAGCCACATGGATTCGGGGATGCCGATTTCGTCGTGTTCGGGGGGGTGGACGCGGGGTTCGAAGTGGCGGACGGCGTCGTAGGCGAGGTAGCCGATGGCGCCGCCGGTGAAGGCGGGGATGCCGGGGGTGATGATTTGGCGGAAGCGCGCGAGTTCTTGTTCGACGGGTTGGAGGGGGTCGCCTTGCCATTCGTGGCCGGGGCCGGTGCGGAGGATGCGGTAGGGCTGGGTGCCGATGAAGGAGTAGCGGGCGAGGCGTTCGCCGCCTTCGACGGATTCGAGGAGGAAGCTGTAGGGGCCGCTGGCGACTTTGAGGTAGGCGGAGACGGGTGTTTCGAGGTCGGCGGTGACTTCGCGGTAGATGGCGACGAGGTTGCCCTGGTGGGTGTGGGCGAGCTGGCGGACCTCTTCGAGGGTTGGGCGAAGCATCAGTATTTCTCGAGGTAGTTGAGGTCGAGGGCGTCGTGGACCATTTCCATGGTTTCTTGGGCGATGCGGCGCATGCGTTGGGATCCGGCGGCGAGGGCGTCGCGGACGAGGGGCATGTGGGCTTGGTAGTAGGCGCGGCGTTCGCGGAAGGGTTCGAGGAGGTTGTTGAGGACGGTGGTGAGGCGGTCTTTGAGAACTTTGTTGGGGACGCCTTTGGTTTGGTATTCGTGTTCGAGGGCGGCGAGGCCTTGGGTGTCGGGGTCGAAGGCGCGGAGGTAGAGGAAGATGGGGTTGTCTTCGCAGCGGCCGGGTTCGTTGGCGGCGCGGGGGGGGCCGCCGTACATGGCGCGGATTTTTTGGGCGACGGTTTGGGCGTCGTCTTTGAGGTCGATGGTGTTGCCGCGGGATTTGCTCATTTTGGCGTTGCCGTCGATGCCGACGAGGCGGGGGACGCGGCCGACGAGGGCTTCGGGTTCGGGGAAGACTTCTTTGAAGCGGCGGTTGAAGCGTCGTGCGGTTTCGCGGGTGAGTTCGATGTGGGGGAGCTGGTCTTCGCCGACGGGGACGAGGTGGGCGCGGGGCATGAGGATGTTGGCGACTTGCATGACGGGGTAGGTGTAGAAGGCGACGGGGACGGATTTGCGCTCGGTGGTGCCGTCTTCGGGGTTTTCGATGGCGGCCATTTCGGCTTTGAGGGTGGGGTTGCGTTCGAGCATGGAGACGGGGAGGAACCAGCCGAGGAGGGTGGTGAGTTCGGCGTGTTCGGGGACGAGGCTTTCGATGACGAAGGCTGAATGTTCGGGGTCGAGGCCGACGGCGAGCCAATCGAGGGCGACTTCCCAGACGGCTTGGCGGACGCGGGGGATGTCGTCGGCGTAGTCGGAGACTTGGTAGTCGGCGATGAGGAAGTAGCACTCGTAGTCGTGTTGGAGGCGGACCCAGGTTTCGAGGGCGCCGGCGTAGTGGCCGAGGTGGAGTGGCCCGGTGGGGCGGATGCCGGTGAGGATGCGTTTTTGGGCGGTCACCGGGGGCCTCCTTGGAGCCTTCCGGGGCCGCGTCCGGGTGGGGGGGCTGGGGTGGGGCGGGGTGCGGTTTGGCCGCGGGGTTGGGCGGTGGTGCTGGCGGTGCGTTCGGCGACGCGGAGGGAGGCGGCGATCTGTTTGCCGGCCTGGTCGATGAGTTCGAGTTCGTCGGCGAAGGCGGTTTCGGGTTCGTTGACGAGGGCGGCGAGGACGTGGATCCAGGAGCGGCAGGCGGCGAGGGCGCCGCGTGCTTCGCGGAGGATGGCGATCTGGGCTTGGCCTTCGCGGGTGGCGGCTTCGGCGATGCGGGCGGCGGCTTGGCCGGCGGCTTGGAAGGCGCTGTCTTGGGCTTCTTGGGAGGCGCGGAGGTTGGAGGGGATTTTGAGCCGGCCGATGGACGCGGCGAGCCGGATGGCCGTGTTCCAGGCTTCGATTTCGGTGTGGTCGGTGGTGGTCATGTTAGGCGGCGGCGGCGTAGCAGCCGTCGAGGAATGCGAGGAGGTGGTCGCAGGCGGTTTCGACGGCGCGGATGACGGCGTCTTCGTCGGTGCAGGCTTCGGCGATGGCTTCCATTTCGGCGCCGGAGTGGGCGATGTCGGCGACAAGGTGGACGGAGAAGAATTCGAATTGTTTGGGCTGGAAGCCGTAGTATTCGGTGAGGCCTTTGATTTTTTGCCAGGCGATGGCTGGGACTTGGCCTTCGTAGGCGAAGAGGGTGCCGAGGGCTTCGGCGATGGGGGCGTGGTTGGCCATGGTGCGGTAGTGTTCGACGAGGGCGCGGGTTTGGGGGCGGAGTTGGGCGGTGATGACTTCTTGGGGTTGGACGCCGAGGGCGCTGGCGAATTCGAGCCAGAGGGCGGGGTGGTTGCGTTCGCCGTGTTCTTCGTCCCAGAGGTTGTCGAGGATGAGTTGGCGGATGTTGGCGCTTTCGGTGCGGGTGTGGATGGCGGAGAGGTAGCGGGGGAAGGCGGCCTCGAAGTGGTAGTACTGGCGGGCGTATTCGCGCATTTTGTGGATGGGGAGGGTGCCCTGTGTCCATTCGAGGTAGAAGGGGTGTGCGAGCATGGATTTGGCTTCGAGGACGGCTTTGAGGCGGGCTTCGAATTGGGTGGTGACGGTGAGCATGGACATGGTTGGTGCTCCGGGGTGTGGTGATTCGAGGATAGGGGGCGGCGCGGTTAGATGACGGGGAGTTCTTGCATGGCTTGGCGGACTTTTTCTTCGGGATAGAAGTCGTCGATGAGTTTGCCGGCGAGGTAGTCGTCGTAGGCTTGGAGGTCGAGGAGGCCGTGGCCGCTGAGGTTGAAGAGGATGACGCGGGGGCGGCCTTCTTCGCGGGCTTGGATGGCTTCGTCGATGGCGGCGCGGATGGCGTGGGAGCTTTCGGGGGCGGGGACGATGCCTTCGGTGCGGGCGAAGAGGGTGGCGGCTTCGAAGCAGGCGGTTTGGGGGTAGGCGCGGGCTTGGATGTGGCCTTGTTCGTAGAGGTGGCTGATGAGGGGGGCCATGGCATGGTAGCGGAGGCCGCCGGCGTGGATGCCGGGGGGCATGTAGGTGTGGCCGAGGGTGTGCATTTTCATGAGTGGGGTGAGGCCGGCGGTGTCGCCGAAGTCGTAGCGGTATTGGCCTTTGGTGAGGGAGGGGCAGGAGGCGGGCTCGACGGCGAGGAAGCGGGTGTTGGTTTTGCCGGCGAGGCGGTCTTTCATGAAGGGGAAGATGAGGCCGGCGGCGTTGGAGCCTCCGCCGGCGCAGCCGATGACGATGTCGGGGTATTCGCCGGCCATTTCCATCTGGGCGATGGCTTCTTGGCCGATGATGGTTTGGTGGAGGAGGACGTGGTTGAGGACGCTGCCGAGGGAGTATTTGGTGTCTTCGCGGAGGGCGGCGTCTTCGACGGCTTCGGAGATGGCGATGCCGAGGGAGCCGGTGTTTTCGGGGTCTTGGGCGAGGATGGTGCGCCCGGCTTGGGTGTCGGGGCTGGGGCTGGGGACGACGGTGCCGCCCCAGACTTGCATGAGTGAGCGGCGGTAGGGTTTTTGGTTGTAGGAGACGCGCACCATGTAGACTTTGCATTCGATGCCGAAGAGCTGGCAGGCGAAGGCGAGTGAGGAGCCCCACTGGCCGGCGCCGGTTTCGGTGGCGATGCGTTTGACGCCTTCTTGTTTGTTGTAGTAGGCCTGGGCGACGGCGGTGTTGGGTTTGTGGGAGCCGGAGGGGGAGACGCCTTCGTATTTGTAGTAGATGTGGGCGGGTGTCTGGAGGGCTTGTTCGAGGAAGGTGGCGCGGATGAGGGGGGTTGGGCGCCAGATGTTGTAGATGCGCCGGACTTCTTCGGGGATCGGGATGTAGCGTTCGGTGCTGACTTCTTGTTGGATGAGGGCCATGGGGAAGAGGGGGGCGAGCGCCTCTGGCCCGATGGGCTGGTGGGTGGCGGGGTGGAGGGGCGGGGGTGGTGGGGTGGGGAGGTCGGCGGCGATGTTGTACCAGTGGGTTGGGAGGTTGTCTTCGCCGAGGAGGTATTTGCGGGTGGCCATGGCTGGGTTTCCTTTGGGGTGGTGTTGTGGTGCGGGCTGGGCCTGCGATGCAAAACGACCCCTCGTCTGCCAAAGGACGAGGGGTCGCTCGCGGTGCCACCTTTGTTCCCCGCTGCTTGCGCGTGCGGGGCTCTCTTCAGCCGCCGCGGGCGGGTTGCCCGCGAGGGCCCTGGCTGTGGTAACGGTGCCACTCCGCCGCAACCTACTGCCGGTTTGGGGGTTGGGCTGCGGAGCTCCCGGGCCCATTCACCTGCTGCGCTGCCGCCGGTTTCCAGCTGCTCCGGCTCTCTGGGGGCTCGCTTTGCGGGCTACTCTTCCCGTTCGTCGCTTTTTGGTTCTTCGGTTGAGGCTTTCAAGGTAGGGCGGTGTTGGCGGGATGTCAACGGGGATCGGTGGTGTGTTCTTCGGCGAGGAAGGCTTGGAGGGCTTTGCGGGCTTCGGGTTCGGTGAGGAGTGGTGCGTGGCCGACGTTGGGTATTTCGACGAGGCGGGCGTTGGGGTTGGCTTGGAGCATGTTCTGGGCGATTTGGGGGGTGAGGACGTCGCTCTGGGCGCCGCGGAGGATGAGGATGGGGCATTGGATGGCGCGGTAGGCGTCCCATGGTGGGGTGGCTGGGGGTTTGGGCGGGGCGGTACGGATGGCTGGGTCCATTTTCCATACGTAGACGCCGGTGTCGGATCGGCGGACGTTGTAGCGGGCGAATTCGGTGAGCTGGTCGTCGCTGAGGTGTGCGACCATGGGGGTGTAGTGTTCGCGGTAGTAGCGGACGACGGCTTTGATGTCGGCGAACATTTCGGGTGCGTTCTGGATGTAGGCGAGGATGCGCTGGAGGCCTTCGGGGTGGATTTCGGGGCCGATGTCGTTGAGGGCGATGCGGGAGACGTGTTGGGGGTGGAGGGGGGTGTAGTGCATGGCGATGAGGCCGCCCATGGAGGTGCCGACGATGGCGAAGCGCTGGAGGCCGAGGGCTTGGCGGACGGCTTCGAGGTCTTCGACGTAGGTGTCGATGTGGTATTGGTCGGGGGGGCCCCATTCGCTTTCGCCGCGGCCGCGGACGTCGAGGCAGTAGACGTGGTAGTGGGCGGCGAGGATGTTGGCGATGCCGTCGAAGGTGTGGGCTTGGCCGGCGAGGCCGTGGATCATGATGACGACGGGGGAGCCGGGGGCGCCGCGGGCGAGGAGGTGATGGCGGAGTCCGTTGGCCTGGACGAAGATGTCGCGGACGGGGTAGATGGGGGGCATGGTTGGGACTCCGGTTGGGCGGTTGCCGGGTTGGTGTTGGCGGGATTATAGGGTTGGGGCTGGGTCTGGTCAGAGTGGTTGGCGGCCGGCGAAGCCTGCATCGAGGTGGTGCCAGTAGGCGATGGTGGGTTCGCCGAGGTGGTAGCAGAGGTAGACGATTTGGCCGTTGCGTCGGTGGGGGATGTCGATGAGGCCGCGGGCTGGGTCTTTGAGTTGGATGCCGAGGGCTTCGAGTTGGTGGTGGGCGGTGCGGATGGTGTGTCGGAGGGGGGCGGCGGGGTCGGCGTGTTCGGTGGGGAAGGGGGCGGCGAG
>NZ_DAOUBJ010000143.1:0-14377 GCF_034432735.1 Tepidiforma sp. | reverse complement strand
GGCGGGCCGAATTTGTTCGAGCAGCTGCATCCAGGCGATGTTGTAGTACTTGGGGTGGCCGAGCTGTTCGACGGGGAGGGCGCGGAAGGTTTCGACGAGCTCGGCGACAGCAGCGGCGGCGGTGGTGGGGAGGGCGAGGCCGAGGCGTTGTTTGAGTTTTTCGCCGGAGCAGCGGTAGTTGCGGACGAGGTTGGGGAGTGGGCCATCGACGAGGGCGACGGGTTGGCCGAGCCGGACGAGTGCGTTGGCGACGACTTCGGCGAGTTCGCGTATCTGGTAGTTGCCGCCGACGACGTTGAAGATTTCGCCGGCGACGAGTTCGGAGGGGGCTTCGAGGACGGCGATGTGGGCATCGGCGAGGTCGTTGACGGCGACGAGGGGGCGCCACATGCGGCCGCCGCCGTGGAGGATGAGGCGCTGGCGGACGAGGGCGTCTTTGACGAAGGTGTTGAGGACGAGGTCGAAGCGCATGCGGGGGCTGAGGCCGAAGACGGTGGCTTGGCGGAGGATGACGGGCTCGAATCGGGGGCCGGCGTGGGAGAGGAGCGCCTGTTCGGAGTAGTGCTTGGAGGTGGCGTAGGCGCCGCGGGGGGCGAGGGGGGAGGTTTCGTCGAGGAGGGTTTCGGTGTCGGGTGCGCCGTCGTAGAGGGAGCAGGAGGAGCCGAAGACGAGGCGACGGACGCCGGCGGCGATGCACTGGCGGGCGATCTCGTCGGTGGCGGAGGCGTTCATCTGCCAGTTGGCTTCGGGGCTGAACTCGGCGGTGGGGTCGTTGGAGAAGCCGGCGAGGTGGTCGACGGCGTCGATGCCCTCGAAGACGCCTTCGGGGAGGCGGCGGATATCGGCATTGACGAGTTCGACGCCGGGTTGGTCGGCGTAGTGGGGAAGGCCCCAGAACATGCGGTCGACGACGCGGACGTGGTGGCCGCGGGCGAGGAGTTTGGGGACGAGGACGCTGCCGATGTAGCCGGCTCCGCCGGTGACGAGGATGCGCATGGAGACTCCGCGGGGCCATGCGTGACCCTTTTGGTACTGGTGGTGCATCGTACGGAATGGGTGCGATTCAGGACAGGGGGCCGTGCTTCTCGCGGAGGTAGCGTTCGAGGCCATCGCGCCAGTGGGGGAGCCGGGGGATGCGTTCGGAGCCGAGGACGCTGTAGAGGGGCCGGCGGACGGGCCCGCCGAATTCGGCGGTGGTGGTGGGTTGGCAGTCGGGGGTGAGGCGGCGCAGGGCGAAGATGGCGCGGGCGAATTCGTACCAGGAGGTTTCGCCGTCGGCGGCGAGGTGGACGGTGCCGCGGAGGCCATCGCGGAGGAGCGGCAAGAGGGCGCTGGCGATTTCGGCGGTGTTGGTGGGGGCGGTGATTTGGTCGGCGACGACGCGGATGGGCTGTCCTTCGCGGGCGAGGCGGAGCATGGTTTCGACGAAGTTGCCGCCTTTGCCGGCGGAGCCTGCGAGTCCGTAGAGGCCGGAGACGCGGACGATGAGGTGGTCGGGGTTGGCGATGCGGACGGTATCTTCGGTGGCGATTTTGGCGGCGCCGTAGATGTTGAGTGCGGCTCGGGGATCGGATTCGAGGTAGGGGGAGCGCTTGTTGCCGTCGAAGACGTAGTCGGTGGAGAACTGGACGATGGTTGCGCCGACTTCGCGGGCGGCGGTGGCGACGTTCCAGCCGCCGACGACGTTGACGGTCATGGCGGTGGCGGGATCGTTTTCGCAGAGGGGGAGGTTGTGGAACGCGGTGGTGTTGAGGACGAGGTCGGGCTCGGTACGGGCGACGAGGGTCTGGACGGCGGCGAAATCGGTGACGTCGGCATCGGCGCGGGTGGCTGGGATGAGGTCGACATCGGGTTGGCCCTGCCAGAGGCGGGCGATATCGGAGCCGAGTTGGCCGTTTGCGCCGAGGAGGAGGATGCGCACTGGCAGCTGATGCTAGCGCGGTGCCCTGGCAGGGGCCAGTGGGGAGGGCTCAGCCGCCGACTTGGACGTGCTCGGGCTGGATGCGGAAGATGACGCGCTGTTCGCCGGGCTGACGGAAGGGGTAGCGGTCTTGACCGAGGTATTTTTTGGCGAGCCGGTCGATGTGGGCATCGGCGCCGTCGTGGGTGCGGGAGACGACGCGGCCGCGGACTTGGATGTAGCGGTAGGGGTTGTTCTGGTCGGCGACGGAGATGGCGACGCGGCCGTCGCGGTCGAGGTTGCGGGTTTTGACGCGGCCTTCGGCGGTGTTGAAGAGGATGGTATCGCCTTCGATATCGACCCAGACGGGGGTGACCTGGGGGGAGCCATCTGGCATGAGGGTGGCGAGGTGGCCGAAGTTTGGCTTTTCGAAGAGGTCGCGGTGGGAGGCGGGGATGGTGGCGGCCATGGGGTTCTCCTTACGGATGCTTGGTTGGTTACGGTTTCGACGGTAGGTGCGGGCGGGCTGTAGGGCAAGCCGGGGGCTCGCCTGGTTGGCGGTTGGGGGGTTGAATGGTGGCATGCGAGCGCTGGTGATTGCGCACGGTGAGCCGCCTTCGGCTGGGCTGCTGCGGGAGTTGGCGGGGGCGGCGGGGGTGGTGGTAGCGGCGGACGGAGGGGCGTTGGTTGCGCTGGATGCGGGGTTGACGCCGGACTGGGTGGTGGGCGATTTGGACACGATGGATCAGTTTCCGGCGGTGCCGATCCCGCGGGAACGATTCGTGCGCGATGCGGACCCGATGACGACGGACCTGGAGAAGGCGGTCCGGTTTGCGTTGGGGCGCGGGGCGTCGGCGGTGGATGTGGCGGCGGCGGGCGGGGGGCGGGGCGACCATGCGCTGGCGAATCTCTCGGTGTTGGTGGTGTTCGGGACGCACGAGGTGGTGCTGCACGACGATTTGTTCGCGGTGTGGCTGGTGCGCGGTGCGACGGAGGTGCGGGGGGAGCCGGGGACGGTGGTTTCGCTGATTGCGCCAGGGGGCTGTCGCGGGGTGACGACGCGGGGGCTGCGCTGGGAGCTGCAGGACGAGGAGCTGCCGTTCAGCCCACGGGGGGTGCACAACGAGTTGGTGGGGGAGCGCGCGGAGGTCAGCGTGCGGGAAGGCGCGCTCTTGGTGTTCCGGGGGCGGTGGGTGGAGCGTCACCGGTAAAGGTTCCCTGACCGACGTGCGTTCGGGGCGTCACCCTTGGCGGGGGCGGCGCCATTGAATGGGTGAGCGGCGGACGAACCGCCGCATATCTTCCGCAAGGAGTTGGAACGACATGAAGTTCTCGATTCGAGACAGTCGGCTGGTGTCGGTGGGCGTGGCGAGCGTGATCGCGGTGGGCGTGATCGGCTTCGGGAGCGCGGCGCTCGCCCAGGAGGGCGGCGCAACGCCGACGCCTTCGACGCAGAGCGATGGGACGCAGCCGGAGGGATGCGACGGAATCGGGAAGGGGCTCGCGCTGAAGCATCTCCTCCCGAACGCCGGGGTGACGGCGCAGGAGATCGCCGAGGGGAAGGCCGCCGGGCTGACTTGGGGTCAGATTCTGGATCAATACGGGAGTATTTCGGCGTCGGAGGCGAAGCAGCAGGCGTTGGATGCGCTGAAAGCGAAGCTGGACGAGGCGGTGGCGAACGGCCGGATCACGCAGGAGCAGGCGGACGAACGGCTGGCCGAGGCTTCGACGAAGATCGACGAGTTTCTGGGCTCGAAGCCGGGCGACCGACTGCCGGGCGATGGCCACGGTGGGCCGGGTGCGCGGGGCATCGGTGGCCACGCGCTGGAGACGATCGCTGGGGTGCTGGGGACGGATGTCGAGACGTTGAAGGGCGAGCTGGCTTCGGGTAAGACGGTGGCCGAGATCGCCGGCGACAAGACGCAGGCGGTGATCGATGCGCTGGTGGCGGAGGCGAATGCCAAGATCGACGAGGCGGTGGCGAACGGGCGCATCACGGAGGAGCAGGCGTCGGAAATGAAGGCGCGCATTCAGGAGGCGGTGACGAAGTTCGTGAACGAGGGCGGGCCGCTGAAGGGCTTGGGCAAGCACTTCGGCAAGGGCCCGCGGGGCACGGGCGCGGGGTCGCCGTCGCAGTGAGGTCGTGAGCGAGCCCTATGGCTCTCCTGGAGCGGCCCCGGTGCTCTGTGCCGGGGCCGCTTCGCGTTGTGGCGTTGCGAGGGGTTGGAGAGAGCGTGGTTGCGGAGCGGGCGTAGAATGGTAAGACCCTCTCGAGGAGCTGGCGCGATGGGCGACCTGGGACGTTTGTTGACCGCGATGGTGACTCCTTACCGGGAGGATGGGGAGGTAGACCCGGCGGGGGCGCGGAAGCTGGCGCGGCTCTTGGTGGAGAATGGCAACGACGGGGTGGTGGTGACGGGGACGACGGGCGAGGCTCCGCTGCTGAGCGACGAGGAGAAGTACGCGCTCTGGGCGGAGGTGAAGCAGGAGCTGGGAGAGGCGACGGTGGTGGCTGGTGCGGGCACGAACGACACGCGACATTCGATTCATCTGGCGAGGCTGGCGGAGCGGGCGGGGGCGGACGCGATCTTGGCGGTGGTGCCGTACTATCTGAAGCCCTCGCAGGAGGGGATTTTCCAGCACTTCCGGGCGATCGCGGAGAGTACGAGCTTGCCGGTGATTCTCTACAACGTGCCCGGGCGTGTGGGGACGGGGATGACGGTGGAGACGATTTTGCGGTGCGCGGAGCTGCGGAATGTGGTGGGCAACAAGGAGGCGAACGGCGATTTGCGGCATACCGCGGCGGTGATGGAGGCGGCGCCGGGGTTCAAGATCTGGAGCGGGAACGACAATGACAATTTTCACCTCTGGTGCATGGGTGCCTGGGGGGCTATCAGTGTGACGGCGCACATCGTGGCCCGGCAGCAGCGGGCGATGCTGGAGGCGGTGCTGGCGGGGCGCCTGCCGGAGGCGGCGGCGATCCATCGGGCGCTCTGCCGGGTGACGGACGCGTGCTTTTTGAACGGGAGCCCGAGCACGATTCGGTATGTGCTTCGGCAGCTGGGGTTCGCGATCGGGGCGCCACGGCTGCCGGTGGTGGAGCCCGACGAGGCGACGGGCGCGAAGGTGATGGCGGAGTTGCGGCGTCATCGGCTCGACGTGCCGGTGCCGGCCTGAGCGGGGCGGGCGATGGGCGCGTTGCGCTTGGAGGTTGTCTGGCGGGGGCCGACGGAGGTGGATGCGGTCCTGACGGTGGGGCAGCTCCGCGCGGCGGGAATCGAGGCGGCGATCGAGAGTTCCGGGACGCCCTACGGGGCGACGGCGTTTCCGCTCGGGGGGACGTGGCAGATTCGCGTGCGGCTGGAGGATGTGGAGGCGGCGCGACGGGTATTGGTGGAGGCGGGGGAGGGCGGCAATCTCGTGGTCGAGGAGGCGAGCGGGGGCTTGCTGAATGCCGACCAACGCGCGACGCTGAGGGTGGCAGGGCTGGCTGCGGTGGCGTTCGTCGTTGTGGTCGTCCTACTGTCGCTCCGGGAGGCTTGGGGATGAGTCAGCTCGATTGGCGGGAGTATGTGGTTTCGGATGCGGCGGTGCTCGGCGGCCGGCCGGTGGTGCGGGGGACGCGCATCGCGGCGGAGGAGGTGCTGGACGCGATCGACCGTTGCGCGGATATCGAGGGCGTGTTGGCGGTGTACCCGCAGTTGACGCGGGAGGCGGTGCTGGCGGTGATCCAGTTCCGGCTGGCGGTGCAGTATGCGCGCGACCGGAAGCATATGCAGCGGCGCGGTCCGATGGCGCCGGGGCCGGGCTGAGGCGGGGATCCGCTCAGTGCTCAGTTGCGGGTGAGGCGGGAGAGGTCGGCGACGAAGAAGACGGTGGGGCCTTGGCGAACGGGGCTGCCACCGGCCCGTTCGATGGTGACGACGGCGGTGTCGTAGCTGGTGATGCCCTCGGGGACGCGGGTTTCGTAGCGGGCGAAGCCGGCTTCGTCGGGTGAGAAGGTGCCGAGGGAGTAGTAGCGGCCGGCCGAGTTGACCCAGAGCTGGTAGGTTTCGCCGGGAGGGAGTTGGCGAAGCTGGCTGGCGACGAACCAGACGCGCTTCTGTTCTTCGTCCCAGACGAGGCGGCCGATGGAGCCACGTTCGGGGTCGACGGAGACGACGGAGGCGACCTGGCTGCTGGGTGAGATGAGGGCGATGAAGAGTTCGGAGTCGGATTTGAGGGTTTCGCGGAGTTCGGCGGCGGCGGCTTCTTGGTCGGCGAGCTTCTGGGTGAGGGCGGCGAGGGCGACTTTTTGGGAGAGGGCTTCGTCGATTTGGCGCTGGAGGTCGGCGTTTTGGGAGCGGAGGGCGGTGACCTGGGTGCGGAGGCCGAGCATGCCCGAGAAGGCGGCCACGGCGACGACGATTGCGGCGATGCCGGCGGCGGCGCGTGCGAGGGTGAGGGCGCGTGCCGCTGGGCCCGGGCGGCGGATGCCGGCAGCGGCGAGGACGCGGCCGCGGAGGCGGGGCGAGGCGCGGCGGATGGGCTGGCTGGCGGCGAGGAGGGCGGCGAGGCGCTCGGCATCGCGGACCATGTCGCGGCAGGCGGCGCACTCGGCGAGGTGGAGGGCGAGGGCGCGCTCGAGGGTGGGTTCGAGCGATCCGATGGCGTATTCGTCAGCTTGTTCCTGGGTGAGGTGGTCGCCGGGCATGGTCGAGGGTCCCTAGCGGTGGGGCTGGAGGCCGCGGCGTAGCTTCTGCATGCCGAGGCGGATGCGTGTTTTGATGGTACCGAGGGGTTCGTGGAGGAGGGCGGCGATTTCTTGTTGGGTGAGGCCGCCGAAGTAGGCGAGTTCGAGTGCGCGGCGTTGGTCGGTCGGGAGGGCTTGGAGGGCTTGGCGGACGAGGGCCCGGTCTTCGGCGAGTTCGGCGGAGGTGCCGGGATCGGGCTGGGCGAGTTGGAAGACGGGCTCGGCGGGTTCGGCGGGTTCGCCGATGGGGCTGCCCTCCCGCTTCCAGCGGCGGCCGCGGGCGCGAAGTTCATCGAGCGCGCGGTGCCGGGTGACGCTCATGAGCCAGCTGATGAAGCGGCCGCGCTCGGCGACGAATGTTTCGGGGCGACGCCAAAGCCGAACGAAGACGTCCTGGACGGTGTCTTCGGCGAGCCCGGAATCGCCGAGGATGCGGTAGGCAGCGGAGTAGACGAGGTCGACGTAGCGGTCGTAGAGGACTTCGAATGCTTGTTGGTCGCGTTCGAGGATGGCGAGCATGAGTGCCTCATCGGGCCAATCGGTTCGGTCGGCGAGTGCGGCGTTTTCGGGGCGCGCGAACTCGACGGTTCGATCGATGTTACGTATACCGGCGGGCGTTGGATTGCCATCCATATGTGGGGACGGATCCCTTCGGCGAGGGATGATACACCGGATTCCAAGATGGGAACGGCCCTTGACCGAGAATGTGAAAGGGGGCTTTCGTCTTTACCTGGATCACGGGGCCGCGCTGGGACACTAGTCGGAGAAGCTGAGGGGTGATTGCGATGCAGGTGAAATTGCTGGCGGCCAGCGCGGTTATCGCGCTGGCGATCGGGGCCGGGGTGGCGTGTTCGGATGCGAACCGGGATACGGTGGCGACTCGGCCGGGGGGGAGCGAGGTGGGCGGTGCGGCGGTGACGGCGACGGCGGCGCCCGGGGGATCACAACCGACGTCGCTGGCGGCCGGCGAGATGTCGGTGGCGGAGCTGGTGAAGTTCGCGCAGCCGGCGATCGTGCGGATCCAGACGAATTCGGGGGTGGGTTCGGGGTTCGTGGTCGATAGCGGGGGGTACATCATCACGAATGCGCACGTGGTGACTGGGCCGACGGGCCGGGTGGCTTCGACGATTACGGTGACGACGAGCGATGGGGCGCAGTATGCGGCCCGTGTGGTGGGCGTGGACGCGCGAGCCGATATCGCGCTCTTGAAGATCGATGCGGGCGGATTGAAGGCGCTGGAATTCGCTAGGTTGAAGGATGTGGAGGTAGGGCAGGATGTGGTGGCGATGGGGTTCGCGCTCGATCTGCAGGGCGGGGAGGGGGGCGCCTTCAGCGTGACGAAGGGCATCATCAGCCAGAAGAACCGGGTGATCAACGAGGGGACGAATGCGGCGATCTTCGGCTCGGTCCAGACGGACGCGGCGATCAACCACGGGAACAGTGGGGGGCCGCTGCTGGATTTGACCGGGAAGGTGGTGGGAGTGAACACGGCATTGGCACCGGACCCGACGACGGGTACGGCGGCGCCGGGCATCGGATTCGCGGTTGGGTCGGACATCGTGAAGGCGATCTACGAGGAGCTGCGGGCGGAGGGCCGGGTGAACCGCGGCTATCTTGGGATTCAGGGATTCGAGGCGCTTCGGCCGGCGGTGGCGCGGCAGCTGGGGATTCCGGCGGACGCGGGCGGGGTAGTCGTCGAGGCGGTGGTGCCGGGCGGCCCGGTGGCGCAGGCGGGGCTGCAGGCGAAGGATGTCATCGTGAAGGTGGGCAACATCGAGGTGGCGAACGAGGCCGACCTGGCGGTGGCGCTGATCAAGAATCAGGCGGGCCAGACGGTGACGGTGGAGTTTTTCCGGAATGGGCAGCGTATGAGCGCGAAGGTGACGCTAGGGTCGCCGCCTACGGGCTGACCTAGGGGCGACGAGCGGCACGAGATCGGGGGCTGGCGGTGGGCCGGCCCCCCGACGCTGGCGGGTGCGGTTGGCGATAATGGGGACGATGCGCGTGGTGAGCCTCGTCCCGAGCCTGACGGAGCTGGTGTGGACGCTGAGCCCCGGGGCGTTGGTTGGCCGGACGAAGTTTTGTGATGCGCCTGCGGAGATGGCGGGGGTGGTCCCGGCGGTGGGGGGGACGAAGGATCCGGACGTGGGGGCGATCGTGGCGTTGGAACCGGACTTGGTGGTGGCGAACAGGGAGGAGAATCGCCGCGAGGATGTGGAGGAGCTACGGGCGCGGGGCGTTCGTGTACTGGTGACGGAGATCGATTCGGTGGAGGAGGCGTTCGAGGCGATCCGGGAGCTGGGCCAGGCGCTGGGGGCGATGGAGGGGGCGGAGGCGGTGGTCCGGGGGGCGCAGGAGGCACTCGCGGAGGACTCCGGGGGGCCAGCTCTACGCGTCTTCGTGCCCATCTGGCGGCGCCCGTTGCTCGGGCTGGGGAGCGGGACGTATGGGAGCTCGCTGATCGAGGCGTGTGGGGCTGTGAATGTGCTGGCCGGGCGGCCACGATATCCGGAGGTGTCGCTCGAGGAGGTGGCGAGCCTTCGGCCGGATGTGGTGTTGCTGCCGGACGAGCCGTACCGCTTTACGGAGGATCATGCGATGGAGTTCGCGCACGTCGGGCCGGTGCGGGTGGTGGATGGGCGGCTGCTGTGGTGGTACGGGCCGCGGATGGCTTCGAGTATCCGGGCGCTCAAGGCGCTCTTTCGGGAGGTGCGGGGGTGAGCGGGGGGCGGACGGCAGCGATTTCGTTGGGCACGCTGGCGGTGGGGAGTGGGGTGCTGGCGGGGCTAGCGGCGGTCGATCGGCGGCGCTGGCGGCCGCCGGTGGCGAAGGGGTACGTGCGAGAGGTGGGGGGTGTGACGATGCACTATCTGGACGAGGGGGTTGGGCCGGCGTTGCTGCTCGTCCACGGGTTCGCGGGGAGCACGTTCAGCTGGCGGGCGGTGGTCGGTGAGCTGGCGAAGGAGTTTCGTGTGATCGCGGTCGACCTGCCGGGCTTCGGGCTGAGCGACCGGCGGCCGGGCATCGGGTACGGGCACGAGCGGCACGCGGAGCGGCTTTTGGCGCTCCTCGATTTGCTCGGCATCGAGCGTGCCGCGGCGGTGGGGCACTCGATGGGTGGTGCGGTTGTCCAACGGCTGGCGGCGCGAGCGCCGGGGAGGGTGGACCGGCTGGTCCTGGTGGGCTCGGTGAGCGCTGGGGAACCGCTGGCGGTGCGGCGGCGGCGACGGGCGGGGCGGTTGGCGTTCGGGCTCATCCAGGCGGCAACGTTCTCGCCGACGGTGATGTATGCGGCTGGGGAGCGGGCGCTGCGACGGATGGTGGCCGACCCAGGCTTCGTGACGCGCGAGGTGGTGCGGGGATACATCGACCCGCTTCTGATTCGGGGGACGGTGCGGGCGGTCCGAGAGATGGCGGCCGAGCAGGAGCGAGAGGGGGCGATCGACCTGGGCCGGATGGAGGCGCCGGCGCTCGTTCTGACGGGTGAGCGGGATGTGGTGGTTCCGCCGGCGCGGGCGGAGGAGCTGGCGAAGGCGTTGCCGGGTGCGCTCGAGCCGATCGTGATCGAGCGGGCGGGACACCTGCCGGCGGAGGAGCGGCCGGATGCGTTTCTGCGGGCGGTGTTGCCGTTCTTGCGAACGGAGGCGCGGGTTCAGAGGCGGCGGTAGGCGATCTGGCCTCGACAGATGGTGAGGGCGACGCGGAGGTCGTGGTCGAGGAGGACGATATCGGCATCGAAGCCTGGCTCGAGCTGGCCTTTGCGGTGGCTGGCTCCGGCGATGCGGGCGGGGTTGGTGCTCGCGAGGCGGAATGCGGTGGCGAGGTCGATGGCGAGGATTTCGATGGCGTTGCGAACGTGGACGTCGAAGGGGGCGACGCTGCCGACGATGGTGCCATCGGCTTTGCGGGCGTGGGAGCCGTGGACGGAGACGGTTTCTCCGGCGAAGACGGCTTGGCCGGCATCGACGCCGGCGAGGTGGAGGTTGTCGCTGACGATGACGGTTCGGTTGGGGCCGAGGAGCCGCCAGGCGAGGCGGAGGACGGCGGGCTCGACGTGGGCGCCATCGAAGATGAGTTCGCAGGAGACGGTCGGTTCTTCGAGGGCAGCGACGATGGGGCCGCCTTCGCGTTGGTGGATCGGGCGCATGGCGTTGAAGAGGTGGGTGGCATGGCGGATGCCGGCTTCGAAGCCCTGGCGGGCTTCGGGGTAGGTGGCGTCGGTGTGGCCGAGCGCGGGGACGGCGCCGAGGCGTGCGATGGTATGGATGAGGGGCAGGGCACCTGGGAGCTCCGGGGCGATGGTGACTTGGCGAATGGCGCCCCCGGCGGCGGTGTGGAGGGCTTCGTATTCGGCGATGGCGGGTCGGCGGAGGTGGTGGGCGGGGAAGGCGCCGCGGCGCGCGGGGCTGAGGTAAGGGCCTTCGAGGTGGAAGCCGAGGGGCTCAGCGGCGCCTCGGCGGGGGGTGAGGGCCGGGGCCAGGGCGCGGAGGCGGTGGATGGTGGCCTCGTGGTCGGGGCCGAGGGTGGAGACGAGGAAGGCGGTGACTCCGTGCGCAGGCGCCCAAGCGGCATAGGCCTCGATTTGGGCGGGGTCGTCGGTGAAAAAGGAGTGGCCGCCGCCGCCGTGGACGTGGATGTCGATGAACCCGGGGCCGGCGGTGAGCCCGTTGGCCTCGATGACGTGGGCGTCCGGGTCGGCGAGGTCGCGGCCGATGGCGACGAGTTGGGGGCCGCTGCAGAGGAGGTCGCCGCGGAAGGGTCCGGAGGGGTGGGCGATGATGGCATCTTTGACGAGAAGGGACATGGGGCTTTACTCCGCGGGCTGGTTCGTCTTGACGCTACGGGGTAGGTACGGCGAAGGTGATGGGCAACCTCGGGGAGGGAGACCGAGCGATTGAGCTGGATGATGCGACGGCGCGCGGCAGTCGTGGGGATTGTCGGTGGGTGCCTCGTGGCGGTCTACGTCGCGCTGGCCGTGCTGGGGCGGGTCGACCAGTACTTGTTCCCGGCGAACGAGGTGGCGGTGCCGGCGGTGCCGGCGTACGTACCGGGGACGGACCTCGGTGTGAATGTATCGCTGCCCGGAGTCTCGGCGCCGGAGCCCCGTCCGTGGACGCCGAAGGCCCGCCTCAACATCCTGGTGCTGGGGATCGATAAGCGGCCGGGGCAGCCGGAGGACGGAAGCTACCGGAGCGACACGATGTTCGTGGCGAGCGTAGATACGCACGCGGGGCGGCTGCAGCTTTTGGCGATTCCTCGCGACTTTTGGGCGGAAATCCCGTATGGGAATACGCCGGGGGTCTGGGCGGAGAACAAGATCAATGCGGCGTATTCGTATGGACAGTTCTACAAGTACCCAGGCGGGGGGCCGGCGGCCGCGGTGGCAGCGGTGGAACACAACCTGAACATCACGATCGACCATTACGTGGTGATCGACTGGGAGGGGTTCGTGCGGGTGATCGATGCGCTGGGGGGCATCGACATCGAGGTGCCGGAGACGATTTCGGACTTCGGGACGGATGTGCTGGAGGTGTTTCCCAATCAGACGGTGGAGGCGGGGCTCCGGCACATGGATGGGAAGCAGGCGCTGGGCTACTCGCGGGTGCGGGTGGACGGGGATCTGAAGCGGATCGAGCGGCAACAGCTGGTGATCCGGGCGGCGGTGGAGAAGGCGGTGAGTTTGGGGTGGGTTGGGCGCATCCCGGAGGTGTGGAGTGCCTACCGGGACGCGTTCCGGACGGATATCGACAATGCGTTGGTGCCCGGGTATGCGTTGATGGCGCGGGAGGTGGATCTCGGGCGGATCGAGACGTTCTCGCTGGGGAAGGCGATGTACGGGGGCGTTTCGGAGGATGGGCAGCTGATCCTTTTGCCGAACCGGGAGCAGATGTACGCGGTGATCGATCTGTTCTTGGCGGATCCGCAGGTGCGTGACGAGCAGCCGAAGGTGGCCGTGGTGACGCCACCTGGGGGCGCGGCGGTGGGGAAGGCGGCCCAGGCGCATCTGGAGCAGTACGGGGTGCCGCCGGAGTGGGTGACGGTGGTACCGGGCGATGGCTCGCTGGCGCCAGGCATCTACGACGTTGCGGGCAAGGGGTACACGGCGGCGAAGCTGGCGGGGCTGTTCGACGTGCGCCTATCGAACCCGACGGGAGGCGAGCCGAGCGGCTTCGATGTGGTGGTGGTCCTCGGGGAGGGGACTGCGCTGAAGACGCCCGGCTAGGCGGTTGTGCTTAGCCGGCGGGTTCGACCGTGATGGTGGATTTCATTTGCGGGTGGTAGTCGCAGGTGATTTTGTAGGTTCCGGGCTGCTGGAAGACCCAGGTGAAGACGTCGTTTTTCTTCATGTTGCCGGAGACGTTCTTGCCGTCGATGTTGACGGTGTGGAGGGCGGTTTCGCTGTTCTTGAAGTAGACGGTCTCGCCGGCTTTGACGGTGAGGCTCTCGGGGATGAATTTGAGTTTGTCTTGGTCGACGAGCGGCGCACCAGCGGGGATGCGGCTGTCGCTTCCATCGGCGACGCCGGAGCTCGAGGAGCCGCCACCGCCGCAGGCGGCGAGCAATGCGAGAGCGAGGATCGCGCCGGTGGCGAGCAGTGTGGGACGAAGCAAGCGGGTCATGTGGTGTTCCTCCTTCCCGGGTGAGGGCCCGGGCCCCTGTCGATTCGAGTGTGCCGCATGGGAGATGGGCGGTCGGGTGACGTGGGTGGTCGGTTCGACAGGTTCGATGGTGCCATCGACATGGCCTATGAGGACGGGCCTTTTGGCCGCGGGAGGGCGGTCGTTCGTTTGGTTTTGGGGTTGGGTGAGTGGTTCTTGGTGAGGAAGTGCCGAGGCCCCGTTCACGGCGGGGCCTCGTGCTTCGGGAGGCGGGGTGTGCGACCCGGAACGGTATCGTTCTGGGGGAGATGGTGGGCGAAAACGCTGAACGGGTCAAGCGGTTGTGCAGTTTCCGGTTTTCTGTAAGGGGCGGGCGTGGTGGGATCGGGGGATGGAGGTGTCTGGGTTGCCGGTGCAGGTGTGTCCGCGCTGCGGCTCGGCGATGCTCGACATCAAGGGGTCGCGGTTGGCGGTCTGCCGGCGCTGCGGCTACAAGGACGATTGCTGCTGATGGGCTGGGACGGGTGTCAGGCGGCGCGGCCTCGTTTGGGTCGGGGGGCGTCGTAGGCTGCGAGCTGTTGCCGCATTCGTGCGATGCGGCGGAGCCGGGCGGAGCTGGCGACGGGTGCGGCGTCGTCGAGGTAGACGGGGCCTTGGCAGCGCTGGCAGCGAGCGGCTTGGGCTGGGTCGGATCCGGCGGGGAGTGGGCGAAGCCCGGCGAGGGTGAGGGGGGCGCCTTTGGGGCCAACCCAGCGCCCGTTGAGATGGCCGCAGTGGAGGCATTTGAGGTCGCCGACGACGAGCATTTCGGTACTCCCCCCGATGTGGTGGGGGAAGTATTCGGCGGTGTATGTGGGGAGGAGAGTGGGGGATTCCCGGAGGAATGGGGGAGAAAGCCCGGAATGGGGCGGTGTGGAATCCCGCGATTTTGGGGGTGGCTAGAGGTCGTGGACGATGGCGTCGATGCGGTAGCGCATGATGCCTTGCGGGGCTTCGACTTCGACTTCTTCGCCGACGCGACGGCCGAGGAGGACGCGCCCGACGGGGGATTCGACGCTGATTTTCTTCTCGGCGGGGTTGGCTTCGCGCGGGCCGACGAGCTGGTAGGTGACCTGGATGTTGCGGTCGAGGAAGGTGACGGTGACG
>NZ_DAOUBJ010000142.1:0-11566 GCF_034432735.1 Tepidiforma sp. | reverse complement strand
GGGGCGACGTTGACGAGGTGGCCTTTTTCGAAGACGCCGTTGGCGATGGCGTATTTGGAATCGGGTTCGAGGGCTCCGGCGGGCCCGAAGAGGTTGACGCCGAAGTTGGTGATGCGCTGGCCGAGTTCGGTGGCGAAGATTTTGATGACGGATGCTTCGTAGTTGGGGATGCGGCCGGCTTCTTGCATCCAGGCGATGCGATACGCGAGCATGCGGCCGGTTTCGTTGGCGATCCAGAGGTCGGCGAGGCGATGGCGGAGGATGTCGCGGTAGGATTCGCCGCTGCGGCGTTGGCGCCAGATCTGCATGAGGAGTTCGAGCTGGCGTTGGTTGGCGGCGATGGAGGCGACGTTGGAGCGTTCGAAGTCGAGGAGCGTCATGGCGACGTACCAGCCGCGATTCTCTTCGCCGACGCGATTGCGGACGGGGACGCGAACGTCTTCGAAGAAGACTTCGTTGAATTCGTGGTAGCCGGCCATGTTGACGAGCGGGCGGACGGTGATGCCCGGGGTTTTCATGTCGACGAGGAGGAAGGAGATGCCTTTGTGCTTGGGGGCATCGGGGTCGGTTCGGACGAGGAGGAAGCACCAGTCGGCGTGGTGAGCGCCGGTGGTCCAGATTTTTTGGCCGTTGACGACGTAGTCGTCGCCGTCGCGGACGGCGCGAGTTTGGAGGGAGGCGAGGTCGGAGCCGGCTCCGGGTTCGGAGTAGCCCTGGCACCAGATGACTTCGGCGTTGGTGATGCGAGGGAGGTGTTCGGCTTTCTGCTCGGGGGTGCCGTGGACGATGAGGGTGGGGCCGATCATGCCGACGTTGAAGACGCGGCCGCCATCGGGTGCGCCGGCGTAGGAGAGCTCTTCGCTGAAGATCATTTGGTTGATGTGGCTCCAGCCGAGGCCGCCGTATTCTTTTGGCCAGGCGGGGGCTATCCAGCCTTTTTGGGCGAGTTTTTTGTTGAAGGCGAGTTGTTCTTCCCAGTTTTCTTGGGAGGTTGGCCGGACGGGGCCGGTGCCGCGCTGGGGGAGGGCCTCGGCGAGGAACTCGCGCACTTCTTTGCGAAGGGCTTCGTGTTCGGCGGTGAATTTGAATTCCATGAGGGTTCCTCCTCGGGCACGCGGTATGCGAAGTTAGCTTACTGCAGGGTAGGCGCTGGCGCAGGTGAGCGGATGGGGTAGGATTCGCGGTCGAATGACCGGCGAGTATCGGGCGATAGGTAGAGGTGGGTGGCGGCGGCTGAATGTGTTTTTCGATGTGGACAATACGATCATCACGTGGGATGTGAAGTTGCGGCCCGGGGTGCGGGAGGTGTTCGAGGCGCTGCGGGGGGATGGGCACACGGTGTATTTGTGGAGCGGGATGGGGCCGCGCTGGGAGGTTGTGCGGCGGTTTTCGTTGGAGGAGCACATCGCGGACTGTTTTTGGAAGCCGTTGACGGACCACCACAATCGGTTACGGGAGTTGGGCATTCCGGTCTGGCCGGATTTCGTGGTGGACGACCATCGGGAGGTGGTGGAGGCGTTCCGGGGCATCCAGGTGCCGGAGCCGGTGTTGCCGCTGGAGCGGGATGCCGAGATGTGGCGGGTGCTGGAGGCGGTCCGAGCGTTCGCGGCGGGCGGCGGGTAGAATCGCGCGGTAGGCTGGAACGCTCTTTCCCGGGGGATGCCGTGGAGTACGAATCGATCCTCTACGATGTCGAGGATGGCGTGGCGACGATCACGCTGAACAAGCCGGAGCGGCTGAACGCGTTCGACGATCTGATGTTGTCGGAGTGGGCGGATGCGATCCGCCGGGCGGATCAGGATCGTGGGGTGGGTGCGATCATCATCACGGGGGCCGGGCGTGGCTTTTGTAGTGGGATGAATGTGGCGGCGGAGGCCGGGGGCCAGGGGGTGCTGCGGTCGCAAGCGACGGTGGCGGATCGGCGCCATAGTTTGCGGGACCGTGTGCATCCGATTCCGCGGGCGCTGATTCAGCTAGAGAAGCCGTACATTGCGGCGATCAACGGGGCGGCGGCGGGTGCGGGGATGGATATGGCGACGATGGCGGATATCCGGTTCGCTGCTTCGACGGCGCGGATGGGGATGACGTACGTGCGGATGGGGCTGGTTCCGGGGGATGGGGGGTGCTATACGCTGCCGCGGGTTGTGGGGACGCAGCGAGCGTTGGATTTGATTTGGACGGGGCGGATGATCTCGGCGCAGGAGGCGCTGGAGATTGGCTATGTGCTGGCGGTCTACGAGCCGGAGGAGCTGCTGCCGCGGGTGAGGGAGTATGCGCGGCAGATCGCGAAGGGGCCGGGGGTGGCGGTGCAGCTTTCGAAGAAGCTGGTCTACCGTTCGGCGAATATTTCGTTCGATGAGCATTTGGATATGGCGCAGATGGCGATGTTCATCGCGCAGTCGACGGAGGATGCGCGGGAGGGGCCGCGGGCGTTCGTGGAGAAGCGGGAGCCGCAGTTCAAGGGGTACTGATGGTTCGGCTCGGGCGGGGGCTCAGCGGAGGAAATCGAGGAGGGTGAGGTTGGAGGTTCGGCCGATGGCGCCGAGTGCGGCCTGGAGGGCGTTCTGGGCGGCGGTGAAGCGGACGATGGTGTCGGCGATGTCGATGTCTTCGATGCCGGCGCGGAGCTCTTGGAGGTTGGTGTCGGTCGCTTCGGAGCGGGAGGTGGTGGCGTCGAGGCGGTTGAGCCGAGCGCCGACTTCTGCGCGTGCGGTGAGGACGCGGTCGAGGCCGGCATCGATGTCGGCGAGGTAGGGGTTGATTTGGGCGCCGGGTGAGCCGGTCTGGAGGGCGTCGCGGAGGGCGAGGAGGCGGTCGAAGAGGTTGCCGAAGACGGTTTGGCCGATGAGGTTGATGGGGACGGTTTCGCCAGCGGAGATTTGGATTTCTCGTTGGCCGGTGCCGTTCTGCCAGGTGATCTGGGTGGGGGGTGTGCCGGTGACGAGGTAGGCGGGGGTGTCGGTTTTGTGGCCGCTGAAGATGTGGACGCCGCCGAAGGTGGTGTTGGCGATCTGGGCCAGCTGTTCGACGAGCTGGTTGACTTCGCGGGCGATGCCTTGGCGTTCGGTGGGGCCGAGGGTGTCGTTGGCGGCCTGGACGGTGAGTTCGCGGACGCGATGGAGGACTTCGGTGGCGCTGCCGAGGGCGGCCTCGGTGGTATCGAGGAAGGCGGTGCCGTAGGCGATGTTGCGCCGCATTTGGGTTTCGAAGGCGATGGCCTGGCGGTACTGCATGGTGAGGGCGGCGCCGGTCGGGTCGTCGCTGGCGCGGTCGATGCGTCGATTGGTGGAGAGCTGCCGTTGGACGCGGTCCATACGCTCGGCGGCGTTGGTGAGGTAGGTGATTTGGTTCTGGACGCGGGATTGTTCGCTGAGGCGCATGGGGTTACCTCGTGACGCCGGTTCGGTTGATGAGGGTGTCGAGCATGTCGTCGATGACGGTGATGACGCGGGCGGCGGCGTTGTAGGCGTGCTGGGCGGCGTTGAGGTTGGTGACTTCTTCGTCGATGTTGACGCCTTGGGCGGATTGGCGGGCGGTGTCGAGGTGGTCGCGGAGGAGGGAGGCGGATTGTTCCATGCCGATGGCGCGGTTCACATCGGCGCCGAGGACGGAGACGATGTTGCTGTAGTAATCGGTGGGGGAGGCGTGGACGATCTGGAACGTGTCGTTGGTGGCGGCGGTGAGGTCGGTGACTTGGTCGGCGGGGGTCCATGTGCCGGGCGGGGTGGCGATGGTGACGGTGAGGGTGGCGAGGATGTTGGTGCCGCTGGTGAACTGGATGGTGCCGCCCGGGGCGGAGAGGGGGGCCGTGGTGGCGGTGCCGACGACGGTGTTGTTAGCGTCGCGGAGCTCGAGGGTGCCGGAGGCGGGCGGGTTTTCGACGATGGTGTATTGGCCGGGCGGGAGGGAGGGGGCGACTTGGAGGCCGGCGAGGGTGACGCCGGTCCGGATGGTTTCTCCGACGACGAGGTCGGTGTTGGGGAGTCCGGTGACCATGCTCGGCTGCTGTTGGAGGCGGGCGATGGCGAGGGCTCTGGAGCCGTCGCCGGGGGCGCCGGGGGCGCTGGCTGCGGCGACTTTGCGGGGGTCGGCGATGAGGGTTGGGTTGACGGCGATGGAGCTGGCGTCGGTGCCGGTGAAAAAGGGGAGTCCGGTGGTGGTGCCGTCGAGGCCGAAGCCGGATTGGTGGAGGGTGTTGACGCCGGAGATGAGCCCTCCGGCGAGGGTGTCGAGTTTGCGAAGGAGGTCGGGGAGGGCTTGGTCGCGGGCGGCGAGGACGCCTTGGAGTTTGCCGCTGTTGGCGATGACGTCGAAGCCGTCGATTTGCCAGGTGAGCTTGACCATGGTGGGGTCGGAGGGGTCTTGGGTGGTGACGATGGTGCGGGCGGTGGTACCGAAGACGAGCTCGTGGGAGCCGAGGTAGATGGAGACTTCGCCGGTGGCGGCTTCGCTGTATTGGATGCTGGCGACTTGGGCGAGCTGGTCGAGGAGGAGGTCGCGGCGGTCGCGCAGGTCGTTGGCGCGGTCGCCGTTGAGTTCGACTTGTTTGATTTGGAGGTTGAGGTTGGCGATTTCGCGGGCGTAGGTGTTGATCTCTTCGCCGAGGGCGGCGACTTGCTGGTTGAGGTTGCGGCGTTGGAGGTCGATTTCGGAGTAGGCGGCTTGGAGGCGGACGGTGAGGGTCTGGGCGGCGTGGACGAGGGCGGTTCGGGCGGCGGAGGATTCGGGTTCGTTGGCGACGTCGTGCCAGGCGCCCCAGAATTTGGCGAGGAGGGATGCGAGGCCTTCATCGGAGGGGTCGTTGAGGACGGCTTCGGCGTTCCGGAGCGGTGTGGCGAAGGCGGAGTGTTGGCCGCGAGACGAGGTGGCTTGGCGTGTTTGGTAATCGAGGAAGATGTCTCGGATGCGGTTGACGTCGCGGGCGTCGACGCCGAAGCCTGGTTTGCCGAGGAGGCTATCGCGGGAGGACCAGGCGGCGCCTTCGAGTCCGATGGGGCGAAGGAGGACGCGCTGGCGGGAGTATCCGGGGGATTGGGCGTTGGCGATGTTGTGGGCGGCGACGTCGACCGCGAGCTGGTGTGCGCGGAGGGCTTTGACTGCGGTATCGAGGCCGACGGAGAGGGCCATGGGGCGGTACCTCAGGCGGTGCGGGAGACGATGCCGCTCCCTTCCTGGAGCGTGGTTTGGCCTTGGGGGCTGTAGGTGGGGGAGAGGTGTCCGGCGAGGATGGCGGCCCAGCGTTCGCGGATGCGGATGGCGCCGAGGACGAGGCGGGCGTTGGCTTCTTGGAGGTCGCGGAGGTGGGCGGCCTGGGTGAGGAGGCGCTCGCGGATCTCGTGGAGGCCTTGCACACCGAGGTTTTCGGCACTTGTGGCGATCTGGTCGAGGGTGGCGGTTTCTTGGCCGATGGTTCTGAGGAGATTCATGCGTTCGGCGCTGCGGGTTTCGATGCGGCCGGCGGCTTCGAGCATGTGCGCGGCGGTGGCTTCGATGGCGGGGTAGTCGGAGGCGACGAGGGCGCGTTGGGCTTCGCGGGCGAGGGCGACGAGTTGGCCGAGGAGGTGTTCTTCTTCGCGCAGGAGGTCGAGGAGGTGGGCGTAGACCTGTGCGCTCACGGGAGGTCTCCGAGGAGGCCATTGGCGAGGAGGCGGGCGGCGATTTCGCGGGCGTTGGAGGTGTAGGTGCCGTTGGCGATGGCGGCTTTGAGGGCGGCGACTTTTTCGGCGCGGACGTCGCGGGATTCGGCGACGGCGCGAGCTGCTTCGGCGATGAGGCGGACGCGGGGGGAGAGGGTGAGGACGTCTTGGGGCCCGCGTGCGTTGTTGGCGGAGTCGGTGGTGGGCGAGGCGGTGGCCTGGCCGGGGGCGCCTGCTGCGCCGGTGCGGTCGAGGTGGGTACCGCCGAGGTTGAGTCCGTCGATGCGTGCCATTGGGGGTGCCTCCTTGGCGGTAAGGGTGGCGTCAGCGGGTGATGCGGGTGGCGAGTTCGAGCATGGCGTCGCCGACGGCGAAGGTCTTGGCGCAGGCGCTGTAGGCCCGCTGGGCGACGAGCATGGCGACGAACTCCTGGGCCATATCGACATTGGAGCTTTCGAGGGTGCCAGGTCGCAATGGGGCGAAACCCTCATCCCCTGGGGTGCCGACCACCAGCTCGCCGGTGTTGGCGGTGGGCTGGTAGAGGCCCTGGCCGAGGAGTTCGAGGGCGGCGGGGTTGGCGAATCGGGCGACTTGGAGGCGTCCGATGGGTTGGCGTTGGCCGTTTTCGTCGATGGCGGAGAGGGTGCCGGTGGCGTCGAGCGCGGCGTCGGTCCAGCCCTGGGGGAGCTGGAGGGGCTCGCCATCGACGCCGGGGACGATGCGACCGGCTTGGTCGACGAGGGTGCCTTCGGCGTCGAGCTGGAAGCCGCCGTAGCGGGTGTAGAGGGGCTGGCCGTTTTCTCCGCGGACGATGAAGAAGGCGCCATCCTGGATGGCGGCGTGGAGGGGGGAATCGCTGGCGAGGAGGGCGGCGGTTTCGAGGAGGAGGTCGCGGGTGGTGAGGGCGACGCCGAGGCGGCCGGTGTCGGGGCCGGCGGGGGGCTCGGGCCGGCCTTGGTGCAGGGCGCGGATGGCCTTGAAGCCGCCGGTGTTGAGGTTGGCGAGGTTGTGGGCGACGGTATCGAGGATGTCTTGGTTGTGGACGAGTCCGCTAGCGGCGGCGGCGAGGATGGTGGGCATGGCGATGGTCCTTGGTTCGGGTTAGAGGCGGCCGAGTTCGCCGGCGGCCTGGTCGAGGGTGGTATCGAGCCGGGCGAGGACTGCCTGGTTGGCTTGGTAGACGCGCTGGACGGCGAGGAGGGAGGTGAGCTCTTCGACGAGGTTGGTGTTGGAGAATTCGAGGTATCCCTGGCGGAGGCCGGGGCCGCCGACGGGGGGCTGGCCCTGGTTCTCGGGCTGGGCAGGGGCGGGCTGGAAGTGGGCTTCGCCGGCGCGGAGGAGGGCGCCAGGGGCGAAATCGACGATGCGGAGGGTGGCGATTTCTTGGCCGGCGGTGTCGCGGATGATGCCATCGGGGGTGATGGTGACGGGCTCACCGGGGAGGCGGATGGGTTGGCCATTGGTGTCGAGGACGTGGTAGCCCTCGGCGGTGACGAGGGTGCCATCGGCGTCGCGTTGGAAGCGACCGTCGCGGGTGTAGTAGGCGTTGGCGTAGCTGAGGTTGCCGGTGGCGTCGCGGGTGCTGGAGCCGATGGTGAAGAAGCCGTTGGTGAGGGCGAGGTCGAGCTCTTGGCCGGTCTGGCGGAGCATGCCGGGCTGGAAGTCGGTGGCGAATTCGGCGATGAATTTGCCGGTGCCGATCTGGCCGATGACGGCTTGGATGCGAGCGGGCAGTGGTGCGGGGACGGGGGCCTGTTGGGAGATGAGGACGTCGCCGAGGGGGGCGAGGGCGGCGATTTCGCGTTTGAAGCCGATGGTGTTGGCGTTGGCGATGTTGTTGGCGAGGACGTCTTGGTAGCGCCAGGCGGCTTCCATGCCGGTGAATGCGGTGTAGAGACCTTTGATCATGGGGTGTGCCTCCGGGCGAGGGTGAGGCGGAGCACGACGAACGCGATGCCGCCGAGGGCGAGGATGGTGAAGGCGGTGCGGGCGATGCGCTGGGTGGTGGTGGGGCCGGATGCTTGGCCGGTATCGGGCAGGGCTCCGGGGCGGACGTCGCCGGCTGGGCTGCGGCCGTCGTTGTCGATGACTTGGAAGCGGCCGGCGATGGAGAGGGTGGTGGGGAGGGTGGTGGTTTGGTCGTTGGCGGGCCGGGCGGCGATGACGAAGAGGTTGTAGTCGTAGGAGGTGAGGTCTTGGAGGCGGGTTTCGAGGAGGCCGATGCCATCGGGGCGGGTGGAGACGATGCCGACGCGGTAGGGGGTGGAGGCGCCGCCGGTGAGCCAACCTTCGTAGGTGTAGCCTTCGGTGGGGGGCAGGTTCTTGACGTCGACGCGGGCGTAGGCTTCGGAGAAGGAGAATTCGAGGACGCCTTCGGCGTTGCGGGGGCCGAAGTTGGAGATGCCTTCGAGGTAGGTGAGTTTGACGAGCTGGGGAACGCCGTTGGCGCTGGCGCCCGGGGTGGCGGCGAGGAGGAGGATGAGGGCGGCGGCGAGGGCGACGACGAGGCGGGGGAGGTTGGTCATGAAGCTATCCCTTTGCGGCGCAGGAGGAGCCGGACTTCTTCTTCGCTCCGGTGCATGCGACGTGCGAGCTCGGCGATGTCGAGGGAGGGGTTGGCGTGGTTGGGGTCGCGCGGGGGGTGCGGTGTGGCGGCATAGGCGGCGCTGGCGGTGCGGCGGAGAGCGGCGCCACGCACGGGGATGCCGGGGGCTGGGGATGCCGGGGGCTGGGTACGGCGGACGGGGCGGGTGTCGCGCCTGAGCTGTTGGACTTGGAGGTGGAGGTAGAAGAGGGCGCCGAGGGTGGTGAGCTGGGAGATGGCGAGGAGGGCGATGACGTCGGTCATGGGTGGGCTCCCGGGCTATGGGTTGCGTTCGCGGGCGAGGCGTGCGCGGAGGCGGCCGAGGGCGCGGCCGTGGAGCTGGCAGACGCGGGATTCGGAGATTTCGAGGATTTGGGCGATCTCTTTCATGGTCATTTCGTCGCGGTAGTAGAGGCTGATGATGAGCCACTCGCGCTCGGGGAGGGTTTTGATGGCGGCGGTGAGGGCCTGGAGGAGCTGGCGTTTTTCGAGGCGTTCGGTGAAGTCTTCGGCGTTGGGGTCGGCGGGGAGTTCGGTGGGGGCGGTGCCTTCTTCGTTGTTGTCGCGGTCGAGGAGGCCATCGAGGGAGACGGTGACCCAGGAGGCATCGACGAGGGCCTGGTTGTATTGGTCGAGGGTGAGGCCCATGAGCTGGGCGGCTTCTTCGTCGGTGGGTTCGCGGCCGTGCTCTCGTTCGAATTGGGTGTGAATTTGTTCGAGTTTGCGGGCTTTCTGGCGGACGGAACGGGGGAGGCGGTCGAGGGAGCGGAGAGCGTCGATGATGGCGCCTCGGATGCGGGAGATGGCGTAGGTTTCGAATTTGACGCCTTTGGAGCCGTCGAAGCGGTCGAGGGCTTCGATGAGGCCGATGGTGCCGTAGGAGAGGATGTCTTCGTAGTCGAGGATGGCGGGGAGGCCGATGGCGAGGCGCCCGACGACGTATTTGACGAGGGGGGCGTACTGGCGGATGGCGGCTTCGCGATCGTCGAGGCGAGGGGCGCTGGAGGCTTTGGCGGTGGCCATACGGGTTGCTCCTCAGGGGTTAGTCGCCGTGGTCGGGGCGATGTTCGCCGTCGGCCGGGGGTTCGGGGGGGTTGGATGGGCTGCGAGGCGGGCTGGTGAGGATGATGGCTTCGGCGCCGAAGGCGACGACGGTGACGAGGACGAAGGTGAAGATGGCGCGCATGAGGGACTGGTCGAGGGGGTAGCCGGCGCGGGTGCCGAGCCAGACGGTGGCGATGGCGGCGCCGAGGGCGAGGTAGACGCCGTAGCGGGCGATGGTGAAGGGTGGGAGGGTGTTCACAGTTGGCCCCTCCGGCGCATTTCGAGCTGGCGCCGCATGAGGTAGCGGGCGATGAGGTCGCGCTGGGCGCGGGGCATTTCGAGGAATTCGCAGTGGAGGCGATGCGTGCGGTAGCCGCGTTCGGGTTCGCGGACGCTGACGATGCGGGCGCGAACGGCGATGTGGCCGGCCTCGGGGAGGGTGGCTTCGATGCCGAGGCGCTCGCCGGGGAGGGCGAAGGCTTTGGTGGCGATGCAGCAGCCGCCTTCGGAGAGGTCGACGATGGTGCCGTCGAATGCTTGTTCGCTGACGGGTTCGCCTTCGGCTGGGACGACGAGGCGGTAGATGCGGGTGGGCTGGATGGCGACCTGGAGGCGGTAGTTGCGGCGGCGTTCGTGGCAATCGATGTGGGCGGGGAGGCGGAGGTATTCCAAGGCGCCATCGGGGCTGTGGCCGATGACTTCGGTGACGAAGCGCCAGCGTTTCTGGCGGAAGATGTAGGCGGAACGGACGAGGGTGCCGGCGGGGAGTGGCCGTGGGCGGAGCCCTTTCATGGGGACGAGGATGGCGATTTTTTCGGCATCGACGTCTTCGATGCGCGTGGCGTAGGTCTCGACGTCGTCGCGCGAGGAGACTTCGATTCGCATGCTGGTTCCGGGGAGGAGCCCCTGGGCCATGAAGGGATTGTTGGGCTGCGGGGCGCGGGCGCCCATTCGCTAACTCCCGGGAAGGGATGGCGGGATTCCCTGATGTGCTCGTGACGGGGGGTCGAGCGGTTGCATTCGGGGTGCCGCCTTTTTGGAGGTTAGGGGGGCCGCGCCCGGCCAAGGGTGACGAGGGAGGGACGGCCCGGTGGTTCTATGGTTGGGGGGCCGGGCGGGGGTGGGCATCGGAGGGCTCCCTGGGCGGAGCAGGGGATTGCCCCGATCCGGGGCGGCTGGGCCACCGAGAAGCTCAGGCGGAGGCTGCGAGGTGGGGGGCTGTGGTGGCGGTGGGGAGGAGGGCATCGGCGATGGTGGCCGGGTCGGCGACGACGATGCCGGCGGCGATGTCGCGCCCGGCGGAGAGGAAGGCGAGGCCGAGGCCTGTTTCGGCGAGGAGTTCGAGGGCGCCGGAGAGGGTGGGGGCGAGGTCGACCCCGGTGGGGACGGCGCCGGCGAAGCGGGCGAGGGGGAGGTCTTGGATGGCGGCGCGGACGGCGGCTGGTTGCCAGTGGGCGGGGAGGGCGAGGTAGGGGAAGTGGGCGACGCCGGGGATGGGTGGGGGTGTCCAGCTGCCAGCGGGGCAGTCGACGAAGAGGCAGGTGCCGCGGGGGGCGCGGGAGACGGCCCGGACGAGGTCGCCGGGGGCGAAGGCGTCGGTGGAGGGGAGGCCGAGGGCGTCGGCGCAGGCGCGGATGGCGTGGTGGGCGCCGGCGCGGGCGGAGTCGGCGGCGACGAGCATGGCCGGCCGGCCGGCGTCGGAGCAGTCGAGCGCCATTTTGAGGAGGGCGGTGGTGCGGCCGGAGCCTTCGGCGCCTTGGATGGTGACGATGGCGGTGGTGCCTTCGCTGGGGTAGCTGGCGGGGCTCTGGTGGAGCCACTCTCGGAGGGCCTCGCGGGCGTCGCGGGCGGTGGGGGCGGCTTCGGCGACGATCTGGGCGGTGGCTGGCTGCCAGCCGATGCGGGTGAGCGCTTCGACGATCTGGTCTTGGGGGGTGAGGAGGGGTGTTGGGGGGGCTGGTTGGTAGGTGGGGTGCTGGCGGGGGGTGGCGGGTGGTGCTTCGGCGGCTGCGAGCTCTTCGAGGTCGGCAATGGTGACGCCGGCGGCGGTCTCGGCCCGGCGGATGGCCTCTTGGAGGACGACCTCTTGGAGGTGGAGGGGAAGGGCATCGGCGGGCTCGGGCGGGGCGGCGGCGAGGATTTCGACGAGGGGGGCTGCGCCCTGGCGGTGGATGGAGCGGGTGGAGAGGATGACGGCATCGGGCCCGAGTTCGCGGCGGATTCGGGCGAAGAGGCGCGTGGTGTCGTTACCGATGAAGCGCTTCGTTTCCAACGTTCACCTCGATGTTGCCGATGGCTTCGA
>NZ_DAOUBJ010000141.1:0-18671 GCF_034432735.1 Tepidiforma sp. | reverse complement strand
GCTCTCTCCGGAGGAGCGGCGCGGGTTCCACGGGAATGACGAGTTCCTGACTGTGGAGAATCTGCAGCTGGGCTGTGAGTTGATGTACGAGATCGTGCGGCGGATGGTGAGCTAAGGGGCCTGCTCGGGGAGAATTGCCCTGATGGGCCCACGGCAGCGGCGGCAGGCGGGAGCGATCGTGCTGGGCGCGCTGGTGGCGGCGGCTCTGCTCGCGGCTCAGCTCTGGTTGACGCTTCGGTTGCAATGGACGAGCCGGGAACCGCTGGCGGATGCTGCTATTGGCTTCAACTTTAGCTGCGACCAGGCGGAGTATCTGCTCCTGGAGGTTCCGGGCGCTGGGCCGGACGGGCACGTGGACGATGGGCGGCCGGGTCGGGCGGCGTGGTGTGCGGAGGTGCTCGGCCGGCTCTTGGAGTTGACGGGGGCGCGGCTCGTCCGCCTGGGTGTTCCGTGGGACGAGGTGGAGCCGCGCGAGGGCGAGTTCGATTTTGCGGTGATCGATGCGCAGCTCGAGGTGGTGCGGGAGAAGGGGGCTACGGCGAACGTGTCGATCGGGATGAAGTCGCAGCGTCACCCGGAGTTCTATGTGCCGAACTGGGCGCTGGCGGGGGTGGAGCTTCGCGATGGGATGGTGCTCTCGGAGGTGCCGGTGCTGCGCGAGCGGGCGCTGCGCATGGTGGCCTCGGTGGCGCGCCACCTGGCGGGGCGGCGGGAGATCGATTCATGGACGGCAGAGAACGAGGGATACATTGCCTCGCACCGGGCGCGTCGGTGGGCGCTGGGGCGGGACTACGTGGCGGAGGTGGCAGCGACGATTCGGGCGAACGATCCGCTCGGCCGGCCGGTGGCGATCAATCATGCTCAACATTATGTATTCGATCGGCGCTGGCGAGACGCGCTGGCCGATGGCGACGTGTTGGCGCAGAGTCTGTATCCGCGGCGGAATTATTTCGTGCTGGGGCGGCACTTCGTGATCGACATCATGCAGCTGGGCTGGCTGATGCCGAACTATGCGTACCAGGCGCGGGTCGCGAGGGCGGCGGGGAAGGAGTTCTGGGTGACGGAGCTGCAGGGGGAGCCGTGGACGGACGGGGATGCGCGGCTAATTTCGCCGGAGCGCCCATCGAAGAATCTCTCGCCGGAGACGCTCTCGAAGAACGTGGAGTACGCGCGGCGGACGGGGGCGGCACGTATCTATCTTTGGGGGGCGGAGTGGTGGCTTTTTCAGCTGGAGCGTTTTGGCGATGGCCGCTGGCTGGAGGCGGTTCGGTCAGTGGTGCGGGGCGGCTCGTGAATTGCGGCGGCGGGCGGTGCGGCCGACGGCGGGGGCTTCGGGCAGGTGGCGGCGGATGGCATCGACGAGGTCGAGCCCATCGATGAGCATCGGGATGTAGGCAGCGACGCCGGCGCGCTCGTAGCGCCGCTGTTCTTCGGGCCGGGGGATGGCGGCGAGGATGATGACGGCTGCGCCGGTACGGGCGAGTTCGTGGGCGCGCTCGGGGGGGCAATCTGCCGGGGTGGAGATGACGACGTCGCCGGGCTGGACGGAGGCGTAGTCGACTTCGCCGGAGGTGAATTCCCGAAGGCCGGGGGCACGTTCGAGGCGGGCGACGAGCGCGCGCCGGAGCGCGCCGTCGGCGGTGACGACGTGGACGGGTCTGCCCTCCATGCGATCAGTTTCGGGAACGAGGGTGGGGCGGGGTGAGGGCCGAATGGCTCCGCGGCTACGGGCCGAGGGGCCCGGAATGTGGTGTGGGGAGAGGAATGCGCTACCATGCCGGTCGATGGGGACTGCTGCAGAGGAATCGGCCGGGAGCCCCGGGATCTTCGAGCGGCTCTCGGAGATGGCGATCACGAGCGAGCTGCTCGCGTCGAGCGAGGACCTTTCGGAGATTCTCCGTCGGCTGGCGGAGCGGGCGCGGGAGGTGACGGGCGCGGAGTACGCGGCGATTTCGACGTTCGACGAGGAGGGGATGCTGCGGAGGTTCATCTACTGCGGCATCAGTGACGAGCAGGCGCGGAAGCTCGGCGACCCGCCGAAGGGGCGAGGGCTGCTCGGCCGGCTCGCGACGTGCGACCGTCCGATGCGGATCGACGACCTGCACGAGAGTCCGTACTTTACGGGTTGGCCGCCGGGCCACCCGGATATGAGTCGCTTCCTGGGCGTACCGATTCGAGCGGGGGGGCGAGCGATCGGTTCGCTCTACATGACACGTGGTGTGGACCGGCCGCCGTTTTCGGAGGAGGACGAGGTGGCGGCGGCGGTGCTTTCGCTGCAGGCGGCGGTCAGTGTGTCGTATGCGTTGGCGCGCGAGCGCCGGGGGCGGATTTTCTTGCTGGAGGAGCGGGAGCGCATCGCCCACGACCTGCACGACGGGACGATTCAGGCGCTCTACGCGCTGGGGCTCGAGTGCGATGCGATGGCGAACCGGGAGGATTACCCGCCCGAGGCGCGCGAGGCGCTGGCGAACGCGGTGCGGCGGATCAACGAGATCATCGCGGACATTCGGAGCTATATCACGATGCTGGAGGCGGCGACGCCGGTCGACCAGCCGGAGCTGACGCGCGATCTGGGTTTTATCATCCGGCAGTTGGTGCCCCCGAGTATCTCGACGGTGGTGAACGTGGCAGCGGCGGCGCTCCAGGAGCTGACGACGCGCGAGTCGGAGGATCTGCTCTACATCGCCCGGGAGGCGCTCTCGAACGCGGTCCGCCATGGTGCGCCGACGAAGATCGCGGTGGACCTGCGGCAGACGGCGGACGCGACGGTGCTGACGATCCAGGACAATGGGGTAGGCTTCGAGGAGGCGACGACGCGGCGCGGGCTGGGGACGGTGACGATGCGAACGCGGGCGGAGCGCCTCGGTGGGGAGCTGACAATCATTCCTATCCCGGGGATGGGTACGACGGTGCGGGTCGCGATTCCGCGGCACCACGATGACGAGGAGGACGATGCATGACGGCGAACGCCGACGGGACGATCCACGTGCTTTTGGCGGACGACCACGACCTCGTCCGGCAGGGGTTGAAGGCGGCGCTCCGGGCCCATCCGGAGTTTTCGGTGGTGGCGGAGGCGCGGGACGGGCTGGAAGCTGTCCGAGAGGCGAAGAAGGCGAAGCCGGACCTCGTGGTGATGGATGTGCGGATGCCGAAGTTGAACGGCATCGAGGCGTGCCGGGAGATCCGTTCGGCGGTGCCAGGGGCGAATGTGCTGATGCTGACCTCGTACAGCGACGAGGAGGCGGTGATGCAGGCGATCGTGGCCGGGGCGAGCGGTTTCATGCTGAAGGATGTGCAGACGGGCGATTTGATCGCGGCGATGCGGGTGGTGGGGAGGGGCGGGAAGACGCTGGACCCGGCATCTTCGGCGGCGGTGATCGAGCAGATTCGGCGTGGGAACATCGTGACGGAGGAGGATCGCCTCGCGGCGCAATTGACGGAGCGGGAGCTGAAGATTCTGGATCTGATCGCGGAGGGGCTGACGAACCGCGAGATCGGTGAGCAGCTCTATCTCTCCGAGAAGACGGTGAAGCACCACGTGAGCGACATCCTGAGCAAGCTGGGGATGACGCGGCGGGTGGAGGCTGCGGGTTTCGCGATCCGGAGGGCGGCGCGGAAGCCGCAGCAGTAGCAGCGGATAGCGCGGCTGATTCAGTATCGGCCGCCGAGCTTTGCGTGGTCCCAGGAGTAGATGTCGACGGGGCGGACGCGCACGGTGACGCGTTTGGATGCGACTGCGAGGGCTGCTTCGGGGGTTTCCATGGGTGCGGGGATGCCGTTGTACTTTTCGCCGACGAGCCCCATGACGCGGGCGGTGAATGGGGTGTCTTCGATGATCTCGGCCTCGCCTTCGATGACGAGCCCTTTGAGTTCGTGATAGAGCTTGCCGGATTCGAGCATGACGGTGATTTTGGGGTTGCGCCGGAGGTTGAGGACTTTTTGGCTCTTGGCGAAGGTGGTGAAGTGGACGAGGCCGTCGATGACGACGTACCACATGGCGACGAGGTGGGGGTAGCCCTTCGGCCCGATGGAGGCGACTTGGAGTGTCCAGCCTTGGGCGAGGAATGCTTCTTGTTCTTGTGGGGTGAGGGCGATTTCGGCGCGGCGGCTGGGCATCGGGGCGTGCTCCTCGGTGGGGTGATGGGGGGAGTAGACCGTATGGGCTGACGGTAGGGCAAGCGCGGTGCCTGCCGGGGGCGGTTAGCGGATAATGGGGCGGTGGGCGATGGGCATCGGCAGCCGGTGACGTTTCCGCCGGGGACGCGCATCGATTTGCGGCGGTTCGATGCGCGGGCGACGAACGGCCGCGAGCGGGAGGAGGTGGAGGCGGAGCTGGTTGGGCTGCGCATGCGGTTGAACGAGTTGCAGAACGTGCTCTATGCCGATGCGCGCTATGCGTTGTTGGTGGTATTGCAGGGCATCGATACGGCGGGGAAGGACGGCACGATCAATTCGGTGTTCGAGCAGGTGGGGCCGATTGGCTGTTCGGTGGAGAGCTTCAAGGAGCCGACGCCGGAGGAGCTGGCGCACGACTACCTCTGGCGTTATCGCCGGAAGATGCCGGAGCGGGGGCACATTACGATTTTCAACCGTTCGTATTACGAGGCGGTGCTGGTGGAGCGGGTGAAGGGGATCGTGCCACGGGAGGTGTGGATGGCGCGCTACGAGGATATCAACCGGCTGGAGGAGTACCTCGTGCGCAACGGGACGGTGGTGATGAAGTTTTTTCTGGTGATTTCGAAGGAGGAGCAGCGGGAGCGGCTGCAGGAGCGGATCGACAATCCGCGGAAGCAGTGGAAGTTTCGGCTGGGGGACTTGGAGGAGCGGAAGCTGTGGGACGAGTACCTGGAGGCGTTCGAGGATGCGCTGGAGCGGTGCAATACGAAGGATGCGCCGTGGCACGTGGTTCCGGCGGACCGGAAGTGGTATCGCGATTTGGTGGTGGCGCGGGCGTTGGTGGAGAAGTTGGAGTCGCTGGATTTGCGGTATCCGCCGGCGCCGCCGGAGGTGCAGGGGCTGCGGGTGGAGTAGGGGCAGCTACCAGCCGAGGGCGGCCTCGATGCCTTCGATGGTGGCGGGGGCTTTGGTGATGTCGGGCCGGTAGGCGGCGAGGGCGGTGTCCGGGTCTTTGAGGCCGTGGCCGGTGAGGATGGCGACGGCGCGTTCGCCGCGAAGCCGGCCGTTGCGTGCGAGCTTGAGGAGGCCTGCGACGGTGGCGGCGCTAGCGGGCTCGACGAAGAGGCCTTCGCGGCGGGCGAGGAGGCGGTAGGCTTCGAGGATGTCGTCGTCGGTGACGGCTTCGATGAGGCCGCCGGATTGGTCGCGGGCGGTGATGGCGGTTTGCCAGCTGGCGGGGTTGCCGATGCGGATGGCGGTGGCGATGGTTTGGGGGTTGGCGATGGGCTGGCCGCTGACGAGGGGGGCGGCGCCGGCGGCCTGGAAGCCGCACATGCGCGGGTGGCGGGTGGCGAGGCCGCGCTCGGCGCATTCGGTGAAGCCTTTCCAGTAGGCGGTGATGTTGCCGGCGTTGCCGACGGGGATGGCGAGGAGGTCGGGGGCATCGCCGAGGGTGTGGCAGATTTCGTAGGCAGCGGTTTTTTGCCCTTCGATGCGGTGGGGATTGACGGAGTTGACGAGTGCGACGGGGTGGCGCTCGGTGAGGGTGCGGGCGGCGCGGAGGGCGTCGTCGAAGTTGCCGTCGATTTCGATGATCCGGGCGCCGTAGGCGACGGCCTGGGCCATTTTGCCGGCGGCGACTTTGCCGCTGGGGACGAGGACGAAGCAGGTGAGGCCGGTGTGGGCGGCGTAGGCGGCGGCGCTGGCGCTGGTGTTGCCGGTGGAGGCGCACATGATGGCGCGGGCGCCGGCTTCGAGGGCTTTGGCGACGGCGACGACCATGCCGCGGTCTTTGAAGGAGCCGGTGGGGTTGCAGGCTTCGAGCTTGAACCAGAGTTCTTCGAGGTTGCATTCGGCGGCGAGGGCGGCGGCGCGTACGAGGGGGGTTTCGCCTTCGCCGAGGGAGATGCGTGGGGTGGCTTCGGTGAGGGGGAGGACGTCGGCCCAGCGGTGGAGGACGCCGCGGGGGCGGATGGTGGCAGCGGTCACGGTTCCTCCGGTGGCCGGAAGGCGTGGAATTTCATCTCGCGGAGCTCTTGTTCGAGCACTTGGATCTGTTTCCGGCGCTGTTTTTCGTACATGGTGTTGAATTTGGCGAATTCTTCGCGGACGTGGTCGACGACTTCGGCGATGTCGCGGCGCATGTTGGCGACGCGTTCGCCGAGGCCGGAGTGGCGGCCTTCGAGGAGGGTGAGCTCGCCCTGGAGTTTGTCGATGGTGGTGGTGAGGCGGTCGGTGAGCTCTTCGAGGTGGTTGAGGCGATTGTCGATGCGGTGGTGTTCTTCGCGCCAGATGGCGATCTCGTCGATGAGTTCTTGGCGATAGTCGCGTTCGTGGGCGACGGTGGAGATGAGCTCTTCGTTGCGGCGGACCATTTCGCCGACGACTTGGAGGCGTTCGAAGACGATCTCGATGCGTTCGTCGAGGTCGCCGAGGACGACGGTTTTGATGCGCTCTTCGAGGTCGCGATTGACTTCGATGGTGCGGTCGAGGCGGAGGCCGAATTGGTGGACTTGCTGGTCGAGTTCGCGCTGGCGTTCGAGGATGGTCTGGAGTTGCTGGGCGAGCTGGGAGGTTTGTTGCTGGACTTGGGCGACATCGGCGAGGACGAGGCCGAGCTGGTTGGCGGCGGTTTCGACGCGGCGGATGACTTCGGCGCGCTCTTCGCGGTCGTACTGGGATTCGGCGCGAAGGATGCGGAACTGGTGTTCGGCTTCGCCGCGGATGGTGGTGGCGGCTTGGCGGAGGTCTTCCATGGCCTGGTCGATGGCGGTGAGTTTTTCGGGGAGGCCTCGGAAGGGGAGGAGGCGGGGCTCGAATTCGCGGATTTGGCGCTGGGTGGCGTCGAGTTGTTCGGAGAGGTCTTGGACTTGGCGCCGGAGCTGGTCGAGGTGGGCGATGTGGCGAGCTTGTTCTTCTCGCTGGGCGCGGAGCTGTTGTTCGAGCCAGGTGAGGAGTTCGGTGATGGCCTGGGCCTGGGGCTCGCCGGCCATGTCAGGACTCCACGCGGAGGAATGCGGAGACCTGGATGACGACGGGGAGGGTGGCGAGTTCGCGCAGGGCTGCTTGGACGGCGCCTTCGCGGGCGCGGTGGGTCATGATGACGAGGTCAGCGGTGCGGGCGTCGGTATCGGTTTCTTTTTGGTTGACGGCGGCGATGCTGACGTGGTGGTCGCCGAGGGTGCGGGCGATCTGGGCGAGGACGCCTGGTTTGTCGGTGACTTTCACGCGGAGATAGTAGCGCGTCTCGAGGTGTTCGAGGCCGAGGATGGGGATATCGCCTTCGGGGCCCCAGTATTTGCGTTCGCGGGTGCCGAGGACGATGGCGTGGGCGAGGTCGAGGAGGTCGGCGACGACGGCGGAGGAGGTGGGTTCGGAGCCTGCGCCGCGCCCTTGGAAGAGGACGGTGCCGGTGAGGTCGCCGTGGATCTGGACGGCGTTGTAGACGCCGTCGACGCGGGCGAGGGGCTCGGAGAGGGGGATGAAGGTGGGGGCGACGCGGGCGATGATGCCTTGGTCGGTGCGTTCGGCGATGGCGAGCAGTTTGATGGCGTAGCCGAGTTCGAGGGCGGCGAGGAAGTCGCTGGGGGAGAGTTGGGTGATGCCTTCGGTATGGATTTGGGAGGGGTGGACGCGGGTTCGGAAGCCGAGGGTGGCCATGATGGCGAGCTTGTAGGCGGCGTCGTGGCCTTGGACGTCGTTGGTGGGGTCGGGCTCGGCGTAGCCGAGTTCCTGGGCTTCGCGGAGGGCTTCTTGGTAGCCGCCGGTGGGCGGTTCGAGCCCTTGGCGGCGGAGGGCTTCGGCGACAGCGGCGGCGTTGGCCATGCGGGTGAGGATGTAGTTGGTGGTGCCGTTGATGATGGCGCGGATGGAGCTGATGCGGTTGGCGAGGAGGTCGCGCCGGAGGGGGGCGATGAGGGGGATGCCGCCGCCGACGCTGGCTTCGAACATGATGTCGAGGCCGCGGCGGTGGGCTTCGGCGAGGAGCTCGGTGCCTGATTTGGCGATGAGCTCTTTGTTGGCGGTGACGACGTGTTTGCCGCTGGCGATGGCGCGTCGGATGTAGGTGCCGGCGGGTTCTTCGCCGCCCATGACTTCGACGACGATATCGATGGCCGGGTCGGCGAGGAGAGCTTCGACGTCGTTGGTGATGGTGCCAGGGGGGAGTTCGACGGCGCGGGGACGCGTGAGGTTGCGGACGGCGGCGCGACGGATGACGAGTTCGGCGCCGACTTGGCGGGCGAAGTAGTCGCTTCGCTCGAGGAGGGCGCGGGCGACGCCGGAGCCGACGACGCCGAGGCCGATGAGGCCGACTCCGATCTGGCTGCGGCCGTCTTTAGTTGGCATGCTCCTCCGCCCACTTGATGTCGTCGGCGGTGAGGTTGCGCCGGATGGTGAGCTGGCTCCGCTTTTCGCTGACGAGGCGCTGGATTTCGCGGTCGGCGAGCTGGGATTTTTGGGTTTCGGAGGGGGTGGCGTTGGGGTCGCGTTTTTCGATGCGGAGGAGCCACCAGTCGCCGGTGGCGATCTGGACGGGCCCGATGAGGTCGGTGCCGGCGGGCTTGTCTTGGATGGCGTTGCGAACGGCTTCGGGGAGGAGGGCCGGGGGTTCGGGATCCATGATGCCGTCTTTTTGGCGGGAGTTGAGGTCTTTGGAGGTGACTTGGGCGACGGTGCCCATGTCTTCGCCGGCCTGGATGCGGGCGAGGGCGGCTTTGGCCTCGTCTTCGGTGGTGGTGATGATGGTGCGAAGGGTGACCATTTCGGTGGTTTGGCCGAGCTCGGCGAGGATGCTGTCTTTGAGCTTTTTGCGGTAGAGCTGGGCTTCGACCTGGCGGCGGTAGTGGGCGTCGCTCATGGTGAGGGACTGGAGCCGCTGGCGGTAGAGGTTATCGAAGGCGGTGCCGGCGCCGCCGGCTGGGACGCCGAGCTGGGAGGCGATCTCCTGGGTGACTTCTTCGGGGGTGACGGTGATGCCGCGCTCGCGGGCGATGGTGTTGACGATGGCTTCTTCTTCGAGGATGGCGACGAGTTGTTGTTCGGCGATGCCGAGGTTGATGCCGGAGCTGGCGACGGATTGGGCGTAGGGGAAGAGGCGGTCGGCGTAGTAGCGGAGTTGGAATCGTTCGTCGCCGACCTGGAGGATGACTTTTTCGGGCATGCGGAAGGTCTGGTCGTACCAGCGCCAGCCGATGAGGGCGAGGACGATGGCGAGGAGGAGGCCGGCGCCGCCGAGGATGAGGAGGCGCAGGGTTTCTTCGGTGGTGAGGAAGAAGGTGCGCGCGACGGGGCGGGTTGCGCGCGGGCGCTGGCGGGGGAGGGCGGTCGTCCGTTCGCGTCGGGCCATGGGGTGCTCCGGGGTGCGGCGCGGTGCCGCGGGTTAACCGCGGATGGGGAAGATGCCCGTTTTGCGGATGTGGTCGAGGGTGTAGGGCAGGAGGGCGAGGTGCCGGGCGCGTTTGATGGCGACGGCGACGAGGCGCTGGTGTTTGAGGCAGGTGCCGGTTTTGCGCCGCGGTTCGATTTTGCCGCGGTCGGAGATGTACATGCGGAGGCGGGCGATGTCTTTGTAGTCGATGCCGTCCATTTTTTCGACGCAGAGGCGGCAGACTTTGCGGCGGTTGGCGTAGCGGGGGCGCTGCTGGCGTTGGGGGCGTTCGCCTTCGGCGGCGGGGGTGTTGGTGGTGCGTTCTTCGGAGGTCATGGTGATGGTTCCTTCCCGTTGGGTTTATCTCCGCGTGTGCGGTGATCGGGTGTTCCGCAGCGAGCCGGCTGCGGTGCGGGCTGGTCGGGCCAGCGAGCTATTCGAAGGGGAGGTCGTCGAGGTCGATCTCCTCGCGGGCGCTGCCACGGGGGCGGCTATGGCTGCTTTCGAATCCGCTGCTGCGGGAGCGGCTCCCGCCTTCCCAATCGTCGCCGGACTGGTCGCGGGGGCCGCCGAGGAGCTGGATGGTTTGGGCGATGACTTCGGTGCGGTAGTGTTTCTGGCCTTGGTCGTCTTCCCAGCTGCGTGTTTGGACGCGGCCTTCGATGAAGAGTTGTTTGCCTTTGGTGATGTACTGGGAGATGCGTTCGGCGGTGTCGCCCCAGACGACGATGTTGAACCATTCGGTTTGGTCTTCCCAGTCGCCGGTCTGCTGGTTTTTGCGACGGTTGTTGACGGCGAGGCTGAACTGGGCCTGCGGGGTGCCGCTGGCGAGGTAGCGCAGTTCGGCATCGCGGCCGGCGTTGCCGATGAGGAGGATTTTGTTCAGTCCCGCCATGGTGGTTGGCCTCCGGGGCTAGGATTCAGGGGCGGCGTCGGGTTCGTCGACGGCGGCGGGAGTTTCGCTGGTTTCGGCGACAGGTTGTGTCGCTTCGGGTTGTGTCGCTTCGGGAGCGGGGGCGGGTGCGGGCGGTGGTGCGGCCTCGGCGCGGGGCTCGCGGGGCTCGCGGGGTTCGCGCGGCGGTGGGGGTGTGGGGAGTTCGTCGGCGCGGACGATGAGGTGGCGGAAGATTTTCTCGTCGATGCGGAGGGCGGCTTCGATCTCGTTGACGGCGGCGGGGTCGGCTTCGAAGCGCGTGACGATGTAGTCGGCGTCGATGGCGTGCCGGATGGGGTAGGCGAGGCGCCGCCGGCCCCAATGGTCGATTTTGAGGAGTTTGCCTCCGCGTGATTCGACGAGCTGTTGGATCCGCTCGGCGGAGGCGTCGGGGCCGCTGCTTTCGATCAGGGAGAGGTCGAAGACGGCCGTGAGTTCGTATTCCCGCATGGAACCTCTGCCCGGGCGATGGGATTGTCCTCCTCGGGGGAGGACCGATACCCCGGGTCAACGGTCGAGGGTAGCACGGGCTTTCGCTAGGCGGTAGGTGCGGGAGCGAGTTCGGCGTCGGTGATGCCGGGGACGGGGTAGGCCTTGGCGAATTCGGCGACTTCGGCGCGGACGGCTTCGCGGACGCCTTCGCCGTCGGGGTCTTGGAGGACGCGGACGATCCAGGCTGCGACGCGGCGCATTTCGTCTTCTTTCATGCCGCGGCTGGTGAGGGCGGGGGTGCCGAGGCGGAGGCCGCTGGTGACGTAGGCGGAGCGTTGGTCGTAGGGGATGGTGTTGCGGTTGGTGATGATGCCGGCGCCTTGGAGGGCGTTTTGGGCTTTGAGGCCGCTGATGCCGACGGAGTTGCAATCGACGAGGATGAGGTGGTTGTCGGTGCCGCCGGAGACGAGGCGGAGGCCGCCACGCTGGAGCTCTTCGGCGAGGGCGCTGGCGTTGCGGACGATTTGGGCGGCGTAGTCGCGGAATTGGGGCTGGAGTGCTTCGCCGAAGGCGACGGCTTTGGCGGCGATGCTGTGGAGGTGGGGCCCGCCCTGGGTGCCGGGGAAGACGCCGCGGTCGAGGGCTTCGGCGTGTTCGGCCCGGCAGAGTGCGAGGGCGCCGCGGGGGCCGCGGAGGGTCTTGTGGGTGGTGGTGGTGACGATATCGGCGAAGGGCACGGGGCTGGGATGGGCGCCGCCGGCGACGAGGCCGGCGATGTGGGACATGTCGACCATGAGGAGCGCGCCGACTTCGCGGGCGATTTCGGCGAAGGCGGCGAAATCGATGCGGCGGGGGTAGGCGGTGGCGCCGGCGACGATGATGCGGGGCCGGGCCTCTCGTGCGAGGCGGCGAACTTCGGCCATGTCGATGGTTTCGGTCTCGCGGTCGACGGTGTAGGGGATGAAGCGGTAGAGCCGGCCGGAGAAGTTGACGGGGGACCCGTGGGTGAGGTGGCCGCCTTGGGAGAGCTCCATGCCCATGATGGTGTCGCCGGGGTTGGCGAAGGCGAGGTAGGCTGCCATGTTGGCTTCGGCGCCGCTGGTGGGCTGGACGTTGGCGTGGTCGGCTCCGAAGAGCTGTTTTGCGCGGTCGATGGCGAGCTGTTCGAGCCGGTCGGCGTGCTGGTTGCCGGCGTAGTAGCGCTTGCCGGGGTAGCCTTCGGCGTATTTGTTGGTGAAGATGGAGCCGGTGGCTTCGAGGACGGCGGCGGAGGCGTAGTTTTCGCTGGCGATCATCTCGAGCGTTTCGATCTGGCGGTTGCGCTCGTCTTGGATGATGGCGGCGACTTCGGGGTCGGCGATGCGGAGGATGGACATTGCGAGCTCCCCTGGGCGGTAGGCGGTCGGCGTGGCTTCAAGGGTAGCAGGGAAGTGGCTTGTGGGGCGGTCAGCGGGGGGCGGGGGTGCCGCCGCGGGCGGCGAGCCAAGCCCGATGCATGAGTTGGAATTCGTGTTCGGCGCGTCGGGCGTGGCCGCGCTCGTTGACGTGGGTCAGGTCGCGCTGGAGTTCGTGGGGGCGGGGGGCTCGTCCTCGCCAGCCTGTTGGTAGGGCACGTGGAGTCGTTCGCAGGTGGCTTTGACGAGGCGGTCGAATTCGCTGCAGCGTGCGCGGGATTCGGCGGCGAGGCGCGGGGGGAGCGGGATGCCCATGGGGATGGGGCCGCGGACGCCAAGGGCGATGTCTTCGTGGCGGGTGATGCGCCGAATGGCCTCTTCGACGCGGCGGGCGGCCTCGTCCGATTCGAAGAAATATCGGTAGCCGGTGGTGCGGAGGGCGACCCGGCGGAGCAACCGGAAGGCCCCGTTGTGGGCGATGCGTGGGCGGCGCGACGCGGCCGTGGCGACCCGGCCGAGGATGGGGGCTAGGGGTACGCGGGCTTGTTCGAGGGCGAGCGGGGCGGAAGGAAAGGAGACCCAGTAGGACGCGACCGCGAGGAAGACGGCATCGGGTCTTTCGCGTTCGATCCAGCGTTCGATGACGTCGGCGTAGGCGTCGTTGGGCCAGGCGGATTTGAGGACCGTTTCGACGGGCTCGCCGAGCCACTCGGCGAGGCGTTCTTGGACGATGTGCCAGCTGCGCTGCTGCGGTTCGAGCGGGCCATAGACGTCATCGGAGACGCCGATGCGGAGGATTTTCATGGGGGAGATTCTCCGCGGCGATGGGCAACGCACAACCTGCCGGGGCGGTGAGGGGCGAGGGATGCTCAGAGGCGCCGGAAGACGAAGAGGGCGTGGCCTTGCTCGCCGCGTTCGTAGGCCTGGACGAGGTAAGCGACGAGATCGAGCTGAGCGAGGTAGGTGCGGGTGCCGTAGCGCGCTTCGAAGTAGGGGCGACGGCGGACGAGTTCGGCTTCGGCGGTGCGCCAGGTGTGGGCGGCTTCGGCGCTGAGTGGGCGGTGGGCGGCGAGCTGCCAGCCGGCCTGCTGCCAATCGTCGATGAAGGCGTCGAGGCCGCCACGGGCGTCGTTGGGGGCTTCGCAGCAGAGGCAGAGGGTGGCCCCGGGAGCGGCGAGGCGGTTGAATTCGTGGTAGGCGAGCTCGGTATCGAGGGCCCAGATGCTGTGCATGGAGGCGTCGCGGAAGGGGAGGCGGCGGTTGTCGGCGGCGACCCATTGGACGGCGCTGCCGCCGGGGAGTTGGCGCCCGGCGCGGAGGAAGTCGGGGTTGAGGTCGGTGGCGATGGCGCGGCAGCCTGTCTGGGCGACGGCGAGGCGGGCGGCGGCGCCGACGAAGCCGCCGGCATCGAGCATGAGGCGACCGGGACCGAGCTCGGATCGCTCGAGGAGCCAGCGTGTGGTTTCGGCGCCGCCGACGTGGTTGTGTTCGCCGAGGAGGTCGATCCACCAGGCGGCGTAGTCGTCGGCGAGGCGCTGGAGGGCGGGATGGGCGGCTGGCACGTTCCGAGGATAGCGAAGGGGCTGGCCGGTGGGGAATCTCGGCGGCGGATGGGGTACGCTGGAGCTATGGCAGAGCAGTACGCGGCACGCGATACGAGGACGGGGCTCGAGGTGGCGGTGACGGGCGATTTTCCGCCGCACCCGGACGACCGTATTCGGATTGCGCGGACGACGACGCTCTTCACGCGGCTGATGTCGACGATCCTTTCGACGCCGAACGAGACGGAGCGGCGCGAGCGGTTCATGGCGATCGAGACGCAGTTGGAGCTGGCGGATGCGCTTATCCGGCAGGACATGGCGGAGGTGCAGCGCTTGATGCGGCAGACGCTGGAGCGGATGGGGATCACGCCGGAGCAGATGGACGAGATGGCGCGCAAGATTCTTGAGCAGTTGCGGGAGCGCGGGGATTTCGACCTTCCGCCGGGGCTCGATTCGTAGGGAGGGCCGCGGTTCAGGGGGTGGGGTCGTCCCAGCCGGGCGGGGCGTCGGGGTTCCAGGCGATGCCAAGGAGGGAATCGCCGCGGCTGCGGTCGACGGCCTGAAAGAGCTCCCACTCTTCGGGTTGGGCTTCGATTTCGATGATGGGCCAGCCGATGGGGGCGCCGGAGCCGCGGCAAACGAAGGTCTCGGGGTCGAAGGATTGGTTGCCGTAGGCGGCGGCGACGACCGCGCCGATTTCGCGCTGCCACGGGGTAGGGCGCATGCCGCGGCGGGGGACGACGGTAGGGTTGGCCGACATGGTGCGGAAACTGGCGGGGTGGGCCATGCGACCTGCGGAGAGCCAGCGGGGGGCTGGCGGGAGCTCGCGCGCGGTGAGGACGGCGTTTTCGAGGCGCCGGAAGAGTCCTTGGCGGCGAAAGGCGGGGGCGACGCAGCAGAGCCCGGCGAGGCGTACGGGCGACGGGCCGAGGCGTGGGAGGTCGAGGATGCGGGGTTCGCCGAGGGCGAAGCCTGCGGCGCGGCCCTCGTTGTCACGGGCGATGGCGGCGAAGGCGAGGACGTGGAGGGACTTTTCGAGGTAGGTGGCGTTGGCCTCGCGGTAGTTCTGGCGGAAGAGATGGAGGATGGTGTCGCGGTCGGCGGGGGGGAGGTCGCCGGTGGGGACGACGTCGATGTGGAGGTCGGCGGCCGCGGTCATGGTGGCGGGAGCGTAGATCGAGGTGTGGGCTCCTGCAATCGGGATGGGGCGGCGTAGGATAGCGGCTGGAGGTTTGCGACGATGGTGATTCGCTACGAGACGGAGGGGCCGGTGGCGATCGTGACGATCGACCGGCCGGAGGTTCGTAATGCGGTGGACCGGGCGACGGCGGCGGAGCTGGCAGCGGCGTTCCGGCGGTTCGAGGCGGACGATGCGTTGGCGGTGGCGGTGTTGACGGGGGCGGGCGGGACGTTTTGCGCGGGGGCGGACTTGAAGGCGGTGGCGACGGGTGGGGGCAATGTCGTCCGTGAGGATGGGGATGGGCCGATGGGGCCGACGCGGATGCGGCTTTCGAAGCCGGTGATCGCTGCGGTGGAGGGGCACGCGGTGGCGGGTGGGCTGGAGCTGGCGCTTTGGTGCGATTTGCGGGTTGCGGCGCGCGACGCGGTTTTCGGGGTGTTCTGTCGGCGCTGGGGTGTGCCGCTTGTCGATGGGGGGACGGTGCGGCTGCCACGGCTGATCGGTGAGAGCCACGCGATGGATTTGATTTTGACGGGGCGGGGCGTGAGCGGTGAGGAGGCGCGGATGATGGGGTTGGCGAACCGGCTGGTGGAGCCTGGGCAGGCGCTGGAGGCGGCGAAGGAGCTCGCTCGGCAGCTGGCTGCCTTTCCCCAGCGGTGCCTGCGGAGCGACCGACAATCGGCGCGGGAGCAGTGGGACTTGCCGTTCGAGGAGGCGATGCGGAACGAGACGCGGTTGGGGATGGCGGTGATCGCGTCGGGGGAGACGCGCGAGGGTGCCGCCCGGTTCGCTGGCGGCGCCGGGCGGCACGGTTCGTTCGCGGAGTTCGGTGGGCGCGGCTGAGCGGGGGCCTCAGTCGTTCTTGATCAGTTCGAAGTCGGCGTCGATGCGGACTTCGTCGCCAACGAGCCAGCCGCCGGCTTCGAGGGGGGCGTTCCAGGTGAGCCCGAAGTCTTTGCGGTTGAGTTTGCCGGTGACGCTGAGGGCGACGACGGTCTTGCCGAAGGGGTTCTTGGTGGGGCCGTGGGCTTCGGCTTGGAAGGTGACGGGGCGGGTGGTTCCGCGGATGGTGAGGTCGCCGGTGATGCGGTAATTGTTGCCGCCTGTGCGTTCGATGGCGGTGGTCGTGAAGGTGATGGTGGGGTGATTGGCGACGTCGAAGAAGTCGGCGGATCGGAGATGGTTGTCTCGGTCGGGTTGGCGGGTATCGATGCTGGCGGCATCGATGCGGAAGGTGGCTTTGGAGCGGGCGAGGTCGGCTTCGTCGATGGTGAGGTCGGCTTCGAACTTGGCGAAGGTGCCGCGCACGGTGGCGATGATCATGTGCTTGACGGCGAATTCGATCGAAGAGTGGGCCGGGTCGATGACCCACGTCGAGGTTGCTGGGCTGACGGACATGCTTTCCTCCGGGGATCGATTTAGTTGCGTACGCAACTAAGATCATAGGCTATGTTGGGTAGGCTGGCAACGATCGATAAGTGCCGAAGCCCGCCCGGGTTCCGGCACAATGGAGGGGTGGGCAGCTGGCTCTGGGGGCGCCTGGCGGAGGAGTGCGATGTGCACTTGGTGCCGATCGTGAGCGCGGAGGGGTGTGGCTATTGCCGGCGCTTTTTGGCGTCGGCGCCGCCTGGGCGGGAGATGTCGGAGGGGGCGCGGCTGGAGGAGCTGGAGCAGTGGCTGACGGCGCGGCCGTCGGTGCCGGCGGAGCTGCTCTATGCGCGGATCGAGGAGCTGGTGGGGCGGCGGATCGGCCTGGCGGAGCTGGAGGATCCGGATTTGCTCCTCCAGCGTGCCCGGGGGCCGCGTCGGGGGTGGGACTGGGACGATTGGTGAAGATGGCCCTGCCCGGCCGCTGGTGGGGCCGGGCAGGGACGGTGGCGGCCGAGGGGGCGCGGCCGCCGAGCGAGCGGATCAGGAGGGCTTTTGGGACTGGATGCGTTCTTCGGCGATCCAAGCGCCGTGGAAGCCGTAGGGAACGCGCTGGGGGAGGGGCACGCGTGCGACGGGGGGTGCTTCGAAGTCGCGGGCGTCGATGACGATGAATTCGGAAAGGCCGGTGTTGTGGTCGTAGACGAAGGTGACGACGTAGCCGTCGTCTTCGGCGGTGGAGCCAGGCCGCTGGACGAAGACGCCTTCGCCGCCGTAGCGGCCTTTGCCGTGGTAGTGGACCCAGTGGCGGCCGGTGTGGAGGTCGTACTTGATGAGGGCGTCGGACTCTGGCATGGGGTTGCCGTGTTCGAAGCGGGCGGTGTAGCCGTAGCGGGCGGGGTAGGCGACGAGGCTATCGTTGACGCGTGGGAAGTCGCTGGTCTGGTCGTCGAGGGGTTCTTCTTTGACCTGGCCGGTGGCGAGGTCGAAGCGCCAGCGATGGAGGGCCTGGCGGACGTCGTCGCGCATGAGGCGGCGGTCTTCGGGGTTGGGGGCGATGGAGGAGTCGAGGGCGCCGAGGTCGACGTCGTCCATGCGGCAGGCGTCGAGGACGACTTCGTTGCCCTGTTCGTAGGCGTTGAGGGTGTGGAAGACGTAGCAGGGTGGGGCTTCGAACCAGCGGATCTGGTCGCCGGTGGCGTGGCGGGGGAGGATGCCGAAGCGGGCGGGGAGGTTTTTGTCGAAGTAGAGGGGCGACTGGCCGCTCATGGCGCGCTGCATATCGAAGACGAGCGGGAGGTCCATGAAGATGGCGTAGTGTTCGCTGACGGCGAAGTCGTGCATCATGACGCCGCGCGGGAGGTCGATGGGAGTGGTGAGGACGATTTCGCCTTGGGGGCTGACGACGGAGTACTGGAGGTAGGGGACGCGGGCGCCCTGTTTGGCTAGGTCGAAGCCCATCATGTCGTAGCCGAAGAAGAGCATTTCGCCGGTTTTTTCGTCGACTTTTGGGTGGGCGGTGAAGGCGTGGAGGAGGCGGCCGTTGTAGTTGAAGGTGCCGATGGTTTCGAGGCCGGGGAGGCGGATGTGGTGGGGGTCGCCGGCCTCCCAGAGGGCGAAGAGGCGGCCATCGTGCCAGACGAGGGCGGTGTTGCCGGTGTTGCCGCGGGAGGGGCCATTGGGGTTGTCGAATTCGGGTGCGCCGAGGCCGCTGCCCCAGAGGGCGCGGCCGGCGGCTTTTTCGCGCCGGTAGGCTTCGGTTTGCACCCACCGGTTGCGGTAGGAGACGCGCCCGTCTTTGATGCGGACGCCGTGGAGCATGCCGTCGCCGCCGAACCAGTGGTAGTTCTTGATGACGTCGAACTGGGGGTTAGGGCCGTTGCGGACGAACATGCCTTCGAGGCCTTCGGGGAGTTCGCCGATGACGGGGAGGTTGTCGGCGGTGACTTCTTCGCGGACGGGCGCGAAGTTGCCTTCGAGGAAGGGGCTGGTGACGCGCTGTTCGGCCATGACCATCGGGGGGCACCTCGGCTTGGGGTGGCCTATTCAAAGATTTGAACAGGCTGGGGCGAGTATACGATGGCTTGTCAAGGTGGCGAGGCCGGCCGTCGGGCGAGTTGGGCGAGCGGCTCGTAGAATCGGCGGCACTACTTTCGCGTGGAGTACGAGGTATGGGACTGGAAGGACGGGTTGCGCTGGTGACGGGCGGGGGCCGGGGCATTGGCCGGGCGATTTCGCTGGCGCTTGCGGGTGAGGGGGCGGCGGTAGCGGTGAATTACCGCCGGGACGAAGAGGCGGCCATCGTGCCAGACGAGGGCGGTGTTGCCGGTGTTGCCGC
>NZ_DAOUBJ010000140.1:0-1687 GCF_034432735.1 Tepidiforma sp. | reverse complement strand
ACGAGGACCTCTTCGTCGCGCGCGCGCGTCTGCGGGCGGGCGACGGGCCGGGCTACGACTGCGGTTGCCATGCGTTCCCCTCTCTCGAACCTGGTTGGTGGCGCGGCCTAGAGCGGACGGGCGAGGCCGCCGTCGCGGCGGATGCGCCAGAAGTGCACGGCCATGAAGATGGCGGCCAGGAGCGGCAGGCCGATGACGTGGAGCGTGTAGAAGCGAATGAGGGCGTTCGGGCCGACTTCGAATCCGCCGAGCATCCAGAAGCGGGTCTTAGGGCCGAGGACGGGCGCCGAGCCAGCGATCTCCGAGCCGACGGTGATGGCCCAGAAGGCGAGCTGGTCCCACGGCAGGAGGTAGCCGGTGAAGGAGAGGAGGAAGGTGAGGACGAGGAGGATGACGCCGACGACCCAGTTGAACTCGCGTGGCGGCTTGTAGGCGCCGGTGTAGAAGACGCGCATCATGTGGAGGAAGACGAGGATGACCATGGCGTGGGCCATCCAGCGGTGCATGTTGCGCATCAGCTGGCCGAACTGCACGTTCGTCGTGATGTTCTGGATGTCGAGGTAAGCGCGCTCGACGGAGGGCACGTAGTAGAACATCAGCAGGATGCCCGTGACGGTGAGCCCGAGGAACATGAAGAAGGAGAGCCCGCCCAGACAGTAGGTGTGGGTGATCTTGACGTGGGTGCGGTGGATACGGGTGGGGTGGAGGTGGAGGAACACGTTCGTCGCAACGATGAGCATCTGGTTGCGCGGCGTGTTCGGGTAGCCGGTGCGGAAGATGGACTTCCAAACGTAGTTGTGGAAGAGCTTGTCGTAGATCTTATCGGCGAGGGTCGGTTTGGGTGGTGCTTCGACGGCCATTGCTACTCCTTACTTCTGCCACCACTGCCCGAAGAGGACGAGAATCCCGAGCATCGCAGTGATGCTGATCGCGACGATGACGAGTTCGAGGGGTTCTGCGAAGTCGTGCGGTAGATTAGCCCATTCCATGCGGCCAGCCTCCCCCTCCCCGACTCCGGGGCGCAAGGGGCCCGCGGGCGGGAACTTTGTGAATCCTGTAGCAAGGCTGAGTTATACCATCGGCCCCCGGCCGGATCAAACCGGGAACGCCCGGATGTGGGGTCTCGCTTACCTTCGGCGGCGCTGAGGGCGGGGGCGTCACCGCGGGGCGGCTCCTCGACGGCGGCGGAACCGCATCCGGACGAGGCCGCGGATGTCTTCGATCGCGGTGCTGAGGATGCGAACCTTGGTGTCCGGGTCTTCCACCCAGCGGACGGGCAGCTCGCAGATCCGCAGCCCGGCCTGGTGGGCGAGGATGAGCAACTCGGTATCGAAGAACCACATCCGGTTTTCGATCTGGGGGACGACGAGTTGGACGGCCCGCCGGCTGAGCGCCTTGAAGCCACATTGGGCATCGCTGATGCGGAGCCGCGGAAAGGTGAGCCGGATGAGGGCGACGTAGCCGCGACTGGTGATTTCGCGCTTGAGCTGGCGCTTCACCTTGGCGCCCCGGGCGAGGCGCGAGCCGATGGCGACGTCGCAGCCGCGCTCGGCGACCAGGGCGATGAGCTCGGGCAGGTGGGCGAGGTCGGTGGAGAGATCGACATCCATGTAGCTGACGATCTCGGCGTCGCTCTGCAGCCAGGCTTCGCGCAGGGCGAGCCCCCGCCCCTTCACCGCGAGGACGA
>NZ_DAOUBJ010000139.1:0-5311 GCF_034432735.1 Tepidiforma sp. | reverse complement strand
GCCGTTGGCGGTGACGGCGATGCCGACCCAGCCGAGGGGGGTGTCGATGAGGGCGGCTGGGAGGGGTTGGTGGTGGGTGGTGTTGTCGTTCATGGCTGGCGTCGGGGCTTGCGGCGGAGGAGGCGGCCGATGAGGGCGCTGCGGAGGGAGCGGTAGGCGGCGACGGCCTCGGCCTGGTCGATGCGTTGGCGGTCGGGCGGGCCGTAGCGGGTTTCTTCGTAGGCTTGGGTGAGCCGTTCGGCGGGCTGTTGGCGTTGGAGGGAGCGTCCGAGGCGGCGAGCCCATTCGCGGGGGGTTTCGGTTGGCTTGGTGCCGAGGCCGGCCCAGCCCGCGAGGCGCTGGGTATGGGCCCAGAGGCGGGCGCGTTGGTCGAGCCCGGCGAGGCCCCAGTTCCAGGCGATGCGGATGCCGAGGGCGCCGGCTGCGAGAAGGGCGAGGATGGTGAGCGGGATGAGGATGAGGAGCCAGTTGGGGGTTTGGCTGATGACGGGCTCTTCGGCGAGGGCTTCTTGGACGGGGTCGGTGCCGCCGGTGGGGTCGCGGTAGTCGGGGCCGAAGAGCTCTTCGAGGGAGGGCTCGACGAAGGGGTCGGAGGGGACGAGGGGCTGGCTGAAGCCGCCGGCGCCGCCCTCGGGCCGGTCGGAGGTGGGGTTGAATTCGACCCATCCGTAGGAGGGGAAGAAGACTTCGACCCAGCTGTAGGCGTCGCTTTTGCGGACGGTGTAGAGGGTTTCTTCGCCGGTGCCGGGGGTGAGGACGTAGCCGACGGCGACGCGGCAGGGGATGCCGATGGTGCGGAGCATGACGCACATGGCCGAGGCTTGGTAGTCGAAGTAGCCGCGCTTGAGCTCGAAGAGGAGGTATTCGACGGCGTCGCGGCCGGGTGGGGGGGCGGGGACGGTGAGGTCGTAGGGGAAGGTGCGGAGGTAGGCTTCGATGGCTTTGGCTTGTTGGTAGGGGGTGGTGGCGCCGGATGCCTGGACGATTCGGCGGGTTTCGTCGCGGACGGTCTGGGGGAGGGAGTTGGGGAGCTGGAGGTAGCGTTCGAGGATCCAGGAGGGGTAGGCGGTTCCGGCGGCGTCGAGCTGTTGGGCGGTTGCGGTGGAGACGGAGCCGAAGCTGTTGTAGGTGTCTTCGGGGCCGAGGGCGATGCGGCTTCGCATGCGTTCGATGTCGCCGGATTGGCCGGGAGCGGCGTCGATGCGGGTGTCGATGTTGGCGGCGAGGGGGACGCCTGGGGTGAGGATGGTGCTTTCGGAGGAGAGGAGTTTGATGCGGAGGATGGCGACGGTGCGGGCTTGGTAGGTGGCGGTTTGGGGGTCGACGGCGAGGTCGCGGGCGTCGACTCGGGCGCTGTCGCGCGGGCCGGCTTTCCAGCCGTTGCCGGTGTAGACCTCGTAGCTGGTGGCGCGGATGAGGCCTGCGTTGGCGCTGTTGACTTCGAGGAGGCGTTTGGTGCCGAGGGTGACGTCGCCTTGGATGGGCAGGGTGTTGCCGAAGGTGTGGAGGTTGGCGCCGCGGCGGGAATCGATGTTGTGGAAGAGGCGGACGAGTTGGTCGGATTGGGAGGTGATGGGGCGGAGGAGGGTATCGAAGATGGATTCGGCGGCCTTGGCTTGGTTGCCGAGGGGGAGCGACCAGGCGATGACGACGAGGGCGGCGGCGGCGGTGACGGTGAGCTGGATGAGGCTGACGGAGATGAATTCGGGGTAGTCGATGCCTTCGGCGCGCCAGCGGGCGAGGTTTTTCTGGAGGTGGACGCGGGAGATGAGGACGATGGCGCCGAAGAGGAAGATGACGAAGTCGCCGGTGGGCTGGCCATCGAGGAAGGAGATGTTGGTGAGGAGGACGAATCCGCCGGGGAGGAGTGCGAGCCAGGCGTTGTGCCAGCGGAAGAGGCTCCAGGCGGCGGCGTAGGCGGCGAGCCAGGTGATGGCGTGGACGAGGGTGACGAAGGGGAGGTTGTCGTTGGAGATGTCGCCGGAGCGGACGATGTGGAACCATTCGACCATGCGGAAGCGGAAGTCGGCGAGGCGGTCGGCGAGGGTGGGGCCATCGGCGTAGGTTTGGGCGACGAGGGTGACGATGGTGGCGCCGATGAGGAGGCCGAGGGGGTGGATGGCGAGTGCGGGTGCGCGGACGCGGGCGGTGAGCATGCCGACGAGGAGTCCGGCGAGGACGGTGGGGATGAAGGGGGGCATGCGCTCGACCCAGTCTGCTTGGTCGAGGGAGTGGCCGATGGCGACGAAGGTGACGATGGCGACGGCGAGGGTGAGCCAGTCTTCCCAGCTCATGACGATGCGGGGGAGGTCGATGGCTGCGGTGCCGACGGTGCGCGCGGGGCTTCGGTGGATGGATGGGTTCAGGCCTGCCATGCGCTGCCTCCTGCGCCCGCGGGGCCGAGGGCGAGGGAGAGGTCATCGCCGCGGCGGACGATGTAGGTGAGGATATCGGATGCGGTGAGCTGTCCGTAGAGGAGGAGTGGGGAGCGTTCGCTTCCGAAGGTGGAGGGGTCGACGAGGACGACGGCGGCGCGGACGCCGCGCTGGGTGAGGGATTGGATGGCGGTGAGCCAGTGGTCGTCGGTGGAGGCGGTGACGATGACGAGGGTGGTGTGGCGGCCGAAGCGGCGTTGTTCTTCGAGGAGGAGGGCTCCGAGGGGGGCGTCGCCGACGGCGCTGGCGGTGGCGAGGGTTTCGAGGATGCGGGTGAGCTGGTTTTGGCCGCGTTCGGGTTCGAGGATGCGGAGATCGCGGCCGAACTGGATGAGGCCTGCGGGGCGATTGGCGATGATGTAGTGGCGGGCGATGCTGGCGGCGATGCGGACGGCGTATTCTTCGGTGGAGTCGTCGCCGGAGCCGGCGTGGATGCGGCGTTCGAGGTCGAGGATGACCCAGATGTCGGAGGCTGGGTCGAGCTCGAAGGTTTTGACCATGAGTTCGCCGGTGCGGGCGGTGGAGCGCCAATGGATGCGGTTGAAGGCATCGCCGGGGGCGTATTCGCGGATGCCTGCGGCGTTGGGGGTGACGTAGTGGGTGCGGCGGCGGTAGCGGCCTTCGCCGGGGAGGTTGGCGGGTGGTGCTTGGAAGTGGGGGAGTTCGACGACGGGGGGATAGACGAGGATCTGCTGGGCTTGGCCGAACTGGCGGGTGCGACGGAAGATGCCGAAGGGGTCGACGGCGGTGACAGTGAGTGGGCCCCATTCGTAGAGGCCGCGGCGGAGGAGGGGGGTGGTGACGATCCAGTTGCGGGAGCGGCGGGGTGGGATGGTGACGATGCGGCGGGAGCGATGGCGGGGTAGGCCGGATGGGTCTTCGATTTCGAGCCAGACTTTGGGGAGGAGGGTGGTGTTGCGGACTTCGATGATTTCGAGGGCTTCCTGTCCGACTTGGGCGCGGGAGGTGCGGCGGTCGGCGAATGCTTGGAGGCCGCGGGTATTCCACCAGGTGTAGAGCCAGGCGAGGGGGATGGCGAGGGCGATGATGTAGACGAGGCGGAAGAGGAGCCAGAAGCCTGTGGCGAAGGCGACGAAGATGCTGAGGAGGAGGATGGCGAGGATGAGGGTGAGGGTTCGGCGTTCGGGGGCGAGGGCGGCGCTGAGCTGCCGGCGCACGGTGGTCCTCAGGCGCGGGCGCGGGCCCCGGGGACGGGGACGCGCTGGAGGCACTGGGCGATGACGTCGGCCTGGGTGACGCCTTTGACTTTGGCGCCGGGGCTGACGATGACGCGGTGGGCGAGGGTGAAGACGGCGAGGTCTTTGACGTCGTCGGGGATGACGAAGTCGCGGCCTTCGAGGAGGGCGCGGGCCTGTGCGGTGCGGAAGAGGGCGAGGGAGCCGCGCGGGCTGGCGCCGAGGTAGACGGCTTCGTGTTCGCGGGTGGCGTTGGCGAGCTGGACGATGTACTGCTTGATGAGGGGGTCGACGTAGATTTCGCGGACGGCGCGTTGGAGTTGGAGGATTTCGTTGGCGTCGGTGATCTGTTGGAGGGATTCGATGGGGTGGCGGTTTTGTTGGTTGTCGAGGACGAGCACTTCGTCGGTGGGGCTGGGGTAGCCGAGGTACATGCGGATGAGGAATCGGTCGAGTTGGGCTTCGGGGAGGGGGAAGGTGCCTTCGTATTCGATGGGGTTTTGGGTGGCGAGGACCATGAAGGGCTGGGGCATGCGATGGGTGATGCCATCGACGGTGACCTGACGCTCTTCCATGGCTTCGAGGAGGGCGGACTGGGTTTTGGGGGTTGCGCGGTTGACTTCGTCGGCGAGGACGACTTGTGCGAGGATGGGGCCGGGGCGGAATTCGAAGTCGCCGGTTTTTTGGTTGTAGATGGAGACGCCGGTGACGTCGGAGGGGAGGAGGTCGGGGGTGAATTGGATGCGGCGGAAGGTGCAGCCGGTGGAGATGGCGATGGCGCGGGCGAGCATGGTTTTGCCGACGCCGGGGACGTCTTCGATGAGCATGTGGCCGCCGCAGAGGAGGGCGGTGACGGCGAGGCGGATCTCCCGGGTTTTGCCGACGATGACGTGTTCGACGTTTTGGATGATCCGCTCTGCGATGATCTTTGGGTCTTCCACGGGCCGGCTCCGGGGCCGGGGCAGGGGAGTGGGGTTTGCCCCGGGTTTGGTTGCGGGAATTATAGCGCCGCGCGATAGGGGGCCGGTTAAGTCCCTTTCGCGTGGTGGGAGCTACCTGGGACGAGGAGGGCGCGGAGGACGAGCTGGACGATGCCGGGGACGATGGAGGGGGCTGGGGAGGTTGCGGTGGCGGCGCTCATGACGACGAGGGGGTCGGCGGCGCCGGCGATGAAGAGTCGTGCGGTTGGGATGTCGAGGTCGGGGTGGAACAGTCCGTTCTGGATTCCGCGCTGGATGATGTTTTCGAGCCGAGGGTCGGCGAACCACTGGAGGACGCGCTGTTTGATTTGTTGGAATTCGGGGGCGGCCATGATGTCCATGGCGAGGGGTGAGGTGCGGGCGAAGGTTTCGGCGAGGGTGGTGATGTAGCCGGCGATGGCGGCGATGGGGTCGTCGGTGGCGAGGACGCGGGTGAGGGCGTGGTCGGCTTCGTCGAGGAGTTCGGCGGTGACGGCGGCGACGAGGTCGAATTTGGCGGGGAAGTTTCGGTAGATGGTGCCGACGCCGACTCCGGCGCGCTCGGCGACTTGGCGGACGTCGACGCTGGCGCCGTGTTCGACGAAGAGGTCGCGTGCGGCTTGGATGATGCGTTCGCGGTTGAGGCGGGCATCGGCGCGTTCGGTGCGGCGGGAAGGTGCGCTCATTGTCGATGGGAAGGATACACGATTCGCGTCTTGAT
>NZ_DAOUBJ010000138.1:0-9881 GCF_034432735.1 Tepidiforma sp. | reverse complement strand
GATGGATCAGGACATCATCGCCTATGCGCGGCAGGTGCATAACTTGCTGATCGGGGAGCGGACGGCGGAGGAGATCAAGAAGCTGGCGGGTTCGGCGGCGCCGCTCGACCCGGAGGAGACGATCGAGATTCGTGGGCGGGATATCGCGACGGGGCTGCCGAAATCGGTGGAGGTGAGCACGGTGGAGATCCGGGATGCGCTGGCGGGTTCGATTGCGGCGATCGTGGAGGCGGTGCGGTCGTCGATCGAGGTGACGCCGCCTGAGCTGGTGAGTGACCTGATGGCGCACGGGATTGCGCTGGCGGGGGGCGGCGCGTTGCTCCGGGGGCTGGACCGGCGGCTCTCGCAGGAGACGCGCTTTCCGGTCTACGTGGCGGAGGACCCGCTTTTGTGTGTGGTGCGCGGGGCGGGGGAGGTGTTGGAGGAGTCGGAGCTGTTGGAGAAGGTGCAGTCGCAGCTGGTTTCGCGGCGGCCTGGGCGGTAGCATCGGCGTGCGCCCCGGGGGACGGTCATGCTGACCTCGAACCGGTACTCGTGGTGGCTGGGAGCCATGGTTGGGCTGGCGATCTTGCTCGGGGTCGCCGGGCAGGTTGGCGTGCTGAGCCCGGTGCAGGGGGTGTTTTTGCGGCTGACGTCGCCTTTCGAAGCGGTGCTTTCGGCGGCGTTCCGGCCGGTGGCGGGGATGCTTTCGAGCGCGGGGGAGGTGGACTCGCTGCGGGAGGAGAATGCCCGACTTCGGGTGGAGAACGAGGGGCTGCGGAACGAGCTGGCGCAGCGCCAGCAGGATGCGCAGCGCATCAGGGAGCTGGAGGCGGCGCTGGGGTTGGCGCAGGGGGATGCGTCGCAGGCGCGACTGGCGGCGAACGTGGTGCACCGGGACAGTTCGCCGTTCAGCGATGTGATCACGATCGACCGTGGTGGGAACGACGGTATCGTGAAGGGGATGGTCGTGACGTCGACGCAGGGGTCGCTGATGGGGACGGTGACGCGGGTGACGCCGACGCGGTCGTTCGTTCGGTTGATCACGGATACGCGGAGCAACGTGCGGGCGGCGGTGCTGGGCGGTGAGGGGGCGGATGGCATTCTGCGGGGGAATCCGGGGCGGACGCTGACGCTGGACTTGGCGCAGGGGGATATCAAGGTAGGGGACACGATCATTACGGCGGGGCTTGGCGGGGCGTTCCCGTACGGGATTCCGATTGGGACGGTGACGTCGGTGGAGGGGTCGGCGCAGGACCTGTTCCCGAAGGTGGCGGTGGAGCCGCTGACACGCCTGGGGACGGCGACGACGGTGTTGGTGCTGATGAGTTTCGTGCCGGAGTCGCTCGATACGGGGGTGTCACCGTGAGGGGGCTGGCGCTTTTCGTGCTGTTGTTCTTGGCGGTCGTGGCGCAGGTGACGGTGGCTCCGCTGTTCCCGGTGGCCGGTGCGGTTCCGGACTTGGTGCTGTTGACGCTGTGCTTGGCGGCGGCCTTCGCTGGGCCGTCACCGGTGATGGTGATGACGCCGGTGGGAGCGGTGATGTTGGGGATGCTCTCCGACCGGGGGGCGGGGCTCCTGTTGCTGGCGTATTTGCCGGTGGTGGTGATCCGAGCGCTGCTGGAGGACGTGCCGCTGCCGTTGGGCCAGGCGGGGAAGACGTGGCTGACGATGCTGGGTTCGGGGCTGGCGGCGCGAACGGTGCTGGCGGTGGGGGCGATGCTGGCTGGGGCCCCGACGATGTTGGGGCCGCTGGTGTGGCAGGTGCTGCTACCGGGAGTGTTCATCGACGCGGTGTTGCTATTGTCGTTCTACGTGCCGCTTCGGTTGGCGGGGCTCCGGGGGGCGAGTTTCGCGGCGACGCGTGGGAGGTATTTCGCGAGCCTATGAGCATGCTCGAGGATGGGATCCGGACCCCAGCGGGCCCGTCCCGCAATCGACCGCACGGAAATGTGGCGGTGTTGCGGGGTTTCGTGCTCTTGTTGTTCGCGATCCTGACGATTCGGCTCGCGGATATGCAGATTCTGCGGGGGGAGGAGTTCGCTCGGCGGTCGCGGGAGAACCACATCGTGCGGACGAACATTTTGCCGACGCGGGGGCTCATCACGGACCGGAATGGCGAGCCGCTGGTGAGGAACGTTGGGGTTTACTCGGCGACGGTTCTGCCGGAGATGTTGCCGGGTTCGGCGGATGCTCGGTACCGGATTTATTTGCGGCTGCAGGAGCTGATCGGGGTTTCGCCGCTGGAGGTGCAGACGAAGGTGGACGAGGCGATCGCGGCGGGGCGGGACTACATCGCGATCCGGATCGCGACGAATTTGCCGAGGGAGGCTGCGCTGGCGCTGGAGGAGGCGGCGGTGGACCTGCCGGGGGTGAGCCTGGAGGTGACTCCGGGACGGGAGTACATCGCGGGGCCGGCGTTTTCGCACATCCTTGGCTATATCGGGCCGCAGACGGCGGAGGAGGCGAAGTCGCTTGCCGGCAAGGGGTACCAGTTGAACGAGCCGGTGGGTAAGGACGGGATCGAGGCCTGGTACGAGGGGGACCTCCGCGGGCAGATTGGCTATACGGCTGCGGAGCAGAATGCCCAGGGGCGGTTGATTCGGCTGCTGGGAAGGCAGGACCCGGTCCCGGGGAACACGTTGCGGCTGAACCTCGATGCTGGGCTGCAGGCGTACGTGGCGGACTTGCTGGAGCGGTCGATGGCGGACAATGGCACGGGATGGGGCGATGCGACGCAGGCTGCTGCGGTGGTGATGAATGCGAAGACGGGGCAGGTGTACGCGTTGGTCTCGATTCCGACGTACGACAACAATATCTACAGCGATGCGGAGCGGCGGGCGGCGGAGCTGCAGCGCATCCAAAACGATACGACGACGTACACGCTGCTGAACAAGGCATTGAACCCGGCGGCTCCGGGTTCGACGTTCAAGCTGGTGACGGCGACGGCGGGGCTGGCGGAGGGAAGCATCTCTCCGAACACGACGTTCCAGATTGGCTGCAGTTTGGATATCAAGGGCGAGAACGATGTTATCTACAACTACCCGGACTGGCGCTGCCACAACATGTCGATGGATGTGCGGACGGCGATCGCGTGGTCGTCGAATGTGTTCTTTTTCTTGACTTCGGGGGGTGACTTGGAGCGGCAGCGGGGGCTGGGTGGCGACGTGGAGACATCGGGTGCGGTGCTGGCGGCATGGGCGCGGAAGTTCGGATTCGGGAAGCCGACGGGTATCGATCTTTTCGGTGAGGCGGCTGGGCGAATCCCGGACCCGCAGTGGAAGCGAAGGACGAAGGTGGGGGCTGGGTTTGCGCCTGGTGAGAACGAGTGGTTCCTCGGCGATACGTACAACACGGCGATCGGGCAGGGCGATGTGTTGGCGACGCCGCTGCAGGTGGCGCGCATGACGGCGGCGATCGCGAATGGGGGGACGCTGCCGGTGCCGCATGTGGCGGATGCGGTGGTCGGGCCGGACGGGAAGGTGGTGCGGACGATCGCGCCGGAGGGTGAGCGGGTGGATGTGGATCCGCGCTGGTTGCAGGTGGTGCGGGAGGGGATGCTCGGCTCGGTTCAGTATGGTGCGGGGGCGAGGGCGGCAAGTTCGCGGACGACGGTGGCGGGGAAGACGGGCACGGCCGAGTTTTTCACGCGGGACGGGAAGAAGTCGCAGCATGCGTGGTTCACGGGGTTCGCTCCGTACAACGACCCGGAGGTAGTGGTGACGGTCTACTTCGACATCGGGGTGGGCGGCGACAAGGCGGCGCCGGTGGCGGGGAAGATTTTCGACTATTTCATGGAGCACGTGCGGCCGTGACGAGTGTCCGTTATGGGGAGTTTGGCGGGGCGCGTGTGCGTGGTTCGTTCTGGCGGGGGTGGGACCGTTTCGACTTTGTGATGGTGACGGCGGCGCTACTATTGGTGGGTGCGGGGCTGGCATTGATCCACAGTGGTTCGCGGCCTTGGTACGACGGGCCGTTGACGAGCCTTTCGAGCCCGGTGGTGAAGCAGGCGCTGTTCGCGGCGGTGGGCATCGCGGTGATGCTCGGGGTTTCTCGGGTGGACTATCACCGGTTCCTGCACTATGCGTGGGTGTTCTACGGGCTTGCGATCGTGACGCTTTTGGCGCTTTTCGCGCTGGGGAGTACGGCCTACGGTTCGACGCGCTGGTTCGACCTGGGCCCGGTGCAGGTGCAGCCGTCGGAGTTCGCGAAGCTGGCGGCGATTCTCTGTTTGGCGCGGTTTTTTTCGGAGCATGGGGGCGATGCGCGGGACCTCCGCTCGTTGCTGCTTTCGATGGGGATCGTGGCGCCGTTGGCGGGGCTGGTGTTCTTGCAGCCGGACCTCGGCACGAGTGTGGTGTTCGGTGGGATCTGGCTCGGGATCGTGGTGATCGCGGGGGCGAATCGCAGCCATCTGCTGGTATTGGCGGCGATTTTCGTTGCGATTCTGCCGTTCGCGTGGACGTTCGCGATTGCTGATTACCAGGTGGAGCGGGTGGCGGTGTTGGTGGATCCGAACGAGGATCCGCTCGATTCGGGGTACAACGTGTTGCAGTCGCAGATTGCGCTGGGGTCGGGGCAGCTTTTCGGGAAGGGGTACATGCAGGGCGATCAGACGCAGCTGGAGTACCTGAAGGTGGCGACGAAGGACTTCATTTTCAGTTTGCTGGGTGAGGAGTTCGGGTTCGTGGGGGCGATGGTCGTCTTCGGGTTGTACATCGTGTTGCTGATGCGAGGCGTTCGGGCGGCGCAACTTGCGGGCGATACGGCGGGCCAGTTGGTGGCGGTGGGGATCACGATGCTGATCCTGATGCAGACGTTCATCAATGTGGCGGTGAACGTGAGCCTGTTTCCGGTGACGGGTATTCCGTTGCCGTTCGTGAGCCAGGGAGGGTCATCGCTCGTGAGTCTCTTCGCTTCGCTGGGGCTGCTCCAGAGCATCGTGATGCGGCACCGTTCGTACCGACAGACCTGAGAGGCCGACAGCCGCGAGCGCTTCGGCGAGGGTGGCGGCTCGGACGAGGTGGATGCCCTGGGCGGCCGGTGTGCCGCTGGGGACGACGGCGGTAGCGATTCCGAGGCGTGCGAGCTCGGCGAGGCGGCGGCCCGCTTGGTGAAGGGGGCGGAGGGCCCCAGAGAGGGCGAGTTCGCCGAGGAAGGCGGTGCTGGGCGGGAGGGGTTTGTCGTGGATGGCGGAGGCGAGGGCAAGGCAGGTGGCGAGGTCGGCGGAGGGGTCGCGCAGGCGTAGGCCTCCGGCGACGTTGGCGACGATGTCGAGGGAGCTGGAGGGGATGCCGCCACGGCGGGCGAGGACTGCGAGGACGAGGTGGAGTCGTGCGGGCTCGATGCCGGCGGCGATGCGTCGCGGGGCGGCGAGGGTGGTGGGTACGGCGAGGGCCTGCACCTCGATGGCGAGGGGGCGGGAGCCTTCGATGATGACGGTGACGGCGCAGCCGGAGGCGGCGGGGGAGTGTGGTGCGAGGAGGGCGGCGCTGGGGTTTTCGACGCTGACGAGGCCGGTGCCGGTCATTTCGAAGAGGCCGATTTCGTCGGTGGTGCCGAAGCGGTTCTTGACGGCGCGGAGGAGGCGGAGGGCGCCGCCTTCGGCGGTTTCGAAGTAGAGGACGGCATCGACGAGGTGCTCGAGGAGCCGTGGGCCTGCGACTTCGCCGCTTTTGGTGACGTGGCCGGTGACGAAGGTGGCGGTGCCGGTGCTTTTGGCGAAGGCGAGGAGGCGGGCGCCGGCTTCGGCGATCTGGGCGGGGCCACCGGCGCGCGACTCGAGGCCTTCGATGGTGACCGACTGGATGGAGTCGACGATGAGGACGTCGGTCGCGGCGGCTTCGGCAGCGACGAGGGCGGCGTCGAGGCTGGGTTCTGCGATGAGGTCGATCGATGCGCCGGCGACGTGGAGCCGCTCGGCCCGCATGCGCACCTGCCTGGGGGATTCTTCGCCGCAGAGGTAGACGACGCGGAGCCCGCGGGCGGCGAGTGCGGCTCCGGCCTGGAGCATGAGGGTGGATTTGCCGATTCCTGGCTCGCCGCCGACGAGCACGAGGGAGCCGGGCACGACGCCGCCGCCGAGGACGCGGTCGAGCTCGGCGATCTGGGTGGGGAAGCGGGCAGCGGCATCGGTGGGAACTTGGTCGAGGCGGAGGAGGGGAGCGGGGGCCCCGGGTGGATGGCGGCGGGCGATCGGGGATTTCGGGGCTTCGGCGAAGGGGTCGAGGGTGTTCCAGGCCTGGCAGGCGGGGCAACGGCCGACGTAGGCGATGGTCGTCCAGCCGCAGGCTGAGCAGCGGTAGCCGCGTTCGGTCTTGGGCACCGAGGGAGTATAGGAGGGTTTTTGGTCAGGGAGCGACGAAGAGGATGTCGCCGGGGTGGAGTTCGGGGATTTGGCCGGGCGCGACGTAGACTGCCCCTGCTGCTTGGGGGTACTGCCACCGGACGGCGGGGCCGAGATTGACGCCATCGAAGATGGTGAGCCAACCGGGCACGTTGCCGGCGGCGTAAACGGTGGCGCCTGGAGGGATGGTGGGGTGCTCGGCGCGGAGGGCGTCGAGCCATGTTCGCTGCTGTTCTGGCCCCCAACCGGTCCAATCGGCGACGCGTTGCTGGAGCGACCAGGTGCTGCCGAGGAGGAGGATGAGGCCGGCGGCGGGCACTGCGGTGCGCCAGGGCTGGGGGACGAGTTGAACGAGGTCGGCAACGATGAAGGCGAGGCCGAGTGCGAGCGGCGGTATCGTGAAGTAGAGGTAGCGGGGGCCGATGCCGAGCTGGCTGGGAGCGACGGCGAGGAGGGAGAGGAGGGCGCCGGCGAGGAGGATGGCCGGCGGCCAACGGCGGGCGAGGATGCAGGCGATCGTGAGGAGGGGGACGACGGGTGCGGAGAGCTGCTGGACGGTACCGCGCCAGCCATCGAGCCCGCCGAGGTGTTCGCGGAAGGGGAGGAGGAGCTCGAGGAGGGTGCGGTAGTTGGTCCAGACGTGGTCGCCCCAGGCGAAGACGTCGCGGTTGGCGAGGGGTTCGGTGAAGGCGCGGGTGCGGATGAGGATGTAGATGGCGAGGAGGGCTGCGAAGGGGAGGAGGGGCAGCCAGGTTGGGGGCTGGCGGAGACGCCACTTGGCGGTGATGGCGAGGTGCCAGCCGACGACGATGGGGAGGATGACCCAGGCGTTTTCGCGGTGCATGGCCGCGATGGCGAGGAGCACGACGGAGAGGGAGAGGAGCCGCCAGCGGACGGATTCGGTCTGGGTGGCGTGGAGGAAGGCGAGCCAGGAGGCGAGGGCGAAGGGCAGAGCGAGGCTGTTGATGGACGAGATCCAGGCGACGGCCTGGTAGGTGCCGGGGTAGATGGCGACGACGCCGGCAGCGACGATGCGTACGGTGGGGCGGGGATCGAGGCGGGCGGCGATGAGCCAGGTGAGGATGACCGCTGCGAGGTGGCCGGTGAGGACGATGAGGTGGTAAGGCAGGGGGTTGCCGCCAGCGACGGGCTGGAGGATCTCGAACCAGAGGAAGGCGAGGGGCCGCCAGAAGTCGCGCGTGAATGGCAGGAGGGGTTCGTGGCCCCAGGGGGTGAAGGCGGCGCGGATGTACTGCCCGGGGCTGAGCTCGCGGGCGGCGAGGAGGTAGAAGTAGTCGTCGAGCCAAAACGGGGAGGCGAGCGCCGGGGCGTAGCCGACGACGGTGGAGGCGATGATGAGTCCGAGGGGCCAGGCGGGGCGTGCCGTCCGCAGGAGCCGGTGGTGCATTGGGGGAGTTTAGTGGAGGGGCGGTCAGTTGGCTTCGGCGGCGCGGTCGAGGAAGGGTCGGACGGCGGCGGCGAGGGGTGCGTGCTCGGGGTGCTGGAGGTGGGGGTCGCGCTGGAGGACGCGGTGGGCGAGTTGGCGGGCGCGGAGGAGGATTTCGCGGTCGGTGAGGCGGGCGACGCGGAGCATGGAGTTGGTGCCGCTCTGGAGTCGGCCCCAGGCTTCGCCTTCGCCGCGCATGCGGAGGTCGACTTCGGCGAGGGCGAATCCGTCGTTGGTTTCGCACATGGCTTGGAGGCGTTCGCGGGCTTCGGGGCCTGGGTCTTCTTCGCTGGAGAAGAGGATGCAGTAGCTCTGTTTGTCGCTGCGGCCGACGCGGCCGCGGAATTGGTGGAGCTGGCTGAGGCCGAATCGTTCGGCGCCTTCGATGACGATGACGGTGGCGTTGGGTACATCGATTCCGACTTCGATGACGCTGGTGGAGACGAGGACGCGGGCTTCGTTTCGGGCGAAGCGAGCCATGACTTCGTCTTTTTGGCGAGCGGACATGCGACCGTGGAGGAGATCGATTCGGTAGCCGGCGAGTGGGCCGTTGCGGAGGAATTCGAATTCTTCTTCGGCGGAGCGGATGGCGAGGGCTTCGGATTCTTCGACGAGGGGGCAGATGATGTAGGCCTGTTCGCCGGCGTCGAGGCGTTTGCGGAGGAAGCGGTAGGCGTCGTCGCGCTCGTCGGGGCGGTACCAGCGGGTGCGGATGGGCTGGCGGCCGGGCGGTAGCTCGTCGAGGGTGGAGACTTCGAGGTCGCCGTAGACGGTGAGGGCGAGGGTGCGTGGGATGGGTGTGGCGGTCATGACGAGGAGGTGGGGGTTTTGGCCTTTTTGGCGGAGTTTGGCGCGTTGCATGACGCCGAAGCGGTGCTGTTCGTCGACGACGGCCAGGCCGAGGCGCGGGAGTTGGAGGTCGTCTTCGAGGAGGGCGTGGGTGCCGATGAGGATATCTGCGCCGCCGTGGGCGGCGTCGCCGCGGACGTGTGCTTTTTGGGCTGGGGTGAGGGAGCCGGTGACGAGGAGGATTCGGAGGGGCCGGCCGAGCCAGGGCGGGTTGAAGACGCCATCGAGGGCGGAGAGTTCGCCGCCGAGGAGGCGTGCGAGGGAGCGGTAGTGTTGTTCGGCAAGGATTTCGGTTGGAGCCATCAGTGCGCCTTGGTAGCCGGAGGCGACGGCAGCGAGGAGGGCGGCGAAGGCGATGACGGTTTTTCCGGAGCCGACATCGCCCTGGAGGAGGCGAAGCATGGGGTTGGGGCCGCGGAGGTCGTGTTCGATTTGGGCGAGGGCGCGTTCTTGGGCTCTGGTGAGGGGGAAGGGAAGGCTGGCGAGGAATGGTTGGCGGAGGTTTCCGAGGGCGAGGGCTGGGGCGTCGTTGTGCTGTTGCCATTCGGCGCGGCGGAGGAGGACGGCGCACTGGACGGCGAGGAATTCGCCGAGTGCGAGCCGCTGGCGGGCGTGTTCGGCGTCGTCGGGTTTTGCGGGGGCGTGGTAGGTGCGGATGGCTTGGGCTACGGGTGCGATGTTTTCGGCCTGGCGTAGCCACGCGGGTATGGGGTCTTCGACGAGGTGGGCGACGGCTTCGACGGCGCGGGCGACGATGGTGCGGATGGTCTTTTGGGCGAGTCCGGCGGTGGCTGGGTAGACGGGTTCGAGGCGGGCGAAGTGGTCCCCTGCGCGTTCGATTTTTTCGAATTCGGGGTTTTCGAGCTGGAGGCGGCCACGGTAGCGCCGGACGCGTCCGGCGAGGACCAACCGGTCGCCCTGGCGGAGCCCGCGGGCGACGAACGGCATGTTCCACCAGAGAACGGGGAGGGAGGCGGAGCCGTCGGAGATGAGGCCTCGTGCGCCGCGGACGCGTCCGCGGACGCGAAATTCGGTGATGTCGAGGAGTTCGCCGACGATGGTCTGGAGGGCGGAGGATGGCTCGAGTTCGGCGATACGGCGGAGGTTGGTGTAGTCGTTGAAGCGCCTGGGGAAGAGGAAGACTGCGTCGCCGACGGTGGTGACGCCGAGTTTTTCGAATCGGCCGGCGATGCTGCGGGTGACGCCGGGGAGGTGGTGGAGGGGGGAATCGGGGCGGAGAGATGGGGCTGCGGGGAGGGG
>NZ_DAOUBJ010000137.1:0-2865 GCF_034432735.1 Tepidiforma sp. | reverse complement strand
GTTGATTTCGTAGTGGTTGCGGCGGCCGTGGCGTTCGCGCTGGATGTATCCGGCGCGTTCGAGGTCGGCGACGATGCGTTTGACGGCGCGTTCGCTGATGCCGACTTCGGCGGCGAGTTCGCGGAGGCGGATATCCGGGTTGCGGGTGATGGCGAGGAGGACGTTGGCGTGATTCGTGAAGAGGGACCACTCAGCCATGGGACGAGGTTACGTCTGTGTCACCATTAGGTACCAGCGACACTTTTGACGTGAATAAGGTTGCCCTTATCTGGCGTCAGCGTTCGACGAGGAAGGCGCCGAGGCGTGGGTCGAGGGGGAGGGTGGAGATTTCGACGCTGTCGATGCGGGCATCGGAGGGGCCGCGTTTGCAGGCGATGATGAATTGTTTGACGAGGTTGCGTTCGCCCTGGACGTGGACGAGGAGGGTGCCATCGGGCTGGAGGCGGCAGGAGCCGTAGAGAGCGAGCGAGTTGGCGACGTTGCGGAGCCAGAGGCGGATGCCGATGCCCTGTACTTGGCCGCGGATGATGATTTGGCGGTGTTCCTGGGTGTAGAGGGTGGGGCTGAGGCGCTCCATACCGGGATCTTCGGACGGGTCAGGAGCGTGGTTGAGCCTCCCAGATGGCGGGCCAGGCGCGGGAGCCGCGGACGGCGTCGCGCATGGCTTGGCGTTCGAGTTCGAGGAGCTGCTCGATGGCGTGGTCGAATTGGTGGAGTGTTTCGCCGCGGAGCCGGGCGCGGAGGATGGCGAGGGTGCCGCGTTCGACGAGGTTGCGGACGGTTTTGGGCCAGACGAAGAAGGCGAAGGCGCGGGGCGGGCCGAAGGAGCCGCGGTGTTTGCCGAGCCAGAGGTAGCGCTCCTGGACGGAGGCGACGGGTTCGACGATGCCGGCCCACTGGCCGTCGTGTTCGTTTTCGCGGGTGTCGACGAGGAGGCGGAGGGGGAAGAGGGAGAATCCGATGGTGATGAGGTCGCCTTCGGCGAGGATGCGCTCGATGGCTTGGATATCGACATCGATGCCGTTTTCGGTGCGCATGGGTGGCCTCCGTTGGCGGTGATGCTGCGAGGGGGTGGTCCGGCTGGTTGCCGTTCCACCCCCTCGGGGATTGCCGGGCGATTCCCGGGAGGTTGGCCGCCGCTTAGTACATGGGCGGTGCGGCCGGGGTCTGCTCCTTTTCGGGCTTTTCGGTGACGAGGCAGTTGGTGGTGAGGACCATGGCGGCGATGGAGACGGCGTTCTCGACGGCGGAGCGGGTGACCTTGGCAGGGTCGATGATGCCCTTGGCGACCATGTCGCCGAATTCGTCGCGGGCGGCGTCGTAGCCGTGGCCCTTGGGGAGCTTCTTGACTTCTTCGGCGATGACGGAGCCGTCCTTGCCGGCGTTGATGGCGATGCGCCGGAGGGGTTCTTCGAGGGCGCGGCGAAGGATGCGGACGCCGGTGGCTTCGTCGCCTTCGAGCTGGAGCTTGTCGAGGGCGGGGATGGCGTTGATGAGGGCGACGCCACCGCCGGGGACGATGCCTTCTTCGACGGCTGCGCGGGTGGCGCTGAGGGCGTCTTCGACGCGGTGCTTCTTTTCTTTGAGCTCGACTTCGGTGGCGGCGCCGACTTTGATGACGGCGACGGAGCCGGCGAGCTTGCCGAGGCGCTCCTGGGCTTTTTCGCGGTCCCAGTCGCTCTTGGCTTCTTCGAGGATGGCGCGGATCTGGGCGATGCGGGCGTCGATGTCCTTCTTTTTGCCCTTGCCTTCGATGATGGTGGTCTCTTCTTTGGTGGAGACGACCCGGCGAGCGCGGCCGAGGTCGGCGATGTCGACGCTTTCGAGGGTGCGGCCGATCTCTTCGGAGATGACTTGGCCGCCGGTGAGGACGGCGATGTCGCCGAGGTTGTCTTTCTGGCGGTCGCCGAAGCCGGGGGCTTTGACGGCGAGGACGTTGATGGTGCCGCGGAGTTTGTTCACGGCGAGGGTGGCGAGGGCCTCACCTTCGAGGTCGCCGCAGATGATGACGAGGTTCTTGGTGACCTGGAGGATTCGTTCGAGGACGGGGAGGATTTCCTGGACGGAGGAGAGCTTTTTATCGGTGATGAGGATGTAGGGGTCTTCGACGACGGCTTCCATCCGCTCGGGGTTGGTGACGAAGTAGGGGGAGATGTAGCCGCGGTCGAAGGCCATGCCATCGACGTATTCGACTTCTGTTTGGATGGACTTGGATTCTTCGACGGTGATGACGCCGTCCTTGCCGACTTTCTCCATGCACTCGCCGATGAGCTCGCCGATGGCCGGGTCGTTGTTGGCGGAGATGGTGGCGACCTGCGCCATCTGGGAGCGCTCGGTGACTTTGATGCTGTTCTGTTTGATGGCTTCGACGACGGCGGCGGCGGCGGCTTCGAGGCCACGCTTGAGGGCCATGGGGTTGGCGCCAGCGGCGACGTTCTTCAGGCCTTCCTGGACGATGGCCTGGCCGAGGACGGTGGCGGTGGTGGTGCCGTCACCGGCGATGTCGTTGGTCTTGGAGGCGATTTCCTTGGCGAGCTGGGCGCCGATGTTCTCGAAGGGGTCTTCGAGTTCGATGTCTTTGGCGATGGTGACGCCGTCGTTGGTGATCGTTGGGGCGCCGAATTTCTTGTCGAGGACGACGTTGCGGCCTTTGGGGCCGAGGGTGATTTTGACGGCATCGGCGAGGGCGTCGATGCCGCGCTTGAGGGAGTGACGTGCTTCTTCGTCGAAGAGCAGTTGCTTTGCCATGGGTACCTCTTCGGAGGGGTTTGTGGTCTGCGAGCCGTATATTAGCACTCCCTGTCAATGAGTGCTAATGCTTGCGGGTGGGGCCGGCGGGCGGGAGACTGCCGACGTGGGCGAGGG
>NZ_DAOUBJ010000136.1:0-3492 GCF_034432735.1 Tepidiforma sp. | reverse complement strand
GTCGCGGACGGACCTGCGCATCGATAGCTTCTCCTTGTTCTTCGGGGTGAGATTCGGGGCAGTGCGGCCGTCTGGCGCCCGCCTTGATGCCGCGGGCCCTTCCGGAAACGCCCGCTGCTCGGGGCCCGAGCCACCTGGCCCGCATCCGGGATGGTAGCCCGAGTTTTAGACTGTGTCTAGATCTGGAGCCGATGTCGATCGGCGACCCCGGGGCCTGCCAGCCCTCAGAAGCCGGCCCAGCCGGGCAGCGCGGCCGCCTGTCGGACCCACGCCTCGAGCTGGGGCGCCAGCGCCGCGAAGCCGCCCTCGGGGATATCGACCCAGCGGGCCTCCGGGTCCTTCCCCTTGCCGGGAGGTGGCGGCTCGAGAAGCGCGCCGCGGAAGAACGTCACCTTCACCGATCTGGTGAAGCAGTGCACCGTACAGAACCATCCCTGCCCTTCGACCCCGTAGAAGGGGGAATTCCACCGCACCGCCCGCTTCACCTCAGGGACGACCCGCGCGACGAGGGCATCGAACTGCTCGCCGACCTCGCGCTTCCAGCCCGGCATGGCGGCGATGTAGGCGCGGACGGGTGCATCGCCATCGCCCTTGGGGATTTGTGGGTTGCCGCCGGCGAGCAGACGCGGGCCCTCGCCGCCGCCGCTCGTCATGGGGCGCGCCCCTTTGCCTTGGCCGCGGCGTTGAATGCGGCTGCGGCGCGGACGAGATCGCGGAAGGCCGCGGCGTCGAGTTCGTCGCCTTCGAAGAGGTCGATCGCGCGGCGGGTGCCCGCCTCGAGGCTCGCGTTGAAGAGGCCGGCCGGGTCGGGCAGGCTGGCTCCCCGGGCGAAGGTCAGCTTGACCTTGTCGCGGTACACCTCGCCGGTGCAGATGAGGCCCTGGAGCGACCAGGCGAGCACGCCAGCGGGGTTGCTCGGCTTCACCCATTTCACCTCTTCCAGGACGTCGGGCAGGGCCTCGTGGATGAGCTCACGGGCGCGTGCGAGCGTGGCGGCGCGCCAGTCGTTCGGGTCCGCGAAACGCCCGCCGATGGGGTCCGGCGATGGGGTGGGCATGGCCTTCTCCGGGCGCGGATTTCGTTGCCGAGTGTATCACCGGCCCGGCGCGACAAAAACGCGACACAATAACGTCATCCTGGAGCACCAACTGGAAGCTTCGGGGCGATGAATAGGCGTTACCTTGATGCGAGCAATGGTCGACAACTAGACTACGTCGACCATGTCAGGACGTACTGCCGGCATGAACCACTCGTGACAAGGCGAATATGGAGGAGAAAACATCGGCGTTAGTCGCGTTCCTCAGGGAAAACGCGACAATCAGGCGAAAGCGGATCAGCTCGTATGGCTCGGGCGATGAGGTCCTCTGGTTCGCTGACGTTCCAAGGGAACGCGGCGAATGCCGCTCCCCTTTTCTGACTGACCGGACAGGGGAGCTGGCCGAGCTGTGGCTCGAAGTTCGTAAGAACCGTGAGCCTGCCCGACCGCCTGTGCCGCAAGTCGCAGAGGCTTGGGTGCGACCCGGGGACCTGGATCAGGCCGAGAGAGAGCCCGAGCTTCGCACCGAGATGACGGACCTCGTTGAACGGCAAGTGCTGGATTCCGATGGGACGCTCGTAGCCGAGAAAGTGCCTGAGCTCCGACGCCTCGCTGATCACCCAGAGGTTCAGGAGGCCTGGCGCGAGTACCTCGTGAACAAGTGGGAGCCGTGGGCCAAGGAGAAGCAGCGGTGGCAGGAGGTCCAGCAGGTCTACGAAACACTGGACGTCATGCGGCGTCGACTCGAGGAGGCCGAGGAGCGCTATGAGCTCGTACTGGCCGTCGGGCTATTGCAGTGGCGCGATCCCACTGGAACGGCTGTCGAGCGCCACGTCCTCACGGCACCCGCCGAGCTCACCCTCGATGCAGCACGAGGTGTGCTCACGGTCGTTCCGGCGGCCTCGTTCGAGCGCTTCCGAGTAGAGCTCGACATGCTGGAACTCGAGCACCGTCCCCGAATGAATGAGGACGACATCGGCGCCTTGCTCGAAGCCCTCGAGGTGCAGGCCTGGGACACGAAGTTCGTTGCTCCGATATTGCGCGAGATTGCGAACCGCCTTCGCGCCGACGCGCAGGTCGACGAAGAAGCGATCGCCCGCGCCGACCGATGCGAGGAGCGCCCGCGCTTGTCTTTCGCTCCGGCACTCGTGCTGCGCGCGCGCCGACCGACTGCGTACGAAGGTTTGCTCGAAAGGTTCCTGGAACAAGCCGGCGGTCGGTTGAACGCCACCGAGCCGTGGCTTCGTCTCATTCGGGAGGGCGAGGAGACGAGCGAGGGCGGTGGCTCGGACAACGCTTCCGACCGAGGAGCCGGTCGGCTCGAAACGTTGGATCGCCTTCTCTTTCCGTTGCCCACGAACGAAGAGCAGCGCCAGATCGTGCGCCGCCTGCAGGCTCAGCCCTGTGTTCTCGTCAAGGGCCCGCCGGGCACAGGAAAGAGCCACACCATCGCGAACCTTATCTGCCATCTTCTTGCCCAGGGAGAGCGAATCCTCGTCACCGCACAGGCCCCGAAGGCCCTCGAGGTCCTGCGTGGCCTGCTGCCGTCCGACATCCGTGACTTGACGGTCACTGCGCTGGGCTCCTCGCGCGACGAGCATCGCCTTCTGGAGGAGAGCGTTCGTGGCATCGTGCGGCGACGCGCCGAATGGCGTGGGCTAGCCATCGCGCAGCACGAGATCGAGAAGGCCGAAAAAGAGCTCTGTTACTACGAAGACGATCTCGCAAGGGTGGAGAGCGACCTGCATGTCTTTCGGGAGGCCGAAACGCACTCACACGAGCTGCCTGGCGGCTACGCGGGGACGGCCGCGCAGATTGCGCGCCAGTTGGCCAAAGAGGAAGAAGAATTTAGCTGGTTCCCCGCGTTGCCTTCCAATCTCGCCTTTCCACTCGATGAGTCCGAGAGCAGCTTTCTGGCGGAGGCTCATGCTCGTTTCACGGCCGAGGTTCGTACCGAGCTCGAGCTGGAAGTTGGCGATGCCGACCTTCCCGGTCCAGACGAGTTCAAAAAACTGATCGCGCGATTCAACGCTGCCGAGGAATCGGAACAGCGCGCGAGCGGTGGAGCGGACAGACAGCGACTGACCCACTTGCAGTCGAGCTCCTCTGAGCGGCTTGACGAGCTGCGCGAAGCGGTGGACGCGCTCGCCCGTCTCACCATCCGAGCAGGTCGCGTGTTGGGTGAGGTCTCCACGACGATCCTCGAAGACCTGCTATCCTCCGCCGACACGCGATGGAGTCGCCAAGCCGCCGATTCGGAAGTTCGCCTGAGAGTCGCGGAGCGCCTATTCGAAAGGGTAGCCACGGTGCGCGTCGAAGTTCCGGACGACATCGAGGAAGACCGCCTGAGAGCGGATGTCCAGCGACGTCTGCGGCACTTCGAAGAAGGTGGGCGGAAGGGCTTTTGGGCCTTCGCCCCCACGGTTGTACGAGAAACCCGCTACATCCTCGAGCGT
>NZ_DAOUBJ010000135.1:0-4066 GCF_034432735.1 Tepidiforma sp. | reverse complement strand
GCGGTGGCCATTGGGCGGGGCGGCGGGGGAGGAGGAAGTTCGCCCGGCGCTGCGCCGGACGCGGCGACGCGGACGCTGACGCCGGGAGCGGTGGTGCCGGTTGGTTCGGTGACGGGCACGGCTTCGCCGCGCGCGACGGGTACAGGGGCAGCGACGCCATCGGTGAGCGCGACCGTGGCGGGTACGGTGACGCCAGGAGCGAGCCCGACGGGCACGGTGGGGCCCGGCACGCCGACACCTGGCGGCTCGCCGACGGCGACGCCGACGCTGGCGCCGACGGCGACGCCGACGCCGTTGCCACCGACGCCGACGCCGGTATTGCCGACGCCGACGCCGACGCCGTTGCCACCGCGGCCGAGCGGGTTGAGGGATTGCGACCTGACGCTCCAAGAAGGGAAGTGCGGGCCTTCGCCGGCGCGGGTGATCTGCTTTCCGCCGTTTCCTGCCGACCTGGGCCACGGGACGAACAGCAACTGGTTCGTGGATGTGAGCCGCAGCTATCCGCTGCAACCGGGTTGGCGAGAGGTGTGGGTGGAGTACGACGTCTCGGTCGGGCCGCTGATCCGTGTCGGACAGCGCGGTTGCGAGTGAACGCGGGGTGACGGGGGCCACCGGACGGACACCGAGCAGGGGTAGGGACTTCCCCTAGGGGGACAGTGGGTAACGGCGCTCCCAAGCCGTTACCGGGGTGTTCTCTGTGTAGCCATGCGGGCGATGGTGAGGAGGGTCGAACCCCCAAGCGAGACCTGGCGGGCAACCGCCGCAGGCAGGGTCTCCGGCGGGGTTCGCGATGGCTGTTTCGGCGTTTGGGCACCCGAGGGGGGTGGGCGCGTGGGTGCGGGAGTGGCGCCCGGGGCGGGCGTTTCCGCTCTATGTGGCGGCGTTGCTGGCTGGGGCGGGCCTGGGGATCGGCTTCGATGTGCTGGCCTCGGATGCGGGGCGGATTGCGCCGCGGGCGGTGGTGGAGCGAGCCGAGTCGGGGCCGGCATTCGACGTGGGAGTGGTTTGGCCGGGGTCGATGTGGGAGGACTTGGGGGTTCCGTTGGATGGTGGCGCTCCGGTCGCGGAGGTGGGGCGTGCGAGCGACCCTGGGCCGGGGACGTTGCCGGCGGATTTTGCGCGGGCTTTGGGTGCGTTCGGGCCGTGGGTAGCGCCGGCTGCTGGCGAGGGTGCGGCTGGGGAGGGCGGCACGCCGGCGGGCCAGCTCGCGTTGCAACGGCCAGATTCGGTGCCGGCTTCGCGCCCAGCGGATGCGGTGGCACCGGTCCAACCTCCGGCGACGCCTGCGCAGAGTGCGGGCTCCTCGGCGCCAGCCAAGCCGAACTTTTACGTGCCGCAGGTGTCGTCCGGGCCAGCGACGGCGCTGGAGCTGGAGCTATTCGAGCGGATCAATGCGGAGCGAGCGAAGGTGGGGCTCGCGCCGTACGTTCTGGATGCGGGGCTGACGAAGGTGGCGCGAACGCGGTCGCAGCAGTTGGTCGATCAGGGGTACTTCGGCCATGTGGATCCGTATGGGTACTCGATGTACGTGGAGCTGCTGGCCTACTTCGGCTTCGGGAGCTATGCGTGGGCGGGTGAGAACTTGGCGATGAACAATTATCCGGCGGGTCAGGCGGTTGGGGTGGCGCTGGAGGGCCTGATGAATAGCCCGACGCACCGGGCGAATCTGTTGGCTGGGGACTTCAGCCGGATCGGGGTCGGCGAGGTGACGGACGGGCAGGGCCGCCACTATTTCACGATGATCTTTTTGGGCTGAGCTGGGGGTGCCAGGCTGGGCCCGTCAGGGGAGGGGGTCGTCGGGCGGGAAGTCGTCGGTGTCGGACTGTCGATTGCGGGCGAGGACGTAGCCGGCTCCTCCGCCGACGGCGGCGATTGCGCCGAGGACCAGGACGATGACGCCCCAGATGGGGAATCCGCCGTCGTCGTTGGAGGATGTGGATTGGCGGCCCGGTGTGGCGCTGGTGACACCGCCGCCGGTGATGGGGGAACCGGCTCCGGGGGAGCCGGGGGGGATGGTTGCGACGGGGCTGCCGTTGGTGGCCGTGCTGCCGGGGCGGGGAGTCTGGGTGGCGGCGGGGGCGGGGGTGCGCGTTGGGGTTGGGGTGAAGGTGGGGATGGGCGCGGGGGTGGCGCTCCCGAAGGTGACGTCGAGTTGGACTGGGCCGGCTTGCCAGCGGGCGCTTTGGGGCGCGAAACGGTCGCCGATTTTGATGCGGACTTCGGCGCCTGGTCGGCCGCAGCCGGCGATCTGGGAGTTGGCGACGACGTCGACGACGTAGACGGTGACGCGGGAGCTGCCTTCGCCGGTGTATTCGGTTTTGCCGTCTTTTCCGCAGAGGGTTTCGCCGATGTAGGCCTCGACGGGGAGGCCGGCTGGGACGGGGCCTTCGGAGTCGGTGACGGATCCGAAGATGGTGGACGGTGGGTCGAACTGGGCGAGGGCGGTGGTGGTGGCGGCGAGGGCGATGGCGCCAGCGGAGAGGGCGGCGAGGAGCGCGCCTCGGAGGCAGATCATGGGCTCATCCTGATTCGGGTCTGACGGCCGCTTTCAAGGTACGGCAGACGACCGACAGGGTCATCAGCGGGGCAGGGTCAACGTAAACGGTTCGTTGACGTAGATCCAAACGGCTCGGCCGTCGCCGAGTTGGGTGAGGGTGTTGACGCCATCGGGCGCGCCGGGGATGTAGCGGAGCCACTGCTGGTTTTCGGCGTCCCAAGCGTAGACGATGGCGACTTTTGCTTGGTTGTCGCCGAGGGCGGAACCGACGGCGACGGTGCCTCGGCCGGTCGGCACCAGGTTCCAGCCGGGGGTGAGGGCGACTTCGGTTTCGGTGCCGAACGGGATGACGACATCGAGGACGATGCTGCCTTCGGGGTCGGGCGGGAGGACGGGCGGGATGAAGGGCTCGACGATTTGCCCGGTGCTGCAGTGGGCGGTGGCGAGTTCGTAGTCGTTCCAGGTGAGTGAGACGTAGTCGCCGGCGCCGAGGATGCGGTCGCCGGTGCTGCCGAGCCAGCCGCGGGCGGTGGCGCCGGGGCCGCCGAGGAAGGTTTTGCTTTCGCCGGGTGCGAGGAGGCCGGAGAGGTCGAGGTGTTCGGCGATGCCGACTTGGCCACCGGGGCTGCGGAGGCCGAAGCCGGCGAGGTTGACGGGTTTGGTGCCCCGATTGGTGATGGTGATGGATTCTTGGCCGGTGCAGCTGAAGGCGGAGATGGTGATGTCACCGGGGATGGGGGCTGGGAGTGCTGGGAAGGTGACGATGACGTTGGTGGGTTGGAGGAGGCTGTTGGTGACCTTGATCCAGGCTTGGCATTCGTCGCTTTGGATGACCGGCTTGGCGATGGCGGTGGCGATAGGGTTGCCGAGGGGGTCGACGGTATCGTAGGTGGTGGCGGTGGCGAAGCGTCGGGTGCCGTTGATTTCGACGGGTTGGTCGGCGGATTCGAGGATGATTCCGGAGCCGGCATCGATTTCGAAGCGGATGGGGATGCCGAGGACGTTGTTGTAGTTGGCGGCATCGCAGAAGCCATCGCGGTCTTTGAGGTGGGCGACGACGTATTTGAACTGGGCCGATTCGCCGTTGACGACGGTGACGCGTTTGTAGCCGGCCCAGCGCCAGGTGGTTTCGGCGATGTTGGAGGCGACGGCGGGGTATTTGCCGCGGGTGGTGGGCTCGGGGTATTCGGCGACGGCGTAGTAGCGGCTGCGGCCGACGATTTGTTCGGGCTCGCAGTGGGGGTTGGCGGTGATGGGGTTGGCTGGGCATTCCTCGAAGGTGAGGTTGAAGTCGCCGTAGGTGGCGATGGTGGCCTGGCCCTGGCCATCGGAGGGCTGGCTGTACATGCGCGGCTTGGTGGCGGAGCCGAGGACGGTGGGGACTTTGGTGTGGGGGTTGAGGTTGGGCGAGAAGTCGGTCGGGTCGTCGGGGACGAAGAAGCCGGAGGAGCCGTTGGTGACTCGGGGGCTGTAGCTGTTGCGAACTGGTTCGTTTTGCATGAGGAAGGTGACGACGGCGGATGGCATTTCGGGCGGGTCGGAGCGGTAATCGCGGTCGCCGCGGAGGCG
>NZ_DAOUBJ010000134.1:0-5365 GCF_034432735.1 Tepidiforma sp. | reverse complement strand
CGTTGCAACAGATGCCATCGAACCCACACCGCTCCGCATACTCCAGCTCGTCCAGATACTCGTTATAGACGTGGTGGCCCTTCACCGGGTCGAAAAGCGAGTACGGCACATCCACCCACACGCTCCGGTACCGCTCCTTGAAATCCTCCGGAAGATACGGATACGGCATCAGATGGAACCAGTGGAATTTCATGCGAGCCCCCTCCCGGCCGGCATGCGCGCCGTCCTATCGCCAACTGCATACCCCCGCCATCCCCGTTCGTCAAGGCGTACCCACGCCGCCCCCACCCGGCTACCCTACCGCACAGCGCACCCCACCAACGGAGGCTCGCATTGCACCCTCGAGAGACTGCCACCAGCATCGAACACCTCGTCGAGCGCCACGCCGTCGGCCCCCTCGTCCACCCCCAACACATCATCGCCGCCGTCCGCAGCGAAGAAACCACCGTCCGCCGCTTCAATGGCTGGCTCGCCGACCACATCGTCGCCGCCGCCGGCACCATGGCCTTCTTCCACTTCCTCTGGCTCCTCATCGGCGGCTGGGCCGCCTGGCAGTCCGGCCTCCTCCACAACCGAGGCTTCGACCCATTCCCCTATGCCTTCCTCTTCTTCGTCCTCGGCGGCATCATGCAGTCCCTCTTCGTCCCCACCATGCTCACCGCCTCCAACCGCGCCGCCGAACGCGACCGCATCAAAGACGAAGCCGACCATCGGGCCTGGTCGCACCTCTACGACGTCAACGACACCCAGCTCGAACTCCTCCGCACCCTCCTCGCCCGAGTCGAAGCCCTCGAGCGCGCCCTCGGCACCAGCCCGACGCGCTGAACCGCTCCACCCCTTCGTGCCCCTCACCCTCGTGGTGCCCGGAAAAGCCCCTCCTGGGCCACCGTCGCGATCCGCCTCCCCGAGCGGTCGTACATCCCCGCCAGCATGATCGCCCGCGCCCCATACGCCGCCGGGCTCTCGCTCACATAGAGCACCCAATCGTCGAACCGAGGCGGTCGGTGGAACCACATCGCGTGGTCGAGGCTCGCCGTGCTCCCGCCCGGCTGCCAAAGCCCATAGTGGTGCGCCACCGTCGCCACCAGGCCGCTATCGCTGAAATACCCCAGCGCCGCCGCATGGAGCACCGGATCCTCCGGCAACGGCTCCACCATCCGCCCCCATACCGCCCGCGCCGGCAACCGCCCCGTCCCATCGTCCGCCCGGGTCGGCTCCGCCGCCGAGCGCAGATCGATCGGACGGCCCAACCGGCTCCGCATCCGCTCCGCCATCGCCGGCGGAACCTCCGCCATCCGCGGCAGTGCAATCGTCGTCCACCAGGGCGGGCAGCTCTCCGGTTCCGGCGCCGCCGGCATCGGCGCCTGGTGCGCGATCCCCTCCTCCTCAGCCGCAAAGCTCACCGAAGCCTCGAAAATCGTATGCCCCGCCTGGATTGCGGTAACCCGCCGCGTCAAAAAGTTCCGCCCCTCCCGGATCCGCTCCACCGAATAGTCGATCGGGTCCTGCGGCTTCCCCGCCCGCAAAAAATAGGCGTGCAGCGAATGAATTCTGCCGAAACCAGCCGTCCGCCCGGCCGCCACGATCGCCTGAGCCAGCACCAGCCCGCCGAACAGCCGCCCCTCCTCCTGCCCCGGCATCCCCCGGAAACGGTCGTAATCCGCCGGCTCGAGCGCCAGCTGCCGAAGAAACCCCTCGATTCCCGGCCCCTCGCCGGGATCACGCACCTCATCCCTCATCGCCTTCCATCCCTCCGCCGCCCGGCAGGCACCGCAGCGCCCCGCCCGGCCCGAGAATCGTACCGTCAGCCTACCCGGCCATCGCCGAACCGTCTCGTCCCGCATCCAGCGCTGCCAACAGCCGCGTCGTCGCCGCAGCCACCTCCTCCACCGCCGCCTCGAACGCCGCCGCATTCCGCCGCGAAGGTTGGCGGTAGCCGCTCACCTTTCGCACATACTGCAGGGCCGCTGCCCGCACCTCCTCCCCCGACGGTGCAGGCTCCTGCCCACGCAGCGTGCGAATGCTCCGGCACATCTCGCCCTCCCAGCGATCAGCCCCGCGGCAGCCCGAGCCCGCGCGTCGCGATGATATTGCGCTGCACCTCGCTCGTCCCGCCCCCGATCGTCGCCGCCACCGAGTGGAGCTGAAAGCGCCCGATGCGCCCCAAAAGCAGCTCCCACCGCGAGGCCCCACGCGACGTCACCTGCCCCCGCAGCCCCGCCATCCGATACAGCACCGCCGCCATCCGCTGCTCCACCTCGCTCGCGTACAGCTTCACGATGCTCGCCTCGTAGTTCGGCTGCGTCCCCCGAGCCTGCATCGAGACCACCCGCAAGCTCAGATTCCGCGCCACCTCCACCTCGATGAACAAATCCGCCAACCGATGGCGCGCCCAGCCGAGATTCGCCAGCCCCTCCGCCTTCGCGCAGGCCACCGCCTCCTCCAAAATCGCCCGATACTCCACACACAAATCCACCAGACTCCGCTCGAAATCCAACGTCGTCGCCGCCACGTACCAGCCCCGATTCTCCTCGCCCACCATGTTCCGCGCCGGCACCCGCACATTCTCGAAGAACACCTGGTTGAACCCGCTATTCCCCACCATGTTGACAATGGGCGAAAGCGAAATCCCCGGGCTCCGCATATCGACGAGAAAATACGAAAGCCCCCGGTGCTTCGGCGCATTCGGGTCCGTCCGCGCCAACAGAATCATCCAATCCGCGATGTGCGCCCCGCTCGTCCAGATCTTCTGCCCATTCACCACGAAGTCGTCCCCATCCCGCACCGCGCGCGTCTGTACACTCGCCAGATCCGACCCAGCGCCCGGCTCGCTGAAGCCCTGACACCAACGCTCCTTCCCCGAAAGAATCGGCTCGATGAACCGCTCCTTCATCCACTCCTCGCCGTACTGCATCAGCGTCGGCGCCACCCAACCAATCCCCACCCCACCGAAACGCGGCGCTCGGGCGCGCGCCATCTCTTCCTTCAAAATGAACTGCTGCATCACCGGCAACTCCGCCCCGCCGTACCGCTTCGGCCAGGCCGGAGCCACCCACCCGCGCGACTGCAGCCTCCGCCGCCACTCCGCCAACGCCTCCTTGTCCCGCTCGTGCCCGCTCGAAAGCTGACCCCATTCCCCCTCGCCCGCGTCACCTCGGAGCGCCTCGGGCAAATTCTCGGCGATCCACGCCCGAACCTCCGAGCGGAACGCCGCCTCTTCCGGAGAATCGCGAAAATCCACGCCCCGAAGCATACCGGCACCGGCCCCCGCGATCACTTCCACCTGCACCGCAGCACCCACCCTGCCGATACCTTCAGCGATGGCACGAACCAACGCAGCCCCAGCCCGCCGAACCGACTTCCTCGCCGTCCTCTCCGACCCCGACCTCCTCCAGCTCCTCCTCGTCGCCTGCCCCGATGCCGTGATCGTCGCCTCCTCCGCCGGGCGCATCGCCCTCTACACCGGCGCCGCCGAAGCACTCTTCGGCTTCGCCCCCATCGAAGTGCTCGGCCGCCGCGTATCCGTCCTCTTCCCCGACCGCACCGAACGTCGCACCCTCCGCCAAGCCCTCGCCCAGCACGGATACGTCGCCGCCCTCGAACTGCGCGCCCTCCGCAAAGCAGCACCCCCCTTCGTCGCCGCCGTCTCCGCCGCTCGCATCGACGACCGCTTCGGCCAACGCCTCGCCACCGTCTACTACATTCGCGACCATACCAGCGTCCGCGAAATCGAAGACGCCCTCCGCCGCAACAACGCCCAGCTCACCAGTCTCGTCTCCAGGCTCGACCACCTCGCTCGCCACGATCCCCTCACCCGCCTCCTCAACCGCGCAGCCGCCTTCGAAGCGGCCGAAAGCATCCTTCTCGCCTTCCCAATGGGCCAAGGCCGCCTCGCCGCCGTCGTCTTCGACCTCGACCGCTTCAAGGCCGTCAACGATTCCTACGGCCACCTCGCCGGCGATGCCGTCCTCGAACAATTCGGCACCGTCCTCCGCCAACAGGCCCGCCACGGCGACGTCGTCGGCCGCTTCGGCGGCGAAGAATTCATCGCCTTCCTCCCCGGCGCCTCCCTCGACGACGCCGCCCGCTTCGCCGAACGCGTCCGCCAAGCCTTCGTCGCCGCCCCCGTCCACGTCGACGAATCGCTCACCATCGCCGTCACCGTCAGCGCGGGGGTATCCGCCATCCCCACCTGTGCCGATAACCTCGAAGAAGCCGTGCGCATCGCCGACGAACGCCTCTACGCCGCCAAGCGCCTCGGGCGCAACCGCGTCATCGCCGATGACCACCACCGCAGGAGCGCCGCATGACCGCCGACCCGACTGCGGAATCCCCCTACCTCCGCAACCGCCTCCGCACCATCGTCCAATCCACCACCGAGCTCGCCCCGCTCAAAGCCGTCGCCACCAAAGCCATCCAACTCGCCGAAGACGAGCGCTCCGCCGCCATGGACCTCGCCACCGTCATCAGCTCCGACCAAGCACTCACCGCCCGCCTCCTCAAACTCTCCAACTCCGCCTACTACGGCTACGCCCGCCGCATCTCCAACGTCCGCGAGGCCGTCATCCTCCTCGGCATGCGCACCGTCCGCTCCGTCGCCATCTCCACCGCCATCATCGATGCCCTCCGCATCCCCAACCTCCAAAACACCCGCTTCGACCAAGACCTCTTCTGGGCCCACAGCGTCACCGTCGGCATCATCGCCGAAGTCATCGCTCGCGAGACCCGCATCGCCCGCCCCGAAGACGCCTTCACCGCCGGCGTCCTCCACGACATCGGCAAACTCGCCATGATGCTCGCCGAGCCAGCAGCCTTCGCCGAAGTCGTCGACCTCGTCGCGACCGAAGGCCTCAAGTACCGCGACGCCGAATTCGCCGTCTTCGGCTTCGGCCACGAGCTCGTCGGCGCCCGCCTCGCCGCCCGCTGGAAATTCCCCGAACCGCTCGTCGCCGCCATCCAAACCCACCATCAGCCCATCGCCGCCATCGAATCCATGGCCGATATCGTCGCCGCAGCCAACCTCGCCGCCAACCGCGAAGGGCTCGCCGCCGGCTTCGACTACACCCACGAGCCCGAACGCCGCCCAGCCCTCGCCGTACCGCCCGCCTGCGACCTCGCCATCGCCAAAGTCCACGGCGGCATCGCCACCCTCGAAGAAAAAGCGCGCGCCTTCCTCACCCACGTCACCTCCCGCGCCCCCCGCTGGTACCGCCCCCACCACGGCGAAGAGGCCGAGCTCCCCGACCACCACGAGCCGGCAGCCTGATGAACCCCCCTTCGGCGGCCGAATCCTATCGTGAGGACTGCCGATGACTTCCGCGCCCACGGTACCCGCCAGCCCCGGCGACGACGACCCCTCCACCCC
>NZ_DAOUBJ010000133.1:0-9143 GCF_034432735.1 Tepidiforma sp. | reverse complement strand
GGCGGGCACCTTCACCGAGCGCCGCCGCCGCGAGCTCGGACACCCACTGGTCGAGGTCAGCATACGTCCACGTGGACCCGTGGAACTCGACTGCGGGCTGGCGGGGTAGCGTCGCCGCCCGGTGCGCCAGCCAGTCGAACGAAAGCGAGCGGGCGGGGTTCACGGCGACGACCCAGGCGTTCCGCGAGCCAAGCGGGGGAGAACTCCGGCCGCGGGAAGGTTCACCATTCCGCGTTCGGGCTGAGGCACACCCCGGACAGGGTCATCGGTGACGGCGAGCGCGGTGGCGAGACCGTGCGCGATTGCTCTGGTGCCAAAAGCCGCGGCGAACTCGAGCACGGCGGCATAGCCAGCACCGCTTTCGAAAGAGCCCGTCACCACGACGTCGAGTCCCGCGGAGCGAGCCGCTCGCGCGATCCGGGCAGATGCGGCCAGCCCAAGCAGAGCCGGTTTGAGCACTATGGCGTCGCAGGCACCATCGTCGATGAGCCGGAGTGCCGTGGCCTCGTCCGCGAGCGACTCGTCGAGCGCGATACGAAGGCCGGTCTCTTCGCGCAGCAGTCGCAAGGAGGTCGACTCCGCGGCGAAAGGGGCCAGCGGCTGCTCGACCAACTCGATGCCAGCACGTCGGAGGTCGGGCGCGATGGCGCGGAATTCTTCAGGCGACCAGCCGCCGTTGGCGTCGACGCGGATGGTCGCATCGGCGCCGAGAGACGCGCGCAATTGGCCCACGAGGCTGGCATCGCGCGAGGGGTCGATGCCGACTTTGAGCTTGAATGCGGTATACCCCTCGGCGGCAGCCAGGCGGGCCTGTTGGAGCGCGGCATCGGGTTCGCCCGCGTCGATGACCGCATTGGCACGGAGCCAGGCCGGACGGGGGGACGTCCCGCCAAGGAGCGCGGAGAGCGGCAGGCCGAGCTGGCCGCTGTAGAGGAACCCAATGGCGGCTTCGAGGGCTGCCCTGACGGGCCCCGGGCACGCCGCCGCGGTCAACGTTTCAACGAGCAGGGCCTCCCAGGCGTGGCAGGGATGGAGGCCGGGAAGACGCGCAGCTTCTTGCTCCAGCCACGGTAAGCACGCTTCGAGCGGCGGCGACCAGGGCGGAAGGGGGGCACAGTCGCCCAGACCCAAACGACCGTCGCTGTCAGTGACGAGAAGTAGGACCCCGGAACGTTCCTGGAAACCTCCGCGGGCATCACCATGGTGAGCCTTGAGGGTCAGTCGATAAGGCACCAACCGGGCAGAGTCGATTCGGCTCACGGCCGTCGGGGAAACTGGGAAAAATCCGAGTAGGCAGGCTCGCGCTTTTCGAGGAAGGCGTTGCGCCCTTCTTTGGCCTCATCCGTCATGTAGAAGAGCATGTTGGCATTGTGCGCGAGCTCGGTGATGCCGACCATACCATCGAGCTCGGCATTGAACGCCGATTTCAACATGCGTATCGCGATGGGGCTCATCTTCAGGATTTGCTTTGCCCAGCGGACTCCTTCTGCCTCGAGCTCCTCGAGTGGGACGACCGCATTGACAAGCCCCATCTCGAGCGCTTCGCGCGCGTCGTACTGGCGGCAGAGGTACCAGATCTCGCGCGCCTTCTTTTGGCCCACGTTGCGCGCGAGCTGGATGGCGCCGAAGCCTCCGTCGAAGCTGCCGACCTTCGGGCCAGTCTGACCGAAGCGGGCGTTTTCTGCGGCGATGGTCAGGTCGCAGATGACATGGAGGACATGCCCGCCGCCAATTGCCCAGCCGGCGACGAGCGCAATCACCGGTTTGGGGATCGAGCGAATGAGCTTGTGGAGGTCGGTGACGTTGAGGCGGGGCACATTATCCTCCCCGACGTAGCCACCGTGGCCACGAACGCGCTGGTCGCCCCCCGAGCAGAACGCGCGGCCCCCTTCCCCTGTGAACAGGATGACGCCCACCTCCGGGTCCTCGCGGGCACGGGAGAAGGCGTCGATGAGCTCGAAGGTGGTCTTGGGGCGGAAGGCGTTGTGAACTTCGGGGCGATTGATGCTGATTCGGGCGATGCCCTCGGCCTTCTGGAAGAGGATATCCTCGTAGGGTTGGACGGTCTGCCACTGGATGGTGGTCACGGTCGGGCCTCCAATTGGGGTTCGGCGACGTCAGTGAGGAAGCGTGACACAGCATCGACGACGGCCCCAGGCGCTTCCAGCTGCGCGGCGTGGCCTACGCCAGGGATTGCCGATGCGGTGCCGCGTGGAGCGAGTTGCACCATTCGTCGAGCGATTTCGACATATTTTCGGTCGAGCTCGCCAGCGAGCGCGAGGAAGGGGAGATCGAGCGACGGCAGATGCTCCCAGAAAGAAGGCTGGGCCCCTGCGCCCATCCCACGGAGGCTGTTCGCGAGGCCGGTCGGTCGGTTCGCGAGTCGCACGCGTCGCTGCGCAGCCCGGACATCGGACGGGAGGGACTGCTGCGAAGCCCAGAGCGGTAGCGACTCCCAGTAGTCGACGAAGGCCTCGATACCATGCCGCTCGATCCGGTCGGCGAGCTCTTCGTCCGCCCTGCGGCGCTCGGCGCGCTCGTTTTCCGTTTCGAGCCCAGGGGAGGCGCCAATCGTCACCAGCGCCGAAACCACACCCGGAACCAGACATGCGAGGGCGAGGGCCGCCCGACCGCCCATGGAATAGCCGAGCCAAGGCGCCTGCGCGACCCCGGCGTGGCGCGCGGCTGCCGCAAGGTCGGCGGAAACCTGTTCCATGCGATAGTCCGCCACGTCCGCCGGGGCGTCCGAACGACCGTGCCCGACGATGTCGATCGCGACGCAGCGGAACGAGCGCCCGAGCAGTTCGCCGAACCGCCCCCACGATGCCGCCGAACCGGTGAACCCGTGGAGCAGGACCAGCGTCGGCCCGGAGCCCCACAGCTCGACGTTGAGCGAGAATCCCGGGCGGACTTCGAAACGAGTCACGAAGCGAACACCTCGCGAGCGGCCTCGGCTGCCGCCCGCCACGCGCGCCGGTGCATGGCCACGTTGGCCGCCCGGTCAGTGCGAATCTCGATGACGGACGGCGTCGGCGCTGCCAGCCACCGCTGGAGACATTCCCGAAAGTCCGACCACGTCGCGATGCGGGTACCGGCGAGGTCGAAAAGTCCGGCGGCTCTGACGCAATCGATTCTCGGTGGGGTGGCGAACCACCGCTCGAAACGGGCCGTGTGGGCGACCTGCGGAAGATAGTGGAAGATTCCCCCGCCATCGTTGTTGATGACGACGGCCAGCAGCGGAAGTTTGTACTCGCGAGCAGCCCAAAGAGCATTGAGGTCATGGAGGAAGGAGACGTCGCCTACTACGACCACCGTCGGGCGCCCAGCAGCGGCAGCACCGGCAGCACTCGACATCACCCCATCGATTCCGTTCACTCCACGATTGGCGACGATATCCAAGGGGGCGACCCGAATCCCCAGGAAGTTGTCGAGGTCGCGGACGGGCATGCTGTTGCCGGCCACGAGCGTCGCTCCCGCGGGCAGGTGCCGTCCGAGCTCGGCGAAGACGCGTCCCTCGAACCCCTCCTCCATCCCAGCACAGAATTCGTCCAGGGCGGCGCGAGCGGCTCGATCGGCCGCGACCCATCGGCCGAGCCATCGGCCGTCACTGGCCGTGGAAGTGGCGCAGAGCGACCTGGCAACGCGCGCCGGACTGCCCTGGAGGACCAAGGTCCGGACGGCGTTGGGCTCTCGATAGCCCCCTGGGAGGTCGACGAGAACCTGCGGAACGCCCCGGAGGGAGGCGAGGAACTGATTCAGGGCCTTGGACGTAGGGGAGGAACCAAACCTCAGCACAAAATCCGGTTCCGCGGGGCGCACATCGCGCAGCCAGGCATCGACCGCATCCAGGAGCGGACCGCCACCATCGGGTGGGACGCCAGCGCGCAGGCCGCTCAGAGGATCGGCGACCACCGGTGCACCCCACTGTACGGCCAGCGCCGCGATCGGCTCTGCCGGCAGGCCCCCGGTTTCCGGGCCGGCGACGATCAACGGCCGCTCTGCCCGAGCAGCCAGCGCAAGGACCTCGTCGATCGCTTCGGCGCACGGCTCGGATTCAGGCGGTTGGAATTTTCCAGGGCTTGGCGCCCACTCGGCAGGATGCTCGTCCGGGGGTTCTACCAGCGGCTCGTCGAACGGGATGTTCAGCTGGACTGGACCAGGAATGTTAGCGAGCGCCGCCTGGACCGCCCGCATTCCGGCAACCTGGTATGCGTCGACTTCGCACTCGGACGTCGGCACGGGGAGGTCGATCGACCAGCGGACATGGCGACCAAAAAGGTGCACTTGGTCCATGGTCTGCGGCGCTCCTACGTCGCGAAGTCGAGGCGGCCGGTCTGCCGTCAGCGCGATCAACAGGATACGGCTCAGGTTCGCTTCGGCCACGGCTGGGAAGAGGTTGGCGGCGGCGGTTCCGGAAGTGCAGGCGATGGCCACTGGCGTGCCCGTTGCGCGGGCTAACCCGAGCGCAAAAAAACCCGCGGAGCGCTCGTCGATCACCAGCCAAGGCCGCACAACCTGTTGGTCCGCGAAGGCGAAGACGAGTGGTGTCGAGCGGCTGCCCGGCGTGACCACAGCATGCCGAACCCCGCTAGCCGCGAGCCCGGCGACAATGCCGCGCGCTGCGACCGTATTGGCACGGGCGATGCTCACCGAGCGATCACTCCTCGGAGGGCATCGAGTTTCGTTTCGATCTCGTCGAGCTCGGCGGAGGGGTCCGAATCGCTAACGATTCCGGCGCCAGCGTACAAGCGAGCGAAGCCTCGACCGAGGAGCGCTGTACGGAGCCCGACGACGAACTGGCCGTCGCCGGCAGCGTCGACCCAACCGACCGGACCGGCATACCAGCCGCGGTCCATGCCTTCCAGACGGCGAATAGCTGACAAAGCAGCATCTCGCGGCCATCCACCGACCGCGGGCGTTGGGTGAAGTCGCTCGACCAGTTCGAGGAGGGAGCGATCCGGCGCGAGGCGGCCCTCGATTGGGGTAAAAAGATGTTGAATGTTCGCTAGCTTCATGATCGTGGGTTCGGCTGGCACACGGAGATCGTCGACCAGCCCCTGTGCCTCAGCGGTTATCGCCTCGACGACAAGGCGGTGCTCCCATCGCTCCTTTTCGCTATCAAGCAGCTCCCGTTCGAGGCGGGCGTCTTCGGCGGAATCCCTTCCTCGTCGCCGCGAGCCCGCCAACGATACGAGGCTGACGTAACCTCCGCGGGATTCGGCGAGCGGCTCCGGGCTTGCGCCGAGCCAGGTAAGCCCGCCGGTGCGGATGCTGAAAATGGTGCAGGTAGGGAAGGCCCTGGCGAGACGCGCGAGCACCTCCGCTGGGGTCATTGGCCCCGTCTCGACGATGCGCGAAGCCGCCAGGACAACTTTCTGATAATGGCCCGCTTGGATTTCCGCGACCGCGCGTGCGATCGACGCACCGAGCTCGTCGGGGGATGTCTCCGGTCCGCTGGCAATCTGTGCAGCGTGTTCTTCGATGGGGAAGTCGCCTGCGCAGGCCCAGCCTGCCCACTCATCACCGCGGCGAAGCAATGTGATCGCCGGGACGATCACTTGCCACCCCCCGAATGCATCCCAGGCGGTGTCTGTCTTTGGTCCGCTGGGATCGAACGCCGAGCCGGCGAAGACGAGTGGGGTCGGGCCGGGACTCGGCTCGACATCGAAGCGGGCGATGGTTCGTTCGAGCGTCCGGCGCGCCTCGCGAAGCCCTTCATTGCGCCGACCAACGAGGCGAGCAGCGGTACCGAGCCCGAACACCTGGAAGGCCTGAGATGGCTGCTCCCAAGTCACGGTGGCGTTCGTGCGAAGCCAATCGACACCGCGCGACCGGTACCACTCGATGGTAGAACGGGATAGCCGCGTGACCGCCAGACGCGGCAGTGGAGAGGCGGGGGGCGACGTGGTGACTACCGGCATGGGGTCGAACTTCTTTGCGCGGGGTTCGACACCAGCCTATCGCGAGGCGAACCTACGGGCTTGTAGGTGGGCTCACGGCCGTGAACTTCGGGGCAATCGTTCGGCCGCCTCGCGGCAGCGCAAAGCGCGCTCCATGTCGTCGATGAACTCGCGAAGGGTACGCACGAGCAGCACGGTGCCATCGCTGCCCGCCAGAAGGCTCTTGGCTCGCTCGACAACGGCGGGTTCGACGCGATACGAAGGAGCAAGATTTCGGAAAAACTCGGTCGCGAATTCCTTGTCCCGTTCAGCGAATACGCGCGGGACGACATCGAAGAATTTTTCGACGTACGGCGCGAGCATTGCCCGCTGATGACGCCAGTTGAAGCCAGACATAGCGGCCGCCGTGAGATGGAGCGACCCATACCCCTCGCCGAGGAACTTGTCCCAGGCCCTTGCCTTTACCGCAGGGTCCGGTGTCGATGCTTCGGCGCGGAGCCTGGCACGTACACCGCGGTCCGATGGGTCGCGAGCTGCTTCGGACGCGATTCTCTCGGCAGAGCCGTCGAGCCCGTAGGCACGGTGTTTTGTGGCGATCGCCCAGCGCATCTCCTGGTCGATCTCGAGGCCTGGAATCACGACTTCGCCATCGGCGAGCCTGCCTAGCTCTCCGACGTCATCCGTGGTGGCCGCCGCTCCGATGAGTGCTTTCGCCCAGATCTTCTGGAGGTCGCCGGGGGGTGCAGACTCGAGCGCTCGGCGAGCGGCCTCGAAAAACCGGTGGGCTTCCGCTTCGATGAGATGCTCGGGGACGTAGCGGCCAAGGGCCGCAAGGGCGTTCGCCGTCACGCTTTCGACGAGCTCCGGGTGATGCTCGGCAGGCGCCTTCGCCCCGACTAGCTCGAGATACCGGAGCGACGAGAGCTGCTGGTCGCGAACCATGTTCCACAGCGAGGACCAGAGCTGAAGCCTGAGGAGGGTGTCGGTGACCCGGTCGATGTGCGCGAGGATGTAGCGAAGCGAGGCCTCGTCGATGGCGACCTTGCAATAGCCATGGTCCCCATAGTTCGGGAAGACGAAGTCGGGACGCGGAAGGCCGGCAGCTTCCGTGATCTCGACACGCTCGCCGGTGATGGTAGCGGGCAACACCGTGATGCGAAGCCCGGTCTCTTCTTCTCGCGCAAGCCCGACGTCGAGGCGATGCGGCCGCAGGTAAGGGTGTTCGGGTGGGGCCGTCTGTTCGAGGGCGAGCCCGGCGATGCGGTCTCCGTCGGCCTCCCAGCGCGCGGCGATGGTGTTGAGCGAAGAGGTTTCGAGCCAAAGGTGCGCCCACTCACCGAGCGAGACTCCGGCTCCCTGCTCGATGGCGACGAGGAAATCGGCGAGCGTGGCATTGCCGTAGGCGTGGCGTCGGAAGTACTCGCGCATCCCCTCGCGAAATCCTTCGAGGCCGACAGCTGCCACGAGCTGCTTGAGCACGGCCGCTCCCTTCCCGTAGGTGATGCCATCGAAGTTGAGGAAGGTTTGGTCCGTATCTTCGACCTGTCCCGCGATCGGATGGGTGGTAACGAGTTGGTCTTGGCGATAGGCCCAGTTTTTGATGGACGAGGCGAAATCCAGCCAACCGCTGTCGAAATTCGTCGCCCTCTCCATGCAGAGGTAGGACATGTACGTAGCGAAGCTTTCGTTGAGCCAGAGGTCGTTCCACCAGCGCATCGTGACGAGGTTGCCGAACCACATGTGCGCCATTTCATGCAGGATGACCTCGGCACGTGCGCGGCGCTGATTGATCGTCGGGGGATCACGAAAGACCATGTATTCGTTGTGAGTCACCGCGGCGACGTTTTCCATCGCGCCGGAGTTGAACTCGGGGACGAACACCTGGTCGTACTTCCCGAACGGATAGGGTACGGCGAAGAATTCGCTGTAGAAATCCAGCCCCTGTTTCGAGACTTCGAAGATTTCTGCGGCGTCAAGGTATCGCGCTAGCGACTTCCGGCAGAAGAGACCAAGGTCGACCTCTCCGTGGCGATCGCGTACAACGTGGTAGGGTCCGGCGATGAGCGCGAAGAGGTACGTGGAGAATCGCTTCGTTGGCAGGAAGATCCACCGTCGGCGCCCTTCGTCGGCGGGGGTGACGGACTCCGGCGCAGTATTGTGGATGAGCTCCCAACCTTCGGGCGCGACTACCGTTAGGCGATAGGTGGCCTTGATATCCGGCTGGTCGAACTGCGGAAAGAGGCGATGGCTCTCGTACGGTTCGAAGTTGGTGTAGAGGTATTCCTGGCCGTCTTCTGGGTCGAAGAATTGGTGAAAACCGTCGCCCTCGTGGTCATAGTCGTTTTCGTACTCGATGCTGACGACGTTGCGGCTGCCGAGCGTGCTGCTAGGAAGCCAGAGTCGGTAGCCGTTCCACCGCGGTGATCCAATTCGCTGGCCGTTGACTTCCAGCGTTCGGATGGTCGCCCCGCGAAAATCGAGGAAAAGGTCGCCCGTGCCGGAATCGTCGAAGCGGACCGTTACCTGGCCCCGATAGCGCTGGGCGCCGGGACGGAGGTCGAGAGACAGTTCGTAGGAGACGTTGGAAACCCTTTTGCCACGCCCCTCAGCCTCTGTTTGCGTAAGAACGTCGCGGGCGATGTCGTCAGGGATCGGTGTGCTCACCATGGCAGCTCCAGCGCGGCCATTGCCGCTCGCACAAGATGTTCGACGATGAGCGTAGGGGATTTTTCGCGCAACGGCGCGGCGAGGGGGCTGGCCTGCGACGGTGGGCTGCGGTGACCCAACTCGTGAACCGGGGTACAATCCGGCCGACCTTCCGCGCAGGTGCAACTCGCCGATGTCCCACATCCCTGCCGTCAACGCCCTCATTACCGCCATCAACTTCGACCGGTTCGCGGAGATCGAGGCTCGCCACAAGCCCGATGCAATCTTCCAGTCGTTCAGAGGGCCAACGCTCCGCGATGCGGTATCCATCGCCGACTGGCACCGCGAATTCCTGCGCGACTACCAAGACTGCAACTACGCGGACCTGGAGTACATCGAGGAAGGCAACACCGTGGCGGTGCGAGGAACGATCGAGGCGAAGGGCTACGACTGGCGCCCATTCACCCAGCGGATCATCGAGATTTTCGAATTCGACGGTGAGGAGGAGGAAGAAGTCGCTCGGCGACGGCTCTACGCCACGCTCCGGGACATCGTGCTGGACAAACCTGCGACCGCAGCCCTCAACGATGCCCTCGG
>NZ_DAOUBJ010000132.1:0-2524 GCF_034432735.1 Tepidiforma sp. | reverse complement strand
GGCCGATGAGGTTTGGGGGAGGTGCGAGCTGGTGGTGAAGGTGAAGGAGCCGGTGCCGAGCGAGTACGGATACTTGCGCCCGGGGCTGACGCTTTTTACGTACCTTCACTTGGCGGCGGACCGGGGGCTGACGGAGCGACTGGTGGCCTCGGGGACGACGGCGTTGGCGTACGAGCTGGTCCGGAAGGCGGATGGGAGCCTGCCGTTGCTGGCGCCGATGTCGCAGGTGGCGGGGCGGATGGCGGCGGAGATCGGGGCGCAGTTGCTGAAGCATCCGGGGCCGGGGCGTGGGAAGCTGTTGGGCGGGGTGGCGGGGGTGCCGCCGGGGCGGGTGGTGATCCTGGGTTCGGGGCAGGTGGCGACGGCGGCGGCGCGGGTGATGATGGGGCTGGAAGCGCGGGTGATGGTGATGTCGCGGGACCTCTCGCGGCTGGCGTATCTCCAGGAGCATTTCGGCGGGCGGATCGGGACGCGGGTGTCGTCGCCGCAGGCGGTGGCGGAGGAGTTGGCGGGGGCGGATCTGGCGATTCTGGCGGTGCTGGTTCCGGGGCACGCGGCACCGAAGGTGGTGACGCGGCAGATGGTTCGGTCGATGGGGGAGGGTGCGGTGTTGGTGGACGTTTCTATCGACCAAGGCGGGGCCTCGGAGACGAGCCGGCCGACGACTCATAGCGCACCGACCTACGTGGAGGAGGGGGTGGTGCACTACTGTGTGACGAACATGCCGGGGGCGGTGCCGCAGACGAGCACGCAGGCGCTGACGAGCGCGACGCTCCCATTCGTGGAGGAGCTGGCCGATTTCGGGGTGGAGGGTGCGCTGCGGCGGGATCGGGCGTTGGCGGAGGCGCTGAGTACCTACGGTGGTGCGCTGATTGCGGGGCCAGTGGCGGAGGACTTCGGGATGGCAGGGGTGCCGAACCCGTTCTTGGGGTGAGGTGTCACTGCGCTGCTGCGGCGGCCCGGCGCTGGAAGTCGGCGAGGAATTCGGCCATGGTGCGCTGGGCGTCTTCGGCGCAGTAGTGGCTGGCGCGGTATACGAGCCAGGTGCCGAGGAGCATGACGGCGGTGGTTGCGGAGAGCATCGCCCAGCGGAGGGCTTCGCCTTCGGCCATGCCGGCGGAGGCCTGGAGGAGTTCGGAGATGGCACCGACGATGAGGGGGGCGGCTGCGGCGCCGAAGACGGCGAGGGCGAGCCCGAAGGCGGAGAAGGCCTGGGAGCGAATGCGCGGGGGCGAGACGGCGGCGACGATGGAGATGAGGCCGGGGGTGCCGAGCGAGGCGATCAGGGCGCCGAGGCTGAGGAGGAGGAGGCAGAGGGTGGCATCGGTGACGAGGAAGGCGAGGGACCAGGTGACGGTGAGGACGAGGGTGGCGACGACGCCGACGCGGCCGAGGTAGCGGAAGCCGCGGGCGGTGTTGCGGTCGGCGAAGGGCCCACCGTACCAGGTGCCAACGAAGGCGGCGAGGGCGAGGGCGGCCAGTGCTCCGCCGGCGGCGGTCGAGAAGCCGTATTGGCGTTCGAAGAGGGCGGGAATCCAGAAGACGACGCCGAAGAGGGAGAAGCCGAATGCGGCGTTGGTGAAGATGAGCAGGCGGAGGGAGGGGATGCGGAAGATGGTGCCGAGGCTCTGGCGGAATCCGAGCTTGTCGGGGGGGTCTTGGAGGAAGGCGGCGAAGATGGGGTCTTGGCGGGCGGCGACGAGGAGGTCGGCTTCGCCACGACGGGGTTCGCGGAGGCGGAGGGCATAGATGCCGAGGAGGAGGCCGGGGATGGCGGCGGCTGCGAAGCCCCAGCGCCAACCGACGGCTGCCACGATGGCGCCGCCGATGATGGCTCCGAGGACCTGACCGAGGGGGTTGGCGGAGCGGTGGTACCCGAGCGCGCGTCCGCGGACGCTGACCGGGTAGTAATCGGCGAGGAGGCTGGCGTGGGTGGGGACGATGGTGCCCTGGCCGAATCCGAGGAGGGCTCGGGTGAGGAAGAGTTGGATGAAGTTCTGCGAGGCGGCTGCGAGGAGCCCCGCGCCGCCCCAGACGATGGCGCCGCCGGAGAGGATGGAGACGCGTCGCCAGCGGTCGGCCCAGTTGCCGGCGGGGAGGGAGATGATGCCGGTGATGAAGACGACGGCGAGCGGGAGGAGGCCGACGGCCCAGTCGGGGAGGCCGAAGTCGCGGCGGATATCCTCCATGGAGACGGCGAGGACTGCGCGGTCGAGCTCGTCGACGGCGTTGAGGACGAAGAGGACGACGAGGGGGGCGAGCCCGAAATCGCGGAGGCGCGGTTTGGGGAGGGCTTGGGCGGGCGCGGTGGGTGGTGAGGGCATCGCTCGGGGCTGCCTCGCGAGGGATGGTGCGTGTGGGTACGAATTCGATTCGTGAATTTTGCGACATTCGTTTTCTTGGAGCGAACGTCGACGTTTCGATAAGGTAGGAAGGGCAGGATAGCGGCGGAGGCCGGTGCCCGGGTTGGCACGCGCTCCGAGCGCGAGCTGCGGTTCGGTATCGGCGCCCCGCCAGCGGGCGA
>NZ_DAOUBJ010000131.1:0-3080 GCF_034432735.1 Tepidiforma sp. | reverse complement strand
CGCGTTTCGGGTTGGGGAGAGGTGACGTCAGCAGTCGGTGCAGCCGCAGGTGGTCTCTCCGGGGGCCGGTTTCCGGGCGGTGACCGCTGCCGAGGCGAGGCCGCGGCCACCCGGGTACTCGGTGGCTGTGGAGGTTACGTCGACGAAGCCGGCGGCGCGGATGTGGTCGAGGTACTCGGATTCGAGGAGTGCGCCGGCGATGCAGCCTGCCCATTTCTCCATGTCGCCACGGATGTCGGGCGGAACGGGCTTCGTCCACACGATGTCGGAAATTTGGAGGCGGCCACCTGGACGGAGGACCCGGAAGGCTTCGCGGAAGACTTGGGGTTTATCGGGCGAGAGGTTGATGACGCAGTTGGAGATGACGACGTCGACCGATTCGTCGGGCATGGGGATGTGCTCGATCTCGCCGAGGCGGAACTCGACGTTGGCGGCGCCGACTTTTTCGGCGTTCTTGCGGGCGAGGCGAACCATCTCTGGGGTCATGTCGACGCCGTAGACTCGACCGGCGGGGCCGACCATTTTGGCGGCCAAGAAGCAATCGATGCCGCCCCCGGAGCCGAGGTCGAGGACGACCTGGCCGGGCTGGAGGGCGGATATGGCAGTGGGGTTGCCGCAGCCGAAGGCAACATCCGTGACCGTGGCGGGGAGGTCGGCGATGTCGGTGGCGCGATAGAGCTCGGCGATTCGGCTGACGATGACGTCGTCGGAGGCCGGAGCATCGCCGCAGCAGTTCGTTGCGGGTTGTTCGACGGGTGCTGGCGCGCAACACCGGTCGGATTCGACGACGGGGAGCGTTTCGGTGGCTTCGGCGCGTTGGAGGACGGGCTGGACGCGGTTGGCGTAGGCGCGAGCGACTTGTTCGCGGATTTCGTCGGGGGATGGAGCTGGCATGGGGACCTCCTGGGCGTTGCTCATGCCATCGTAATTTTTCGATATGGGCCTGTCAACGAAAATTTCCGATGCCCGTTCGTGGAGGAGCGGGCGGACGAGGGCGCCGAGCCGGCGCCAGTCGGCGAGCTGGTGTTGGAGGGGTCGGTGGATGGCGGAGCGTGCGGCGGGATGGTAGAGGGGGAGCAGCCAGCGGCCACGCCAGCGGCAGGGCCGGGCGACGTGGGTGCGAAGCGCGAGCCCGTGTGGCTCGAGGGCGGCGAGGGCCTCGAGCGCGACTGCGCCGAGTGCGACGACGACCAGCGGGTCGACGAGGTCGATGGTCGCTGCGAGGAGATGGGTACAGGAGCGGATTTCGGATGGACGGGGGCGGCGATTCCTCCCCCGTTCGTCGAGCGGGAGGCAGAGCACGGCGTTGGTGAGGGCGATGGCAGACTCGGGGAGCCCGGAGGCGGCGAGGAGCCGGCGGAAACGGCTGCCGGCGACATCGCCATCGAATGGCCGGCCGGTGCGGGCGGCTCCGAGGCGGCCGGGGGCTTCTCCGACGAAGAGGATCGGACGAGCAGCTGGGGGAGGGGCGAGAACTGCCGAACCGGGCACGACCGAGCGGCACGTTCGGCAGGCGCGAGCGGCCTTACGGAGTTCGGTCGGGCTGGCGTAGCGACGGGCGGGTTGGACGGCGTAGGATTCGGGCATCTCGACGGAGGGTATCTTGTCGTGGAGCCTCGGATCGTTGCGACAGGCCTGGAGTTTCCCGAGGGGCCTGTCGCTCTGGCGAATGGCGATGTGATTGTGACGGAGATTGCGGCGGGGCGTCTGAGCCGCGTGAAGCCGGACGGGAGCGTGGAGGTGTTGGCGGTGACAGGCGGTGGGCCGAACGGTGCGGCGCTCGGGCCGGATGGTGCCTTGTACGTGACGCAGAACGGCGGTTTTCAGTGGCATCGGCGGCCACTCCCGGATGGCACGATGGGGCTCTTTCCCGGTGAGCAGCCGGTAGACTACGCGGGCGGTGCGATCCAGCGGGTGACGCTGGCTGGCGAGGTGAGCACGCTGTACACCGAATGCGATGGCATCCCGCTGAAGGGGCCGAACGATCTGGTTTTCGACCGGGAGGGGAACTTCTACTTCACTGACCTGGGAAAGAATCGCCCTCGGGAGAAGGACCGGACGGGCGTGTACTACGCGTCACCGGATGGGAAGTTCATTCGGGAGATTATTTTCCCGATGGAAGGGCCGAACGGGATTGGGTTGAGCCCGGACGAGCGGACGTTGTACGTGGCGGAGACGCCAACGGGGCGGGTGTGGGCGTACGATGTGCTGGCGCCGGGTCAGGTGGCGAATGGCCGGGTAATCGGGACAGTTCCGGGGGCGCCGCCTTTTGGGTACTCGTTCTGCGACAGTATGTGCGTCGATGCGGAGGGGAACGTGATTGTTGCGACCATCCTGAACGGTGGTTTGACGGTGTTTTCGCCGGATGGTTCGAAGGTGCGGCATGTACCGTGTCCCGATCTGCTCACGACGAATGCCTGTTTTGGGCCGAACATGACGTCGCTGTATGTGACGCTGAGTGGGACGGGCAGGCTGGGGCTGTTCGAGGAGTGGCCGACGAGGGGGCTGCGGCTGAACTTCGCGGCGTAGCCGGGAGCCAGGGACGGAAATTGTGGGCGGCGCGACGTAAGTCGGTCGCCGAGGCGAGGCCATTGGGTGACAATGTCGGCTGGAGGGCCACCGATGCCAATCGCGGTTACGTTGCTGTCCCATACGCCCGACCCGATCCGTTCGCTCTACATGGCGTATCGGGTGTGCTATTCGGCGCTGACGCCGCAGGAGGTGGCGGAGCGGATCGAGAGCGAGCGCATTTCGCGGGAGACGATGGAGCGGTTCGTGGCGGAGCGCCTGAAGACGGGTCACAGCTCGCCGCTGGAGCAGGTGTGGTTCGAGTTCGGGATTTCCGGGGTGAGCCGAGCTTTTTCGCATCAGTTCGTCCGGCACCGGGTGGGAATCAGCTTCGAGCAGCAATCGCAGCGGTACGTGACGTACAAGGATGGCGAGTTTCCGTTCACGGTGCCGGAGACGGTAGCTCGGGCTGGCCTTGCGGGGGAGATGGTTCGGTTGTTCGAGGAGGTGGGCGAGCTGTACGAGCGGATGGTGGAGGCTGGTGTCCCGGCCGAGGATGCGCGCTTCCTCTT
>NZ_DAOUBJ010000130.1:0-16585 GCF_034432735.1 Tepidiforma sp. | reverse complement strand
GAGTTCGGAGATTTCGGCTTCGCTGAGGCCGAGGAGCCGCTGGTAGATTTCGTGGTTGTGCTCACCGAGGGTGGGGGCGGGGCCGGGGATGGCGCCGGGGGTGCCGGTGAGGCGGGGGACGATTCCGGGCTGGAGGATTGCGCCGTAGGTGGTGGAGGTGACGGGTACGATCTGTTCGCGGGCTGCGTAGTGGATATCGGCGACGATGTCGCTGATTTGGTAGACCTTGGAGGCGGGGACGCCGTGGCGGTCGAGCGCTTCTTGGGCTTCGGCGAGGGTGCGGCGGGCGACCCATTCGCGGATGATGGCGTGGATGGCTTCGTGGTTGGCGAGGAGGTTCTGGCGGGGGGTGAAGCGTGGGTCGGCGGTGAGTTCGGGCTGACCGATGGCGGCGCAGAGCTTTTCGAAGGCGCGTTGGGTGGTGGCGTTGATGACGAGGTAGTGGCCGTCGGCGGTTTCGAATTGTTCGGCGGGGACGACGCCTGGGAAGTAGTTGCCGCTTCGGGGGCGGTTGCGGCCGGTGAGGGCGTAGTTTGCGGCGTGGGTGCCACTCATGCGCCAGGTGGCTTCGTAGAGGGCGACATCGACGTCTTGTCCGCGGCCGGTATTGTCGCGGGCTCGGAGGGCGACGAGTGCGCCGAAGGCGGCGAAGATTCCGGCGCCGTAATCGGCGATGAAGTAGCCGGGGCGGACGGGCGGTCTATCGGGGTAGCCGGTGACGGCGGTGATGCCGGAGAAGGCGAGGGCGACGCGGTCGAAGGCGGCGCGGTCGCGGTAGGGGCCGGTTTGGCCGAAGCCGGAGATGCGGACGACGATGAGGCCGGGGTTCGTTTCGCGGAGGGAGTCGGGGGCGAGGTTCCAGGCTTCGAGGGCGCCAGGCCGGAAGTTTTCGATGAGGATATCGGCGGTGTCGGTGAGCCGGCGGAAGATGGCGCGCCCTTCGGCTTGGGCGAGGTCGAGGGTGATGGATTTTTGGCCGCGGTTGTCTTGTTCGAAGGAGAGGTTGCCGCGGTTGGCTTCGCCATGGATGGGGGGCTCGATTTTGATGACTTCGGCGCCGAATTCTGCGAGGAGGGTGGCGCAGAAGGGTGCTGCGAGGATCTGGCCGGCGGCGATGACGCGGATGCCGGCGAGCGCCGGGAGTTGGGGCTGCATGGTGACGGGGAATGATACGGTTGGGGGCGTGGGTGCTGCACACGGTTCGGGGGCTCGATTCTACGGGCGGGTGTATGCGCTGGTGAGCGCGATCCCTCCGGGGCGGGTGATGACGTACGGACAGGTGGCGTTGGAGTTGGGGGCTCCGGCGGCGGCGCGCGCGGTGGGGTATGCGCTTTCGTATTTGCCGCTGGATACGGGGGTGCCGTGGTGGCGGGTGGTGAACGCTGCCGGGGGGATTAGCCTTCGCGGGAGGGCTGATGCTGCGGATCTGCAGCGCCGGCTGCTGGAGGAGGAGGGGGTGGTGTTCGATGGTGGGGGGCGGCTGGATCTCCGACGCTATCGTTGGTTTCCTTCGGGGGGCGGCTGACTGCTCTCTTTGGCGAGCTTGGTGCCGGGGAGGTAGTAGCGCTGGTGCCAGATGCCGCGGTAGGGCTCGCCGCGGAGTGGCATGCGCCATGTTCGGACGCGGGCGCCGGTGAGGGGGACGCGGATGAGTGCGCGGGGCTGGTCGATGGTCTCCTGGATGTACTGTTCGGCGGCCTCGGGTGGGACGTATCTGGTGGCGATGCGCCGGTAGAGGTCGCGCCATGCGGCGTCGTCGCCGGGCTGGCGAACGACTTCGGCGATGCCTTCGATGACGACTTTTTGGTAGGGGGCTTGCTGGTCGTCGATGGTGAGGGCGACGCGTGGTTCATGGCGGATGTGGTCGAGCCAGGCTGAGGTTGCGCGAGGGGTGATGTAGATGGCGCCGTCTTCGTAGATGAACCAGACGGGCGCGACGTGGGGGGCGCCTTGGGCATCGACGGTTGCGATGCGGCAGAGGATGCCGGGCTGCTGGAGGAAGCGGTCGCGCTCGTCGGGGGTGAGAGCTGGCATGGGAACCTCGTGCGCGCGTGGCTGCGCGGTTTGGGTAGGATACGCGGGAGATGACGGTGCTGGAGGTATGCGATGGACGAGCAGGCGCAGGCTGCGAAGAAGACGTTGCTGCGGATGATTCCGTACGGCTTGTATGTGCTCGGGGTACGTGATGGGGAGGAGGTTTCGGCGGCGGCGATCAATTGGGTGACGCAGACGTCGTTTTCGCCGCCGTTGGTGGCGATGGGGGTGAAGAAGGATAGTGGGGCGTATGCGCTACTGAAGCGGACGGGGCAGTTCGCGCTGTCGTTCCTGGAGAGCGGTCAGGGGGATATTGCGTTCGCGTTTTTCAAGCCGACGTCGGTGGAGGGCTCGCGGATCAACGGGCAGGAGACGGAGTGGGCGGGGAATGGGGCGCCGGTGATCGTGGCAGCGCCGGGGTATATCGAGGGGCGTGTGGTTGGGGAGGTGGACTTGGGGGATCACAGTTGTGTGGTCGGCGAGGTGACGAATGCGGTGCTGAAGCGGGAGGCGAAGGTGCTGACGCTCGACGAGCTGGGGGTGAAGTACGGGGGTTAGTCGAACCAGCGCGCTTCGCCCGGTGCAAGTTCGACGACGCGGGTGTAGCCGCGGTGGAGGACGGCGACGGTGCGTGGGTAGGGGCGGTCGTTCCGGAGCTGGAGCCGCCCGCTAACGGCTCGCTGGTAGAGGCCGGCAGAGGCGATGTGGCCGGAATCGCCGACGAGGCGTGGGGTGCGGGCTGGTGCGTACACTTGCCAGAGGGTTCCTTCGTGCGGGCGGAGCTGGATATCGCCCATTGGGAGGGGGCGGCGGTTCCAGATGTCGAAACCGACTTCGCCTGGTTCGAGGAGTTCGCTCCAGGGGATCCAAACGGTTTCGTCGGACCAGTTGAGGACACCGACGAGGAAGCGACCGCCGCCGAGGTCGGCGCGCCAGGCGCGGGGGGCGGGGCCGTCGCCGGGGTGGAGGGGTCGGGCGGCGGTGCCGGCGGGCGGGAAAAGGGCGAGGGCGAGTTCGCGTCGCTCGGGGGTGAGTTTGGGCAGGTTGTCGCTGGCGACGACCATGCCGCCGCTGAGGGCGATGGCGGTGGCGAGGAATCGGACTTCTGGCTCGGTGAGCTCGGTGTCGGTATCGCGGACGATGAGGCAATCCGGGTCGTCGATCCACCAGCGGCGGTGCATCCAGTTGCGTTGGAGGGTGAGGCGCATGGCGTGGCGGACGGAGGGGTTGGGGCCGTCGGCCCAGGTTTCTTTGACGTCGGGGCCGACACGCATGGCATCGACGATGCCGATGGCGGGGCCGAAATGGCAGGTGCAGCCGAGGAGGAAGGTTTCGTCGCCGGCTTCTTCGCGGATGATTTGGAGCCCGCGGCGTAGGTTGTCGCGGGCGGTGGTGCCGGGGCGATGGTAGCGGACGGTGGAGGCGGGGCGGGCGGCGTAGGTGCAGGCGTCGAGCTTGAGGTAGGTGTAGCCCCATTGGTGGACGATGGTGCGGATGACCTGGCGGAGCCAGGCTTCGGCCTCGGGGTTGGTGCAATCGAGGACGGCGCAGCGGCCGAGCCAGGTTTGGACGAAGAGGGTCTGTCCCTGGTGGGTGCGGAGGACCATGTCGGGATGTTCCCGCAGGGCGGCGGAGTCTTCGTGGAGGACGAAGGGGGCAAGCCAAAGGCCGGGCCGATAGCCGGCTTGGCGGATGCGTGCGGCAAGCGCTGCCATCCCGGATGGGAATTTTTCGTTCGGGAGGAGCCAATCGCCGGTGTAGCTTTGGTAGCCGTCGTCGATCTGGACGATCTCGGCGGGATGGCGTTCGCGTGCCATGGCTTCGAGGTTGGCGAGGATGTCGGCTTCGCTGACGCGATTGTAGAAGTAGTACCAGGAGCACCACCCGGTGGGAACGGAGGCGGGGACTCGGGCGTGCATGCGGGCGGCGACGTCGGCGGCGTACTGCTCGATGAGCGCGAGGGGGTCGTGGCCTTCGCGGAGGGCGATTGGGGGGAGGGTGATGGTCTCGCCGGGGGCGATTTCGAGCCCGTCGACGTCGTAGACGAGGGCGATGCTGGTGACGGTGGTTTCGGCTTGGTCGAGGGTGACTTCGATGTCGAAGTTGAAGCGGTCGGGCTGGAGGCAGGCGGCGAGGAGCGCGGGTGCGGGGTGATAGGGGAGGGCGATGATGGCCTGGTCGCGGCTGATGTAGGTGATGGATTCGTCTCCGGGGCGGGCGAAGCGGCCATCGTAGCCTTCGGGGGCCGGCGCTCCGAAGTTTCGGACGAGGGCATCCATCTGCATGTAGCGGCCGTGGATCCAGAGCCAGCCATGGGCTGCGGGGGTGTCGCATTGTGCGACGAGCCGGACTTCGCGGGGGGTGGCCGGTCGGTCGGTATGGTTGGTGAGCTGGATGGTGAGTTCGCTGGTGGTTGGATCGAAGGTGAAGGCGATATCGAGGCCTGTCGGGGGGTCGCCGGGGGTGAGCCAGAGGTCCCACGGGAGGTCGGTCATGGGTGAACGATACCGCGGGCTTGGGATTGGGCGTAGCGGCGGGCGGCGGCGAGGGATTCGGGGGTGCCGATATCGAACCAGGGGCCTTCGACGGGGACGGCGCGGATGGTGATGCCGGACTGGATGGCGGCGGCGACGGCGCGAGGGAGTTCGTATTCGCCCCTTGGGGAGGGTTGGAGGGTGTGGAGGAATGGCCAGAGCCAGGGGCCGTAGATGGCGGGTCCGGCGTTGTTCCAGGGGGTGGTGGAGCTACCGGGCGGGGGCTTTTCGACGATGCGGGTGACGCGCGCGTGGGCGTCGACATAGACGGCGGCGCCTGCCCAGGGGTCGTCGACTTGGTTGACGAGCAGGACGCCATCGGCCGAGGCGATGGCGGCTGCGAGGCGTTGGTAGTTGGCTGGCTCGACGAAGATGTCGCCCCAGGTGACGAAGAACGGCTCGGGGCGGAGGTGGGGCGCGGCGAGGGCGAGGGCCCGCGCGGTGCCGTCGAGCGTTTGCTGGTGGACGAGCTGGAGGCGGAGGCCGGGAATGGGGTTTTCTGCGAGGGCGGTGGCGATGCGGTCGGCGAGGTAGCCGACGACGACGATGGCGTGTCGGACGCCGGCACTAGCGAGGGCGTCGAGGGTGCGGAGGAGGAGGGGTCGGCCGGCGAGGTCGAGGAGAGGTTTGGGGGTGTGGGCGGTGATGGTGCCGAGGCGCGTTCCGCGCCCGGCGGCGAGGACGACGGCCTGGTGGGTGGTCACAGGACGGCGGCTCCTTGGGAGGGGATGACGGGGAAGGCGGGCCCGCCTGTGGCGCGCAGGGCGGCTTCGATGATGGCGTGCTCGCTGCCGTGTTGGGTGATGGCGATGGCGAATCCTCCGAAGCCGGCGCCGGTGAGGCGCGCTCCGGCAGCGCCGGCCCTTGTCATGGCGTGGACGAGGGTATCGAGGGCAGGGGTGGAGCAGCGGTAGTCGTCGCGGAGGGAGGTATGGGAGGCGAGCATGAGTTCGCCGAGGGCGGCGAGGTCGTTGGCCTCGACGGCGGCGCAAGCGAGGTCGACGCGCTCGGCTTCGGTGAGGACGTGACGGGCATATTGGCGGATGGGGAGGGGGGCATCGGGGTCGAAGGTTCCCGCGGAGAGGGCGACGAGCGGCTGGAGGGGAACGCCGGCCATGGCAGCGGCCTTGCGGGCGGAGATGCGAGCGGGGAGTTCGTCGACGAGGAGGGGTGCTGCGTCGATGGCGGCGACGTTCCCGAGGAGTGGGGTGCCTTCGAGCTGGGCGCCGAGCATGTCGGCGAGGAGGACGGCGGCGATGCGGGTGGCGACGACGCGTTGGTTGTAGGCGTTTCGGGCGGCGCCACCTTTCGGGGCGGGGCTGCCGGAGGAGGCGACGACAAGGGCCCATTCGGCGGGCAGGGGGAGGGGGCGCATTGCCGGCGGGAGGAAGTCGATGCGGAGGAGGGCGCCGGGGCGGGCGAAGACGATGACGCGCTGGTCCATGCCGCCGGTTTCGGCGCCGGCGAGGCGTTCGGCGCGGGCGGCGAGTTCGGCGAGTTCGTCGGGGGCGAGGCGAAGTGTGTGGAGGGTGTCGAGCGCGAGGAGGACACCGACGGTGAGGGCGCTGGAGCTGCTGAGGCCGCTGGCTGGCGGGATATGGCTGGCGATGGCGAGGCGGGCGCCGCGCCCGTCGAGACGGTCGCGGATGACGGCGATGGCGGCGGCGAGGTACCGGTGCCAGGGTTCTGGGACGGTGGCTGGGGTGGCATCGAGCGGGAGCGTGGCCGGGGGCGCGAAGGTGGTAGAGACGGCCTCGAGGGCGGGCGCGATGGAGGGGCCGGCGGCGACGGCGGTGGCGCGGTCGATGGCGAAGGGGAGGACGGGCAGGCCGTTGTAATCGGTGTGTTCGCCGATGAGGTTGACGCGGCCGGGTGCGCGGACGAGGAGGGTGGGTTCGGTGTGGAAGTTGCTGCGAAAGGTATGGCGCGCGGCATCGACGGGGTCCACGGGGGTATTATCGGGGGATGACGACGCTGGACCTACCTTCGAACCGTGCGATGCCTTCGACGCGCGGCATGAATTTTTTTACGGCGGATCCGAATTTGGAGCGGGCGCTCGGGGCGTATGCGGAGCCGGCAAACGTGGAGCGGGCGTTGCCGCTTCTGGAGGAGGTGGGGAGGTGCGCTGGCGACGAGCTGGACGAGCTGGCTGCGGTGGCGGATGCGCATCCGCCGGTGCTGCGGACGCACGATCGGCTGGGGCGACGGGTCGACGAGATTGTCTATCACCCGGCATTCGTGGAGATGCAGCGGCTGGGCTTTTCGCGCTTTGGGTTTGCGGCGATGTCGCATCGGGCGGGGGTGTTGGGATGGCCGGGGCGGGTGCCGCACGTGGTGAAGTTTGCGCTGAGTTATGTATTCGTGCAGTCGGAGTTCGGGCTGTTCTGTCCGATTTCGATGACGGACTCGGCGGCGCGGGTGCTGCGGATGTTCGGCTCGGCGGAGCTGCAGGAGCGGTATGTGCCGCGGCTGACGAGCACGGATTTCGGGGAGTTGATGCAATCGGCGCAGCTGCTGACGGAGCGGACGGGGGGAAGCGATGTGGGGGCGAGCGAGTGCGTGGCGCGGCTCGTGGATGGGGAGTGGCGGATCTGGGGCGAGAAGTGGTTCTGTTCGAATGCGGGTGCGGATGTGCACTTGGCGTTGGCGCGGCCGGAGGGGGCACCGGCAGGGACGAAGGGACTGGGGATGTTTTTGGTGCCGAAGGTGTTGGAGGGGGGTGAGCGGAATCGGTACGTGATTCGGAGGCTGAAGGAGAAGCTGGGTTCGCGCTCGATGCCGACGGGGGAGTACGAGTTCGAGGGGGCGGTGGGGTATGTGGTGGGGGCGATCGACCGGGGCTTTGGGCAGATGGCGGAGATGATCAATGTTTCGCGGCTGAGCAACGGGATGCGGGCGGCGGCGCTGATGCGCCGGGCGCTGCTGGAGGCGGTGGTTCACGCCCGGGGGCGGGCTGCTTTCGGGAGGGCGCTGTTCGAGTTGCCGCTGGTTCGGGAGCAGCTGTTCGAGATGGTGCTGGACAGCGAGGCGGCGCTGGCGATCGTGTTGTTCGCGGCGCAGGCGCTGGACCGGGCGGACGGGGGTTCGGAGCACGATGAGCTGGTGGTGCGGATCGTGACGCCGCTCATCAAGTATGCGAACTGCCGGCGGGCGCGCTGGACGACGGGGATGGCGATGAATATTCGCGGGGGGAACGGGTATATCGAGGAGTGGGTGAACGCACGCCTTTTGCGCGATGCGCACTTGGGGAGCATTTGGGAGGGGGCGGAGAATGTGGTGGCGCTGGATGTGGCGCGGGCGGCTATGCGCAATGGCGCGCACGAGGCGCTCTTCGGGGAGCTGGAGGAGCGGCTGGGCGCGGTGACGACGGAGGTGGGGCGTGGCGAAGGGGCGGCTACGCGCGATGCGCTGGGCGGCGTTCGGCGGCGATTCGAAGCGCTCCTCGGGGCGAGCGAGGACGAGCGGGAGGCGAAGATGGCGGCGATGTGCGACCGGCTGGCGGCGGCGGTGTGCTCGGTGCTGCTGACGGTCGAGGGGGACCGGGAGGCGCGGATGGGCCAGGGGTACGGGAAACTCTTGGTGGCGCGGGAGTACCGGCGCCGGTATTTGGAGCGTGCGGACCCGCTGGATGGGGATAGTTCGGTGTTGCGCTGGCTCGGTGAGCTGGTGGACGGGAAGCCGGTGCCGGCTTCGGCGTTGGTCTGAGGCTCAGGGTGCGGGCGGGAGGGGCGCTTCTCCGTACTGGTTGGGCCCGGGTTTGGTGGGCTGGGCGCAGAGGACGATGAGGGCGATCCAGCCGAGGATGGGGATGAGGCCGATGAGCTGGAGCCAGCCGGACTGTCCGATGTCGTGAAGCCTCCGTGCGGTGACGGCGATCGATGGGAGGAGTGCGCCGAGGAAGAAGAGGAAGGAGAGTGCATCGAAGAAGCCGGAGGCTTGGCCGAGGGTGGAGAGGACGACGCCGATGATGAATTGCCCGAGGGTGAACCACCAGAACTCGGGGCGGCTGGAGCGGCCTTCGAAGAGGACGTAGCGCTTCCAGGGGGAGAGGTACCAGGCGATGGGTGTGGGTTGGGCGGGGGTTGCGGCCTGCATGGTTGGCTCCTGCGGTGGGATTTGGGGGTTGGGCGGGGGTCCCGTGGCTAGGTTTTGCTGTAGTCCCAGGAGATGTACCGGGTAGGCGTCACTTCGATGTAGGCGGTCTCGGGGCCGACCTCGGTGGGAAGCTGGTCTTCGGGGACGCCGCGGCGGCGCATGGCCTCGCGGCGGAGATGGAGGGCTTCGGAGGGGTCGGTGATGACGCGACCGGTGCCCTGGATGCAGACTCCTTTGATGTCCTGCATGGTGGTACCGGTTTCGAGCATGAGGGAGACGAGGGGGTTGCGTTGGACGTTTTTCGTTTTTTGGGTGCCTTTGCGGCAGCCCATGTAGATTTTTTGGCCGAGGCGAAAGTAGCCGATGGGGACGGTGTGGGGATGGCCGGAGGGGGCGATGGTGGAGAGGGCGATCCAGCCGGGGCGGGAGTCGAGGAAGGCGTGGATTTCGTCGATGGTCATTTTGGCGGGCATGTGGAACTCCGTGGGTGGATTTCCAGGGCGGGCTTCAGTTTGGGGTTGCGGGTGGGGCGCTGTCGAGTGAGGATGACCGCCGAGTCAGGAGGATGTGGGCATGGCGCTCTATGTGAGGTTCGAACGGGCGGACGGTCGGCGGGGTGCGGGGGTGCTGGAGGATGGGATGGTGCGGGTGGTGGAGGAGCCGTTCTGGGAGGAGACGCGGGCGACGGGTGAGGTGTTGCCGCTGGCTTCGCTGCGTCTGCTTCCGCCTTGCGTTCCGCGGAGCATTGTCTGCGTGGGGCTGAACTATGGGAGTCATTTGCAGGGGCGGCCTGTGCCGGATCCGCCGACGCTGTTTTTCAAGCCGCTTTCGAGTGTTGCGGGGCCGGGGGATGCGATTGTGTTGCCCCCGGGCTGCGGCCGGGTGGATCCGGAGGGGGAGATTGTGATCGTGATCGGACGGCGGGTGAAGGGGGCGACGCGGGAGGAGGCGGAAGCGGCGATTTTTGGTTTCACGGCGGGGAACGATGTCTCGGCGCGGGTGTGGCAACAGCAGGATGGTCAGTGGTGGCGGGCGAAGGGGAGCGATACGTTCGGTGTTTTCGGGCCGGCGATCGTGACGGGGCTGCGGCATGACGAGCTGGAGGTGGTGACGCGGCTGAACGGGCGGGAGGTGCAACGGGGGCGTTCGACGGAGCTGATCCGGGATATTCCGGAGATCGTGCGGTTCGTGAGCGCGGTGATGACGCTGGTTCCGGGGGATGTGATCTTCACGGGCACGCCGGGTAGCCCGCCGGAGATTCACCCGGGGGATGTGGTGGAGGTGGAGGTGACCGGGGCGGGCGTTTTGCGGAACGAGGTTCGGGCAGGCTGATGGTCAGTGGTGGCCGTGGACGAGGGAGAGGAATTCGGCGCGGGTGACGTGTGAGTGTTTGAAGTCGCCGCGCATGGCGCTGGTGACCATTCGGGAGCCTGGTTTCTTGACGCCGCGCATGGTCATGCAGAGGTGTTCGGCTTCGATGACGACGGCGACGCCATCGGGCTGGAGGACTTCCTGGATGGCTTCTGCGATCTGGCTGGTGAGCTGTTCTTGGATTTGGGGGCGGCGGGCGTAGCCTTCGACGACGCGGGCGAGCTTGGAGATGCCGACGACGCGGCCATCGGGGATGTAGCCGACGTGGGCTTCGCCGTGGAAGGGGAGGAAGTGGTGTTCGCACATGGAGTAGAAGGGGATGTTGCGGAGGATGACCATTTCGTCGTGGGCGACTTCGAAGCCGACGCGGAGGTGTTCGCGAGGGTCGTAGAAGAGGCCTTCGAAGATTTCGGCGTACATTTCGGCGATGCGGCGGGGGGTATCGCGCAGGCCGTCGCGGGTGGGGTCATCGCCGATGGCTTCGAGGAGTTGGATGACGGCGGCGCGGATGCGGGCCTGGTCGGGTCCGGCGGTGGTAGTCACGCGGCGGGCTCCAGCTGGGAGGTTGGTTGTGATGGTAGCAGGGTTGGCCCCGGGGGGCGGGTAGTGGGCTGACGGTAGGGGTCGGGTCCGATGGGGCAGGGAGAAGGGGAACGATGGTCCGTGGCAGTTGGGGTGGGCGAAGCGCAGGCTTGGCGGTGCTGCCGGGGCTTCTGTGGTGTCCCGACGGCCGCGGCGCGGCGGCAGGTGAGACGCCCCGGTCCCCCATTCCGGGGATGTGCCGCCGCGCCGCTCTTGTGCTGGGGGTCGAATGGTCAGCGGGTGAGCAGGGCGCGTGCGAGTTGGTGGATTTCGCCGAGGACGTTGGGGTCGCCAGCCCGACCGGCCCATGCGCCGATGCCGAGGGTGGCGGTCATGACGGTGGTGATGAGCATGCGGGCGGCGGCGTCGGCGGGGACGGGATGGAACTCGCCGGTTTGGATGCCGGACTGGATGAGTTCGGTGAAGCTACGTTGGAGCCAATCGGCGTATTCGTCGTCGAACGAGTGGCTGCGGGCGGCGACGCGGAAGACGGAGGCGAGGAGGCGACGGTTGGCCTGGAGGTATTCGGCGATGGAGGTGAGGGCGGTGCAGACGCGCTCGATGGTGGGGGTTTCGCCGGCGACGGCGGCGCGGTAGCGGGCGACGGCTTCGTCGCGCGAGGTCCGGAGGACTTCGCGGAGGAGGGCTTCTTTGGAGGGGAAGTAGCCGTAGAGGGTGCCGACGCCGGTATCGGCGCGCTCGGCGATCTGCTGGATGGAGGTGTCTTCGAAGCCGTGCTGGTGGAAGAGTGTGCTGGCGGCCTGGAGGATGGCGGCGCGGGTTCGGGCTTTGCGGCGCTCGAGGCGCCCGGGGGTGGTAGGGGCGGCGGTCATGCTGTCTCCGTCGGTTCAGGTAGGGTCCGGTGGGGGCCAGGGCGGGGCCGGTTCGGACTCGAACGGATTCTACGACCGGTTCGGCTTGGGGGCGAGTGGCGGGCTAGGCGGCTTCGGCGTTGTGCTGGGTAGGGGTGAGGTTTTCGAAGATGTCGAAGCCGTTGCCGCCGGCGTGTTTGACGAGGCGCTTGGCCTGGGCGATGGTGGCGGCGAGATCTTCGTAGTCGAGGTGGGCGATCCGGGCGAAGGGGCAGCCGGCGATGGAGACGGTGAGGCTGGCATCGGGTGGGAGCTTTCGTTCGGGGTCGAACCAGTGGGGCTGTTGGAGTGCGCGGTGGCAGGCTGCGTGGAAGGCGTCGAGGTCGTCGGCGTGGACGGTGAGGATGAAGTCGTCGCCGCCGACGTGGCCGACGAAGAGGTCGTGGCGGGCGACGGCCGCGGCTTCGGTGAGGATGCGGGCGAGGGCGAGGATGGCGGTGTCGCCGTGGGCGAAGCCGTGGCTGTCGTTGAATTTTTTGAATTGGTCGAGGTCGGCGTAGAGGAGGTACCAGGCTTCGGGGCTCTGGCGGAGGCGTTCGAGGTGTTCGCGGATGCGGGGGTTGCCGGGGAGTCCGGTGAGGGGGTTGAGGTTGCGGGCTTCGGCGACTTCTTCGGCGAGGACGGCCTGGAGGAGTTCGTGGATGCGAACGATGCCGGCGCAGGTGCCTTCTTCGAGGACGACGAGGGGGTCTTGTTGGAAGGGGCTGGGGCGTTCGAGGGCGGCGCGGGCGGCGGTCCGGGGGGAGTGGGCGGAATCGACGATGGTGGCGGGGGCGCAAAGTTCGGCGGCGGGGCGCCGGCCGTTGAGGGGGAGGCCGAATTGGCCGGACATTCGCTCGAAGATGCGACCGCGGGTGATGATGCCTTGGACGCGCCGGCCATCGAGGACGATGACGGCTTCGAGGTGGCGGTTGTTGGTGAATTGTTGCATGACGGCCGAGCCGGGTGTGAGGACGCTGACGGTGGGGGTGATGGTGACGAGGTCGCCGACGCGGGAGACGACGGGTGCGGTGCGGCGGAGGCGGTTGGCGCGATGGATGGCGAGCCGGCCTTCGGGGGAGATGGCCTCTGGGGTGGGTGCTGGGCGGCCGAGGTAATAGCCTTGGCCGTAATCGGCGCCGAGTTCGATGAAGGCGGTGAGCTGGTCGCGCGTTTCGATGCCTTCGGCGATGACGCGGGCTCCGACTTGGCGGGCGAAGGTGCAGATGGCCTCGACCATGGATCGGCGTCCGCGGTCGAATTCGATGTCGCGGGCGAGCCAGCGGTCGAGTTTGATGAAGTCGGGCCGCAGTTCGACGATGGATTGGAGGCTGGAGGGGCCTGCGCCGGCGTCGTCGATGGCGAAGAGGAATCCGCTGGAGCGGAAGCCGCTGACGACGCGGCGCATGTGTTCGAAGTCTTCGATGGCGCGTTCTTCGGTGATTTCGAGGACGACTCGTTCGGGCTGGAGGCCGTGGCGCCGGACGAGGGCTTGGAACAGGGCTGGGGAGAGCTGGCCGCTGGTGAGGGCGGTGGGTGTGCAGTTGAGGAAGAGGGCTTGTTCGGAGCCGAGGAGGGGGCCGAGGCGCGCGACGGCGGAGATGCGCCAGCTGTGGTCGACTTGTTCGAGGAGGTTGCAGCTGCTGGCGGCGGCGAGGAATTCTTGGGGGTTATCGAGGGGTGCGGGTGCGTCGGGGCGGGTGAGGGCTTCGTAGCCGAGGATATCGCCGGTGGTGAGCGACGCGATCGGTTGGCAGTGGGTGCGGATGGCGCCGGTTTCGAGGACGCGCCGGACGATGCGTCGGGTGGCGGCGGCGGTGGCGGTGGCGGTGAGGGGGCTGATGGACACCGGCTCGGTTCGCTCCTTGGTTATCGACCTCTCCGGAAGTGTCGGAACGTTGGCGACGGGGCGTTAGCGCTTTGTGGCGAACGTTAAAGGTGCTGTAACTGGCGTTTACCGGGTTGACCCCGGGGGGCTACGGAGCTGGCTGATCGATGCGATTGCCGAAGATGCCGGGCTGGCTGCCGGGGATGGGGATGGCACCGACGACGCGTTGGTAGAAGTCGGCTGGGCCGACGGAGCCGATGATGGCGTAGGCGTAGCCTTCGGCGGCCATGGCGTGGAGGGTGGAGAGGAGGAGGGCGGCGCCGATCCCGAGGCGGCGGGATGGGCGGGTGACTCCGGTGGGGCCGAAGAAGCCGGGTCGGGTGGCGTGGTAGCAGGCGAAGCCGAGGATGCGCTGGTCTTCGATGGCGACGAAGCAGGTGGCTGGTACGCGAGCGAGGGCGATGGTGGTTTCGTCGACCCAGCCGGGGAATTCGGCGGCGACGAAGGCGAGCACGGCGGTGCGTTCGTAGGATTCGGGCCGCCGGCAGGTGATACCGCGTGCGGCGAGGGCTGCGAGGTGGGGCTGGACCGGCGGGAGGTCGTAGAGCCGGACGAGCATGTCGGTCATGGTTCAGGCGAGGGCGCCACCGTCGAGGATGAGGGTCTGGCCGGTGGTGAAGGAGCTGGCTGGGCTGGCGAAGTAGACGACGGCTCCTGCCATTTCGTCGGGTTCGCCGATGCGTTTGAGGGCGGATGTTTGGACGGAGTTTTTGAGGATGGCTTCGTTTTCCCAGAGGGCGCGGGAGAATTCGGTGCGGATGAGGCCGGGGGCGATGCAGTTGACGCGGATGCCATCGGCTCCCCATTCCTTGGCGCAGACTTGGGTGAGCATGACGATGGCGGCTTTGGAGATGGAGTAGGCGCCGAGGCCGGTGGAGGCGCGGAATCCGCCGGTGGAGCTGACGTTGATGATGGAGCCGCCCTGGCCGTGCTCGAGGATGGCCTGGCGGACGAGTTTGCTGAGGAAGAAGACGGACTTGACGTTGGTGTTCATGACGGTGTCCCAGGCGCGTTCGTCGAGGTTGGCGATGGGGCCGAAGACGGGGTTGGTGGCGGCGTTGTTGACGAGGATGTCGATGCGGCCGAGCTGGCGCTTGGTTTCGGCGACGAGGTTTTCGAGGGCGGCCATGTCGCGGACGTTGGTGGGGACGGCGATGCCCCGGCGGCCTGTGGCTCGGATGGCGGCGACGGTTTCTTCGAGGGATTCGGGCTTGCGGGCGGCGACGCAGACGTCGGCGCCGGCTTCGGCGAGGGCGATGGCGATGGAGCGGCCGATGCCGCGGCTTCCGCCGGTGACGATGGCGACTTTGCCGGCGAGGGAGAAATCGGCGATGGGCATGGGGATACCTCCGAGGCTGGGGTTCGGGTGCGGTTGTGGGGCGATTCTAGCTGTGGTCGGGCTTTGGTGCCGGCGCTCTCAATGGGAGACGAGGTTCCACTCGCCGGTGCGGAGGTGGTGGACGTCGTTGAGGGACTGGAGGGCGCGGATGCCATCGCCGGCGAAGACGATGGAGATGGAGGCGTGGGCCGGCCGGAAGAACATGTCGTAGGGGCTGCCGATGATGTGGCCGATGTAGGCGTTGATGACGCCGCCGTGGCAGGCGATGACGACGCGTTTGCTTAGGTTTCCGGCGATGATGGCTTCGACGGCATTGACGGTGCGTTTGCGGAATTCGAAGGAGGATTCGGAGTAGGGATAGACGTCCCATTTGCGTTCGCGGAGCATGCGCTCGCGGATGCCCTGGAGGAGGTCGCGGCCGAGGAATTCGACGGCGGATCGTTCGGGGGGGATGTCGCGGAAGATTTCGACTTCTCGGAGGTCGTGAACGACGATGGGCTCGAGGCGGTGGTGGCGGGCGATGGCGCGGGCTGTTTCGTGGGCGCGCTGGAGGGGGCTGGCGTAGACGACGTCGACGCGGTCGGCGCTGAGCCGGGCGGCGACGGCTTCGGCCTGCTGACGGCCGCGCTCGCTGAGGGGCGGGTCGATGGTGTCGCCGACGGGTCCGGAGCGGGGATCGGGGATATCTTGTTCGCCGTGGCGGACGAAGATGAGCTCGGTGACGCCTTCGGCGTCGGTGAGGAAGGCGCGGTCGAAGATCATGGGCTGGCGGGCTGGACCGTGGGACATGGGTGCTCCGGGCGGTGATGGTTGGAACGGACTATCCCAGACGCGGGTGAACGCGAAAAGTGCGGAGGGGACCTAAGATGGGGGGCGATGAGGGCTCCGCATGTTTCGGTGATGCTGCGCGGGTGGGATGTTCGCACGGGGACGACCGGCGGGATGGTGTTGGACGCGGCCCGACGGGCGGAGGCGCTGGGGCTGGACGGGCTGGTGGCGGGTGATCATGTGACGTTTTACGGTTTTGGGAACGATGGGCTGGTGACGCTGACGGCGGCGGCGGCGGTGACGGAGCGGATCGAGCTGAAGACGGCGGTTTATCTGTTGCCGCTGCGCCACCCGGTGCCGGTGGCGCTGCAGGTGGCGCAGCTGGATCAGCTGAGCTTGGGACGGTTCACCTTGGGGATCGGTGTGGGTGGGGAGGACCCGCACGAGTTTTGGAGCTGTGGGGTGGATCCGCGGACGCGGGGGGCCCGGGCGAACGAGGCGATGATGATTCTGAAGCGGCTCTGGACGGAGGATGGGGTGAGTTTCCGGGGGCGGCACTTTACGCTGGAGGAGGTGACGGTCTACCCGAAGCCGTTTCGGCCGGTGCCGATTTTCGTGGGTGGGCGGAGCGAGGCGGCGTTGCGGCGGGCGGGGCGGCTGGGGGATGGCTACACGGGTATCTGGCTTTCGCCGGAGCGGTTCGCGGAGGCGGTGGCGCGGATCGCGGAGTTCGCCGGCGAGGCGGGACGGGAGCGGGCGGCGGTGGAGCCGGGGATGCAGTTCTGGACGAGTGTGGAGCAGGACCGGGCGAGGGCGCGGGTGTTGGTGGCGCGGGGTATGGAGGCGACGTACCGGCTTCCTTTCGAGCGTTTCGAGCGGTACACGCCGTTCGGGACGGCCCGCGAGGTGGCGGAGTTCGTGTGGCGGTATGTGGAGCGGGGCGCTCGCCATGTGAATTTGATTACGGTGCAGGAGACGCCGGAGGAGGCAATCGAGCGGGCTGCGGAGGTGCGGGTGGCGCTCCACGAGCTGGCCGGCAGCGGGTAGGGCGGGCAAGGGGACGGGAAGGTTTCGCGGGCGGGGAAGTTTTCCTATGCTGCGCGCATGGCGACGGTTGCGGTGA
>NZ_DAOUBJ010000129.1:0-9184 GCF_034432735.1 Tepidiforma sp. | reverse complement strand
TTCCTGGGCGGCGTTGTCAGTGCCTTCGTCGCCAATGCCCGCAACGAACAGGAGATTCGCAGCATCATCTTCTGGCTCCAAGGCGGCCTCGAGGCGCGAACCTGGGAGCACGTCCGCCTCGCCCTCGCCCCTATCCTCATCGGCGTCACGGGCATCGTCGCCCTCGGCCGCGACCTCAATCTCCTCCTCCTCGGCGAAGACCTTGCGACCAGCGCCGGGGTCGCGGTGCGACCAGTCCGCTGGGCGGTCCTCGGCCTCGCTGCCCTCGTCACCGGCGCGGCCGTCGCCGTGACGGGCGTCATCTCCTTTGTCGGGCTCGTCATCCCCCATGCGCTGCGGCTCATCGTCGGCACCGACAATCGGCTGCTCCTGCCGGCCAGCGCCCTCGGGGGCGCGGCCTTCCTCGTAATGTGCGACACCGTCGCCCGTATGGCCTTCCAGCCCGTCACGCTCCAGGTCGGCGTCGTCACCTCGCTGGTTGGCGGTCCGCTCTTCCTCTTGCTCGTCCTGCGGAGCCGCCGGGAGTTCGCACTGTGACGACCGCACTCCTCGAAACCCGAGCCCTTGGCCTCGACTTGTCCGGCCGCACCATTGTCGACAACGTCCACATTCAGGTTGTCCCCGGCGAGCTCGTCGGTCTCGTCGGCCCCAATGGAGCCGGCAAATCGACACTCGTTCGGCTGCTCGCGGGACTGCTCCGCCCAACCCACGGCAGCGTCGTCCTCCAAGGACAACCCATCGACCGCATTCCCCGCCGCGAGCGATCGCGCCTCATCGGCTACGTCCCGCAGGATACCCGCATCGATTTCCCCCTCTCCGTCGAGCAGGTCGTCCTCCTCGGGCGCCACGCCCACCGATCCGGGCTTGTGGTCGATTCCGCCCACGATTACGCGCTCGCCGCCGCCGCCCTCGAACGGGTCGGCCTCCCTCATCTGCGGGACCGCGCAGTCTCCTCACTATCCGGCGGCGAGCGCCAGCTCGTCATGCTCGCCCGCGCCATCTGCGGCGAACCCAAACTTCTTCTGCTCGACGAGCCTGTCTCCGCCCTCGACCTACGCCACCAACTTCACGCGCTCGCCATCACGCGCGACGTCATCGGTAACGGCGCTGGCGGCATCGCTGTCCTCCACGACCTCAACCTCGCCGCCCGCTTCTGCGATCGCATCCTCGTCATGCAGGGAGGAAAAGTGCGCGCCGATGGCGACCCCACCGTGGTTCTCGCTCCCTCCCTCCTCCGCGACGCCTACGGCGTAGGCGTCGCCGTTCGCCCGGACGACCTTGTCGATTGCCCCAGCGTCGTCGCCGTCCGTCACGCCCATCCGCGCAGGCTCGCGGTGGCGGGGCAGGGTGTCTCCCTCGTCCGGGTCCTGGCCGCGCTCTTCCGCCACGGTTGCCTCGACGTCACGGTCATAACGCCCGCCGAATCGGAATCCGGCAGGTTCGCTGCCGAGCTTGGCTTCGACGTCGTTGCACCCTCCGCCTGGTCCAATGCCGAGCACGACGCCATCGAAACGCTCGTCGTAGGCCATCCCCCCTTCATTGTCCGCGGCGCCCGTTGGCGCCTCGGTGATGCCCCATCGATCGACGAGGTCATCGCCGTTCTCCATGAGCACGCCCGGGACGGGACCGAGCCGGGCGGTCCAGCTGGCCATCCCGGGCCGACGCGGCTAATCGCCGCCGGTCGGGCCGTCAACCATACCACGGAGGTATCTACGTGAATCGGATTCTGCTCGCAGCCCTCGCGCTGCTCATCCTCCCTGTCGCCGCTGCCTGCGGGTCGGGCGGCGACGATGAGAACGGTACTCCGCCCCAGCAGCAAGCCACATCCGCCGCCTCGCCATCGCCGGCCAGCCAACCGGCCCAGCCCACCGCCACCCCGGTCGTCGCCTCCTTCCCCGTGACCGTGGAACTCGAAGGGCGTAAGGTCACCATCGCCCAACGTCCGCAGCGCATCGTCGCCCTTTCCAACGATGTTGCAGACATCGCCATCCGGCTCGCGGGCCCCGAGCGCGTGGCCGCCGCGCCCGAATCCAATGCCAACGCATCCCTTGCCGCCGGCGCCGATGCCGCCGGTCGGGTTGCAACGAAACTCCCACCAGGCACGAAGCCCGAGCCCGAAAGCATCGTCGCCCTCAGGCCCGACCTCGTCCTCATCAGCGCACGCCACGGTGGCGAGCAGGATGCAGCCAAACAGCTCGAACAACTCCAAATCCCCCTGCTCGTCTTTGCGCATTGGGGGACACCCGAGGAAATCGCGGAGAACGTTCGTGCCATCGGCAAGGCTGTCGGCGAGCCACAGCGCGCCGAGGCCCTCATCGCCGAAATGATGCAATCCGTCGACCGCGTCCAGAAGGCAGTCAAGAATGCACCCACGAAGCCACGCGTGCTTGCCCTCTCCGACCAGGCGAACCGTCCATTCATCGTCGGCAAATCGGGAGGCGGAATCACCCCGACCCTGGTTTCCCTCGCAGGCGGGGAGGTCCTCAGCGAAACCGGCGGCCCGGCCCAAGCCGAAAGCGTCGCCGCCCTCAATCCGGATGTCATCCTCATCGTCGACGTTTGGGGAAAGGGCCTTACAAACTACCGAGCCCTCCTCGATTCCCCAGGAGTGCGCGAACTCCCCGCAGTCCGTGACAACCGAATTATCGTTCTCCCCGCCTGGCAGATCTTCCTCCCCACCGACCGCGTCGGCGCCGGCGTCGAAAGCCTCGCCCGTGCACTGCATCCCGGAGCCCTGCCCCAGTGAGTGCCACCCTCCGCTGCCTCTTCGTCGGATTCGATGGACACCGGGCGTTCCCACTCCGCTCCGGGATACAGCTCGCGGCCGAGCGCTGGGGAGTCGCCGTGGTGCCGGAATTCATCGACCGCGACGCTCTTCTCGAGGGCGGCACCCTCGACTCCCTCCTCCAGCGCCGCTGGGACGCCGTCTTCGTGACGGGTCTCGCTGACGATCGATTCCAACCCGCCGCCAGTACCCTCGCCGACGCAACCCCCTGGTTCTTTCCGAGCGCGCCGAATGCCCCCGCCATCATGGCGCTCGCCCGGGTGCCCGGGCTGGTAATTTCCGACCCTGCCGCCCGGCCCGCCTTGGCAGTCGCTGCTGGCACCCTCGCTTCCGCCGGCTACCCGGTTCCACCCGTCCCGGCCGCTATCGCGACCCTCCTTCCGCAGGTGGCACATCACCTCCCGACCGACCAGCCGCAACTGCGCTCGCTGGGCCGCATTCTTCAGGCCTTGTTGAACCTCTCCGCCGAAAACGTCGCCCTCGCCTTGGCGGCGCTCGCTCACGAGGTCGAACCGAGCGCCGTCCCCGACCCCGGCTGGCCAGAAATTTTCCCGGCGTGCGGCTTCTGGCACCCCGCGGTCGGTATCGCAGCCACTTGGGACCAATTCATCGTCGCCCTCGAGGCGGCCCGGCCCATGCCCGACCCAGCTGGCACGGTCCTGCTCGTCGTTTTCTCCACGCAGATCACGTCGGGCAACCACGCACACATCACCGCGATGGTCGAATCGCTCGAGCGAAACAACCTCCGGGTCGTGCCATGGTTCGGCGCGCTCGACGCCGCTGGTCGCATCGACGACGCACTCCGTGCCCAACGTTTCGACCTCGTCATCAACTTGTCCGGGTTCACCCTGACGGGCACCCACGGCCAGCCCAACCTCGCCGGTGACGTCGCCCTCCTCCAAGCGTGGGATTGCCCCCAGGTAAACGCGGTCCCCTTGCTGTTCCAATCGGTCGAAGCCTGGCAGGAGAACCCGGCCGGCCTGGCGCCCATGGCGGTCGCGATGCAGGTCGCCGTACCGGAACTCGAGGCAGGGCTCGCTCCGCGCGTCGTCGCCGGTCGCTCCAGTGTCGACGACCGGATGGTTCCCATCGCGGAAATGACCGACCGCGTCGCTGCCCACGCCGCGAAAATCGTCGAGTTGCGCCGAATCCCCAATCGGGAAAAGCGCATCGCCATCGTCCTCTTCTGTGTGCCACCGGATGGCGGCGCCGTCGGCACAGCCGCATACCTGGATGTTTTTGCCTCGCTCCACGCGCTGTTCGTTCGGCTTCGCGAGGAGGGATACTTCGTCGACGTCCCCGACTCCCCGACACACCTCCTCGAGACGGTCCTCGATGCGGAGGCCGGCGCACCAAGGACAGGGGTCGCCATCGCGGATTGGTACGCGACGGCCGAGTACGCCTCGGGCGCACCGGGAGTCGAGCGCGTTTCTCGCCAATGGGGAAAGCCTCCAGGCGATATCGACACCGATGGCGCGGCCCTCGCCATCCGTGGTGCCGTCTTCGGCAACGTGGCTGTCCTGGTCCAGCCCGATAACGGTGGCTACTCCGATCCCATCGGCCTGCTCTACAGCCCCGATGCGTCACCGAGCCACAGCTTCGTCGCCCTCTACGACTGGATAGCTCGCCGATTCGGTGCGCATGCCATCCTGCACTTCGGAACCCATGGGGCGCTCGAGTTCATGCCCGGGAAGCAAGCCGGCCTCCTCGCGACCGACTTCCCGGAGGCCCTGATCGGGCCAATCCCCCACCTCTACTACTACTGCATGAACAACCCGGCCGAGGCCGCCATCGCGCGCCGCCGCTCCGGCTCCGAAATCGTGAGTTATCTGAGCCCCCCAGTTGCGCGGGCCGAACTCCACGGCACGCTCGCCGCGGCCCGCGATGCCCTCGAAGCATTTCGCGAGACCCCAACCGACACGAGGCTCGAAGCCCTGATTGCCGCTGCGCGCGAGGCCGGCCTCCACAGTATCGTTCCGCCCCCGTCGAGCACCGACGCCGCGCCATACGTCGAATCGCTCACCCGCGCCCTCGATGAACTCGAAGCAACCCTCGTACCGCTCGGCCTCCACGTGCTCGGCGAGGGTATCCCTCCCGCGGAGGCGTCCGGCGTCCTTGCCGCCGCCGCCGAATATCCCCTCGAGCCCGCTGGCCGCGAACCATCCCTGTTCGATGTAATACTTCCGTTCGCCGGGAGCGAGCGCGCGACCCGAGAAGTCATCGAGGCGTTCGCCCGTTCCGTCATCGAAGAGCATCCGCCGAAGCCCGAAGGCGTGCTCTCGAATCTCGATCCGGACCTCGTCGATCGATGGTATCGCCACCTGCGCGAGCGGCTCGAGCTCCTCGGCGGCGCAACCGAGCTCGATGGCCTCGTCGCGGCACTCGCCGGCCGCTTTATCCCACCCTCGCCGGGCGGCGACCCCGTTCGCGAACCATCCGCCCTCCCGACAGGCCGCGGGCTCGTCGCAGTCGATCCGTATCGGGTGCCCACACCATCGGCAATAGCAGCCGGGGAGCGCCTCGCCGATGATCTCCTCGCCGAGGCGCTGCGCCAGGCAGGTCACTACCCCGAATCCGTTGGCGTCGTTCTTTGGGGCCTCGAGACCATCAAGGCGAGAGGGGAGGCCATCGCCCAGGTCCTCCGCCTCATCGGGGTTCGGCCGACCGCCGACTCGTTCGGCCGAATGACGGCGTTCACCATTACCCCGCTCCACGAACTCGGGCGCCCCCGCGTCGATGTCCTCCTCACCGTCTCCGGCATCTTCCGCGACCTCTTCCTCCCCTCCACTTCACTACTCGACCGCGCATTCCGGGCCGTCGCGGCGCTGGACGAACCGCTCGACCAGAATTTCGTCCGGAAACACGTCCTCGAAGCCGCCGAAGAGCTCGGCATCGGCTTCGACGAGGCAGCTGCGCGGGTTTTCTCCCAGCGTGCGGGCCGCTACGGAACCGGCGTCAACGACGCCGTCTTGTCGTCCCAATGGGAAGATGCGGAGCAGCTCGGCGAAGTCTTCGCCGATTCCACCAGCTTTGCCTACGGCGATCGACTCCTCGCGGCCGCACACCCAACCGTGCTCCGTCGGCTTCTGCGCACCGTCGAGGTCACCTTCCAGAACGTCGATTCCACCGAGGTCTCCCTCTCCGACGTCGACCACTACTTCGAATACCTCGGCGGGCTGACGAACGCCGCCCGTCAGGCCCGAGGCGAAGAGCCCGTCACCCTCGTCGCCGATACCTTCCATCGCGGCGGCCGCGTCCGCACCCTTCGCGAAGCCCTTTGGTACGAAACCAAGACCCGTCTCCTCAACCCAAAGTGGCGCGACGCCCTGCTCGAACACGGGTACAACGGAGTCGCACAGGTGGCGACGAGGCTCGACAACACCTTCGGTTGGGCCGCCACCACCTCCGCAGTCAGCAGCGACCTCTTCACCGAGGTCGCGCGCGAATATCTCCTCAACGACACCCTTCGGGAAGCCATGGCGCGCGAGAACCCCCTCGCTGTCCAGCGCATGGCCGAGCGGCTGCTCGAAGCGTCCCGCCGCGGACTCTGGGATGCGCCTCCCGACATCATCGAGCAGCTCGACGCAGTAGCCAGGATTCTCGACGACCAAATCGAAGGAGTCTCCCTTGCAACCCCCTAACCACCCGGCTTGCGAGACGCTGACCTTTCCCTTCTCCGCCATCCTTGGCCAAGACGAACTCAAGTTGGGACTCCTGCTGAACGTCATCGACCCCCAGATCGGCGGACTCCTTGCCCTCGGCGACCGGGGAACCGCAAAGTCGACCACGGTACGCGCGCTCGCCCAGGCGCTCGCCCACGCCGGAATTCCCGTCCCCGTCGTCACCCTGCCCCTTGGGGCCAGCGATGACCGAGTGCTCGGTGGCCTCGACCTCGAAGCAGCCCTCCTGCGCGGGGAGAAGAAATTCGCGCCCGGGCTCCTCGCCGAAGCCGATGGTGGCATCCTCTACATCGACGAAGTCAACCTGCTCGACGACTACCTCGTCGACCTCCTGCTCGATGTCGCAGCGAGCGGCGTCAATCACGTCGAACGCGATGGCCTCGCTATCACCCACCCCGCGCGGTTCATCCTCGTCGGCTCCGGCAATCCCGAAGAGGGCGACCTCCGCCCCCAGCTCGAAGACCGCTTCGGCCTCGCGGTCAACGTCAAAACCATCACCGACGTCGCAGCCCGGCGTGAGGTTGTCGCGCGCCGCATTGCCTTTACGGACGACCCTGTCGCCTTCTGCGCGCGATACCAGGAAGCCGATGCGGCGCTCGCTCACTCAGTCGCCGAGGCGCGCGAGCGCGTCGCAAGCGTCGAAGTCCCCGAAGCGGTCCTCGACCGTATCGTGGAAATCGTGGTCGCATCCGGTGCCACCGGCCACCGCGGCGAGATCGTCACGGCCAGAGCTGCCCGAGCCCGCGCCGCGCTCGCCGGGCGGGCGGCTGCCGCGCTCGAAGACCTCGTAGCCGTCGCGCCCATGGCGCTCCGGCACCGTATCCCTCGCGAGCCATTCGACTCGGCCGAGACCATCGATACCCGGATCGCCCAGACCATCGACGCCGTCACAGGGATCGTGCGGTGACTTCAGTAGCCGGCTCGGCCGGACCCGACACATCCATCCCGATAGCCGTCTTCCTTGCCGACCCTACCGTCGGGATCGTCCTTACCGGCGATAGCTGGCTGTGCGACCTTGGCATGCGGCAGCTTCTCCGTTCGCTGCCCCCGTCTTGGGCACCATTGTTGGTCCAAGCTTCCACCGACCTCGCCGCGCTGAACGAAGCCGTCCGCCCCGATTCCCGTCGACCATGGCCCCGCCGGGTCGCCGTCCTACGCTCTACGTCGGAGCTCGAACCGGACGCCGCAGCGGTATGCCGGAGGGCTCTGGCTCTGGTCGTCGTAGCGCATCGGCTCGAGGAGCTCCCACCTGGACTCGGCGAGCGCTGTGCCCTGGTCGTCCCCTTCGGAGGGCCGCCGGGGGGCCAACTCGCCCTCGCCTTCGCGGAGCAGCCTCCCCGGCCGCTTCGAACGCAACAGCAGCCAATCTCGATGGCAATCGACGACATCGTCGCGCTCGCCGTCGAAGGGGCTTCCGCTGCCGGAATCGTCTCCCATGAGCTCGAATACCGAGCCGCTACGGTCGCTCGTGCCGCTGCCAGCCTCGGCTTCGATCCTGCTCAGGTGCTCGACGCGTGGGTGTACGGTCCCCGACGCGCGGTGCCGCAACCTCCACAGCCCAGCCCGCCACCAGCGTCCGACCGCTCCCCCTCCACGCCCTCCGAAGGCGAGGGCAGTGGCGACGGCCCAGAATCCATCGACCCGCCCACCGCTGTGCCGATTGCTTCGGCCCCGCCTCGCTCTCTACCCGGCCGAACTCGGCGGCCACTTCCGGGGCGACGTGGGCCCCGGGCCCCCCACCCATCACGGGGACAGCCCGGTCGCTCCCTTCCCTGGAATCGCGGTTACCGGCCCGATATCCCAGCCACGCTCGCCTGGGCGCTCCCTCGGCTGCCGCTCCGTGGCTGGCGCCCTGGCGACCCTGTCCGGCTCTCCCCGGGCGACCTCCGGCGTCGCCTTCGCAAATCCCGGAGCGGACGGCTCCAGCTTATCGTCCTCGATGCGTCCGGAAGCATGGCCCGAGATGCGATCCGCCGCGCCAAAGGCGTCGCGCTCGCCATACTCGACCAAGCGTACGTCGAACGACGCTCCGTCGCGGTAGTCGTCGCCCGGGGCCGCTCCGCGTACCTCGCCCTGCCGCCTACCCGTTCCACACGCCGCGTCGCGGAATGCCTCCGGAGGCTTCCGGCCGGGGGCGGCACACCGCTCGCCTCCGCCTACCTGCTCGCAGCCCGGCTCGCCGAACGTTTCGATCCCCCGTCGGTCGAAGTCCTCGTTCTCACCGACGGACGACCCAACGTCGCCCTCGGGCCGGGGCGCGAGCCCAAAGCCGACGCCGACATGGCGCTCGCTGCGCTTCGCGCACGCGCCACCCAAGTGAGGATCCAGCCCATCGTCCGCAGGACCGCCGCTCGCGCATGAAATGAGACCAGCTATCATTAGCGCATGGCGAGCAGCCGATTTCCTGACCCTGCGCACCCACCGAGCGACGAGCGACATCCGCGCCGTTACGTTGCAGCAGGCCGGCCGCTCCGCGTGCCTCCATCCACGGCCGCGATTGTCAGGTCCGGCATCGTTCGCCTCGAATCGCTGCACGAAGACGGCAGCGCAGCGATCATCGGCTTGGCAGGCCCCGGGCAAGCGCTCATCCACCATGTCGACCGCATCTGCCACGTGCACCCGGTCGCCCACACCGACGTCGTGCTCGAGTTCGAGCCGCTCGACCCCACCGATTCGCTCCAGGCCGCCCTCGTCCGCCGCCTCTCCGAAACCGAAGCCT
>NZ_DAOUBJ010000128.1:0-10285 GCF_034432735.1 Tepidiforma sp. | reverse complement strand
GGCGATGGTCTGGAGGGCTTCGGGGTGGCTGCAGGGGAGCTCGGGTGGTTGCCCTTGGGGCGGACTCTGGAGCGGTGCTGCGGAGCGGAGGAGGCGGATGCGGTCGCCTGCGCCGAGGGGGAGTTCGCCGGGGAAGTCACCGATTCGGAGGCGCGGGCCGGAGAGGTCGAAGAGGATGCGACAGCGCCTTGGCGGTGGTGTGCCCTGACGCTCGAGGTGGACTTCGGCGTCCCGAACGGCTTGGGCGAGTGCCTGCCAATCGGCGGGGTGGCCGTGGGCGGCGTTGATGCGGGCGACGTCCATGCCGGCGCGGAGGAGTTCGATGCAGTGGGACACGGGGTCGGGGGTGGTGTGGTCGAGGGTGACCATGATGCGGGTGGTGCGGTCCGGGCGGGGGCGGCCGAAGAGGCGGACGGTGCGCGCCTCTTGGAGGCGGAGGGCCTGGTCGCGGGTGGGTCCGAAGGTGCGCGGCGCTGCGCCGCTTAGCCAGGCGCGCACCTGTTCGAGGGAATCGAGGACGTTCGGTTCGAGGCGGCCGAGTGAGCTGAGGCCGAGGTCGGCGAGGGCGACTTGGAGGTCGGAGATGTCGCAGCTACGGAGAGCACGGTAGGCGAGGAGGTTGGCGGCGCTGATGGCTGCGTCTCCCTGGAGGGATGGCAGCACGGCTGCGGCCGCTCGGAGCGAAAGCGCCTGGAGTTCCTCCAGGCGCGTGAGGATAGCGGCTCGCTCCATGGTGGCGAGGATACGGGACGGGGGCGAACGGCCAGTTAACGTTTTGGGGTGTCAGGCGAGGCGGACGAGGGTGCGGCCGCGGACTTTGCCTTGGAGGATATCGGCGCAGACGGTGGGGACTCCTTCGAGGTCGGTTTCGACGGCGATGGAGTCGAGCAGGCCGCGGGGTTTGAGGTCGGTGGCGAGGCGCTGCCAGGTTTTGGTGCGCCGCTCCATGGGGGTGTAGACGGAGTCGATGCCGAGGAGGTTCACGTTGCGGAGGATGAAGGGGTAGACGGTGGTGGCGATGGTGTTGCCGCCGGTGAGGCCGCTGAGGGCGATGCTGGCGCCGTATTTCATGGTGCGGATGAGGTAGGCGGTGGTGGGGCCGCCGACGGGATCGACGGCGCCGGCCCAGCGCTCGGATTCGAGGGGGCGGGTGCTTTCGGCGCTGACTTCTTCGCGGGAGAGGATTTCGGTGGCGCCGAGTTGGCGGAGGTAGGCGTGCTCGGAGGTTTTGCCGGTGCTGGCGGCGACGGTGTAGCCGGCTTGGGCGAGCATGGCGACGGCGGTCGAGCCGACGCCACCGGTTGCTCCGGTGACGATGACGGTGCCGTTTTGGGGGCGGAGACCGTTGTGCTCGAGTGCTTCGAGGGAGAGGGCGGCGGTGAAGCCGGCGGTGCCGATGGCCATTGCTTCTTTGAGGGTGAGGCCGCTGGGGAGGGGCATGACCCAGTCGGCGGGTACGCGGGCGAGCTCGGCGAAGCCGCCGGGGTGGCTGACGCCGACGTCGTAGCCGGTGACGATGACTTCCTGCCCGCGGGCGAAGCGGTTGTCTTTGGACTCGAGGACGACACCGGCGAGGTCGACACCGGGGACCATGGGGAAGGTGCGGATGATGCGGCCCGTCGGGGAGAGGGCGAGGCCGTCTTTGTAGTTGATGGAGCTCCAGTGGACGCGGATGGTGACGTCGCCGGGGGGGAGGTCGGATTCGGGGAGGTCGCGGACGGTGACGGTGAAGGTGTCGTTTTGCCGGTCGACGACAAGCGCGCGGTAGCTCATGGGTGGACTCCGGGAGTGGGGTGTGGGGCTAGGGTGCGGGGTGGGATGGGGAGCTGCAAGGGGGGATGGGGGGATGGGGTAGACTGGGCGGGAGTTCGAAGCTGGGGGATTCGCGGATGAGCGAGGCGCTGCGAGGCGACCGGTTCCGGGTGGAGTGGACGTCGGTGCGGGGGTTTCGACAGGCGTTCGTTCGGGAGGGGGTGGGCGGGGTGCCGCTTTTGCTGGTGCACGGATGGCCGGAGACGAAGCGTATCTGGTGGCGGAATATCGGGGAGCTTGCGGCGGCTGGCTTCGAGGTGATTGCGCCGGATTTGCGGGGGTTCGGCGATTCGGAGGTGGGCCCGGATGGCTTCCACGATGTGCCGTCGCATGCGCGGGACTTGTACGCGCTGGTGAGGGAGGCGCTGGGGCACGAGCGGGTGGTGGCGGTGGGCGGGGATTTGGGTGGGCCGGTGATCCAGGACCTCTCGTTGCGGTTTCCTGGTTTTGTGGAGCGGATGGTGGTGTTCAATTCGCCGCTGCCGTACGACCGGGAGCGGATGGCGGGGATGCGTACGCGGCCGCCGCGCGAGGCATCGGACTACTATGTGCGGCAGGGGAGGGATGCGGATGGGCTGGCTGCGGAGCTGGCGACTGGGGAGATGCGGCGGCGGTATGTGGCGACGTTCTATACGTCGCGATTCTGGGCCCATCCGGGGGCGTTCGCACCGGAGGCGGTGGAGTTCATGTCGGAGCCGTTCGCGGATGGTGCGAAGTTGCGCGCGAGCTTCGGGGCGTACGAGGCTGCGTTCAGCGAGGCAGCGCGGAGCGAGCCTTCGACGATGGCCTGTCCGAACGGGACGCCGACGATGGTGCTTTTCGGGCCGAGCGACCACGTGATCTATCCGGATTTCGATCGGATGGCGGCGGTGGTGTTTCCGAATCTGGTGGGGCCGTTTTTGTTGCGGGATTGTGGGCACTTCGTGCAGTGGGAGGCGGCACCGGTTTTGAACTCGGCGATCGTGGCGTGGTGCGGGGATTTGCTGGCGAGTTGGAGGCGAGGGTAGGGCGGCGACCGGGATTGGCGCGGTAGGGCGCGAGGCCTGGCTGGCTCCCGCTTTCGCCCAGGCGGCAAGGGCCGGTCGAGCGGGCGATGGCGAGCGGTGGGCGTGGGGGCGCGCTTTTCGGTGGATGTGTATTTCGGGTGGCTGGCGTCGGGGCGATGGGGGTGGGTGGGGTGATGGGGAAGGGGGATGGTCAGTCGTCGCCGCGCGCTTGCCGCAGTTCGCGCTCGGAGGCGGACTCGCGGCGGGCGGCTTTCGGCTTGGCGGGGGCCCGCTCTGGCGCGGGTTGGGGCGCTGCTTCGCGGGTGGCGCGGGCGTCGATGCGGGCGGCGGCAGCGGCGGCGCGGTCGGCGACGTCTGCGGCGCCGTCGGGCGGGTTGGCGGGGGCGGCGGTGTGGCCGTTGGGGCTTGCGCGGCGGGTTCTGGGGGTTGTGGGGGGAGGGCCGAGGGTGCCGGCGGCTTCGAGGATGGGGCGCAGGTAGCGGCCCGTGAGGCTGGTTTGGTGGAGGGCGACTTCTTCGGGGGTTCCGGTGGCGACGACCTGGCCGCCGCGGTCGCCTCCGAGTGGGCCGAGGTCGATGAGGTGGTCGGCGGATTTGATGACGTCGAGGTGGTGTTCGATGACGATGACGGTGTTGCCGGCATCGACGAGGCGATGGAGGACGTCGAGGAGGTGGGCGACGTCCTGGAAGGCGAGGCCGGTGGTGGGTTCGTCGAGGACGTAGAGGGTGCGACCGGTGGAGCGGCGGGAGAGCTCGCTGGCGAGCTTGATGCGCTGGGCTTCGCCGCCGGAGAGGGTGGTGGCGGGCTGGCCGATTTTGATGTAGCCGAGGCCGGTGGCTTCGAGGGTATCGAGGATGCGGCGGATGCGGGGGAAGCGTTCGAAGAATTCGACGGCTTCGGAGACGGTCATGTCGAGGACTTCGGCGATGTTTTTTCCGCGGAAGGTGATTTCGAGGGCTTCGCGGTTGTAGCGTTTGCCGTGGCAGGCTTCGCAGGGGACGGTGACGTCGGGGAGGAATTGCATTTCGACGAGTTTGTAGCCATCGCCGGCGCACTCTTCGCAGCGGCCGCCTTTGACGTTGAAGGAGAAGCGGCCGGCTTTGTAGCCGCGGGCGCGGGCTTCGGGGACGGAGGCGAAGAGTTCGCGGATGAGGGTGAAGGCGCCGGTGTAGGTGGCGGGGTTGGAGCGGGGGGTGCGGCCGATGGGGGACTGGTCGATATCGACGATTTTGTCGATGTGCTCGAGTCCTTCGATGGCGTCGTGGGCGCCGGGGCGCTGGCGGGCGCCGTGGAGGACCTGGAGGGCGCGGGGCACGAGGATGTCGGTGATGAGCGACGATTTGCCGGAGCCGGAGACGCCGGTGACGGCGACGAGCTTGCCGAGGGGGATTTCGACGGTGATGTTGCGGAGGTTGTTTTCGCGGGCGCCGCGGATGCGGATGTGTTTGCCGTTTCCCTGGCGGCGCTGGCGGGGGACGGGGATTTGGCGCCGGCCGGAGAGGTAGGCGCCGGTGATGCTGTCGGGGCTTTGGAGGATGGCGGAGAGGGGGCCTTCGGCGACGACGCGACCGCCGTGGATGCCGGCACCGGGGCCCATATCGATGATCCAGTCGGCTGCGCGCATCATGGCTTCGTCGTGTTCGACGACGAGCACGGTGTTGCCGAGGTCGCGGAGGCGTTCGAGGGTGCGGATGAGGCGGTCGCCATCGACGGGGTGGAGGCCGATGGAGGGTTCGTCGCAGATGTAGAGGACGCCCATGAGGGCGGAGCCGATTTGGGTGGCGAGCCGGATGCGCTGGGATTCGCCGCCGGAGAGGGTGCCGGAGACGCGGTCGAGGGTGAGGTAATCGAGGCCGACGTCGACGAGGAATTCGAGGCGGGAGCGGATTTCTTTGAGGACCTGGGTGGCGATGGTTCGTTCGCGCGGTGAGAGGGGGGTATCGGGGCTGGCGAGGCGGTCGAACCAGGCGCGGGCTTCGGCGATGCTCATGGCGCTGACGTCGGAGATGGGGCGGCCGTCGATGAGGACGGAGAGGGCTTCGGGGCGGAGGCGGCGGCCGCGGCACTGGGGGCAGGGGATGGCGGCCATGTACTTTTCGATTTCGGTACGGACGTAGTCGGAATCGGTTTCGCGGTAACGGCGTTGGAGGTTGGGGATGACGCCTTCGTAGCGGGTGTCGTAGACCTGTGTTCGGCCGTACTGGTTGGTGAAGCGGAGGCGGAGGAGGCGGTCGCCAGTGCCGTAGAGGAGTGCCTGGAGCTGGGGTTCGGTGAGCTGCTCGATGGGGGTGTTGATGGTGAAGCCTTGGTCTTCGGCGAGGGCTTCGAGTTGGCGGAGGTACCAGCCGGCGACGCTGGGGGATTTGGACCAGGGCTCGATGGCGCCTTGGGCGATGGACTTGGTGCGGTCGGGGATGACGAGGGCGGGGTCGATCTGCATTTCGACGCCGAGGCCGGTGCAGCGGGGGCAGGCGCCGTGGGGGCTGTTGAAGGAGAAGGTGCGGGGTTCGATTTCGCCGATGGAGGTGCCGTCGTAGGGGCAGGCGAAGTGTTCGGAGAAGATGCGTTCGGCGGGGGGTTGGGTGGTGTCGGTGGGCGCACTTCCGGCGAGGGCGACGATCATGACGCCCTGGCCGATTTTGAGTGCTTGTTCGACGGAGTCGGCGATCCGGCTGGTGGCGGCTGGGTCGGTGCCGGGCTCGGGGACGACGAGGCGGTCGACGACGATGTCGATGTCGTGGCGCTTTTTTTTGTCGAGGGTGGGGAGTTCTTCGATGTCGTAGACCTGGCCATCGACACGGACGCGGACGAAGCCGGCGCGACGGGCTTCGTCGAAGATGCCGGCGTGTTCGCCTTTTTTGGCGCGGGTGACGGGGGCGAGGAGGAGGAGGCGGGAGCCGGGGGGGTAAGCGAGGGTGGCATCGACGATTTGTTGGACGGTCTGGCGTTCGATGGGGCGGCCGCAGGTGGGGCAGTGTGGCCGTCCGGCGCGCGCCCAGAGGAGGCGCATGTAGTCGTAGATTTCGGTGACGGTACCGACGGTGGAGCGGGGGTTGTTGGAGGTGGATTTTTGGTCGATGGAGATGGCGGGTGAAAGGCCATCGATGTGGTCGACTTCGGGCTTTTCCATGAGGCCGAGGAACTGGCGGGCGTAGGCGGAGAGGGATTCGACGTAGCGGCGCTGGCCTTCGGCGTAGATGGTGTCGAAGGCGAGGGAGGATTTTCCGGAGCCGGAGAGGCCGGTGATGACGACGAGCCGGTCGCGGGGGATGCGGACGTCGATGTTCTTGAGGTTATGTTCGCGGGCGCCGCGGACGATGATATGGTCGAGTGGCACGGCCAGCCTTTCTGGCGGGGGATGAGCGCGCTCTTTGGAGTGTAGCGCGAGCTGGGCGATGGGGATGGTAGCACGGATTGCGAACAAATGTTCCGCGGTGGGTAGGCGGTTTTCGTGAAAGGTTGGGGGGTGGGAAGCTTCGCGTGTGCTGGCGGGAGTGCTTGCGGTGGTGCTGGCGGCGACGGTCGCGGCGCTCTATGTGCGGCCGTTCGGTGCGCGCGATTGGCAGGTGGCGATGGCGGGGGGGCTGGTGGGATGGGCGCTGGGGCCGCTGGGGCTGCGCGGCGGGCTGGAGGTGGTGGGGGATGGGACGAACATCGTGGCGTTTTTTCTGGGGCTGATGTTGGTGGCGGCCGGCGCGGAGGCAGCGGGGCTCTATGCGCGGGTGGCGTGGGTGTTGGCGGGGCGGCCGACGGGGCGGGCGAGGGTGGCGCTGGTGCTCTGGGTCGGGGCGGTGGTGACGGCGATTCTTTCGAACGATGCGACTCCGCTGGTGCTGACGCCGGCGATTTTTGCGGCGGGCCCGGCTGGCGCGCGTTCGACGGCGGATTCGGCGTTCGCGGCGACGTTCGTGGCGGATGGGGCGAGCTTGCTGCTGCCGGTGAGCAACCCGGTGGGCTTGCTGTTTTTCGAGCGGTTCGAGGTGGGGTTCGGGTGGTATTTGGGGGTGGTGACGCCAGCGGCGGTGGCAGGGGTGCTGGCTTTGGGGGTGGCGACTTGGTGGCGAGCGGCGCGGGGGAGCGCTGGGGAGGAGGCTGGGGATGTCCGCTCGGTCCCGGCCCGCGCTATCGGACCGGCGCTGGCGGTGGTGGCTGGGCTGGCAGCGGGCTATGCGGCGGCTGGGGTGTTCGGTTTGCCGTTGGGGGTGGTGACGCTGGTGGGCGGGGTGGCGATGGCGGCCGCGGCGCGCGCGACGGGGCCGATCGATTGGGCGCGATACCGGCGGCATGTGGCGCCTGGGGTGTTGCTGTTCGTGGTGGGGCTGCTCTTGCTGGTCGAGAGTGTGGTGGCAGGTGGGACGCTGGACTGGCTGGCGGCGGCGTTGGTTTGGCTGGAGGCGCGCCCGGCTTTGGTGACGGTGGCGGGAGCGGCGGTGGTGGCCGCGGCGCTGGCGAATGTGATGAACAATTGGCCCGCTGCGCTGCTCCTGGCGGCGACGATTGGCGCGCGGCCGGGGGATCATGAGGGGTTGGTGGTGGGCTCGCTCATTGGGGCGACGATCGGGGCGAATTTTACGGTGGTCGGGTCGCTGAGCACGGTGTTCTGGCTGAGCCTGGCGCGGCAGCATGGGGCGGTGTTTGGCCCGTCCGAGTACGCGCGGAGGGCGTTCGTCCCAACGGCGGCAGCGATGGCGGCGGCGGTGGCGGTGGGTGCGCTGGCGGTTGGATTCGGTTAGCGGCGGACGCGGTAGCGGCAGTAGAGCTCGCCGGTGGTTTCGTTTGGTACGGCGGAGATGAGCTCGAGTTGTTTGATGGTGCGTCGGGTGAAGGGCCGGTCGCCTTCGACGGGGGTGAGGGTTTCGCGGCCGGCGACGATGCGGGGGCCGATGGTGATGAAGAGTTCGTCGACGGCGTCGAGGGCGAAGAGTCCGGCGTTGACGGTGGGCCCGCCTTCGCAGAGGAGGAGGCCTGCGGCGAGTTCTTGGCGCATGTGGTGGAGCATGGCGGCGAGGTCGTTGCGTTTGGGGAGGAGGACGACGGTGCGCCCGGTGGCGCGGAGGGCGGCGAGGCGTTGGGCCGGGGCTCCGCGGGTGACGTAGACGACGGCGTCGAAGTCGCGCGCGGTGAAGAAGGGGCGGTCGAGGGGGAGGTCGGCGGTGGCGGTGATGGTGGCGGCGATGGGGAGGCCTGGTTTGCCGCGGGCTGCGCGAATCTGTTCGAGGATGGGGTCGCCGAGGCGCGAGGAGGAGCCGCTGATGCGTAGGGTGTTGGCGCCGTTGAGGACGACATCGGCGTGGAGGCGGAGTTCGCGCATGAGCCGCTGGTCGATTTTGGAGCCGAGGCCTTGTTCGGTTCCTTCGACGACGGTTTTGCCGTCGACGGACATGACCATGTTGACGATGACGTAGGGCCGGTGGTCGGGCGGTGGGGGAAATTCGAGTGCGGTGTAGTCGGGCTTGGGCATGTGGGGAGGTTACTGGAATCGTCGGAAGATGGCGGCGAGGAGGGAGAGGCCGATGGAGAGGAGGACCATGGTGGTGATGGGGATGTAGACGCGGGTGTTGCCGGTTTCGATGCGGATGTCGCCGGGGAGCCGGCCGAACCAGGAGAAGGCGCCGATTGCGACGAGGGCGCCGAGGACGAGGAGGGCGAGGCCGATGGTGGCGATGAGGATGCCGAGGGTGCGGGTGTCCATGGCGGGTCAGGGGGAGGGAGGGATGTCGGTGGTTGGGTCGATGGGGCGGTAGTAGCAGGTGGGGTTGCCGGTGTGGCAGGCGGGCCCTGTGGGGCGGGCGCGGACGAGGAGGGAGTTGGCTTCGCAGTTTTTGTGGATGGAGACGAGGGCGAGGGTGTTGCCGCTGGTTTCGCCTTTTTGCCAGAGTCGGCGGCGGGTGCGGCTCCAGAAGGTGACGAGGCCTGTCTGGAGGGTGAGGCGGAGGGCCTCGGCGTTCATGTAGGCGAGGATGAGCACTTCTCCGGTGTCGGCGTCCTGGACGATGGCGGGCACGAGGCCGTCGGGGCCGAAGGTGAGCCGGTCGGCTTGGCTCATGGGACGGGCTCCGGGGAGGGAACAGGGCGGACGGGGATGCCGCGCGCGGCGAGGTACTCTTTGACTTGGCGAATGGTGTACGTGCCGAAGTGGAAGATGCTGGCGGCGAGGACGGCATCGGCGTGGCCTTGGGTGAGGGCTGCGGCCATGTGCTCGGGGCCGCCGGCGCCGCCGGAGGCGATGACGGGAACGGTGACGGCCTGGGAGATGGCTCGAAGGAGTTCGATGTCGTATCCCTGTTGGTGGCCATCGGTATCCATGCTGGTGACGAGGAGTTCGCCGGCGCCGCGGCGGGTGGCTTCGCGGGCCCATTCGACGGCATCGAGGCCGGTGGGCATTCGCCCGCCATGGGAGTAGACCTCCCAGCGGGCGGGGCGGTGTTGGACGCGGCGGGCATCGATGGCGACGACGATGCATTGGCTGCCGAAGCGGTCGGCGCCTTCGTCGATGAGGTTCGGTTCTTGGAGTGCGGCGGTATTGATGCTGACTTTTTCGGCGCCGAGCTCGAGCATGATTTTCATATCGGCGGTGGAGCGGATGCCGCCGCCGACGGTGAAGGGGATGAAGACTTGTTCGGCGGTGGCGGCGACCATGTCGTAGGTGGTGGTACGGTCTTCGGCGGAGGCGGTGATGTCGAGGAAGACGAGTTCGTCGGCGCCTTCTTCTTCGTAGCGGCGGGCGAGTTCGACGGGGTCGCCGGCGTCGCGGAGCTGGAGGAAGGAGACGCCTTTGACGACGCGGCCGCGGTCGACGTCGAAGCAGGGGATGATGCGCCGGGTGAGCATGGTTCGATTGTGGGGTCTGAGGTGGGGCGATGTCGACGGGCGATATGCTGCTACGGCGTGGCTACGGCTTCGAGGGCTTGGCGGAGGGTGAAGCGGCGTTCGTAGAGGGAGGTGCCGACGATGGCGCCTTCGCAGCCGATGGCGGCGAGTTCTTGGAGGTGGGCGATGGTGGAGATGCCGCCGGAGGCGATGACGGGGCAGCGAACAGCGGCGACGAGTTGGCGGTAGGCCTGGAAGTTGGGCTCGGAGAGGGTGCCGTCGCGGGCGATATCGGTGAACATGATGCGGGGGACGCCGGCGGCGTCGAGTTGTTGGGCGAGGTCGATGGCGAGGATGTTGCTACTTTGTAGCCACCCATCGGTGCGGACGTAGCCGTCGCGGGCGTCGATGCTGACGGCGATGGCGGGGCCGAAGCGTTGGATGGCGGCTCGGGTGAGGGCGGGGTCTTTGACGGCGATGGAACCGAGCTGGACGCGGTCGGCGCCGCGGGCGAGGGCGGCTTCGATGGCCTCGAGGGTGCGGATGCCGCCGGATACTTCGACGGGGATGGTGACGGCCTGGCAGATGGCAGCGATGGTCTGGATGTTGACGGGGTGGCCTAGGCGGGCGCCGTCGAGGTCGACGACGTGGAGGCG
>NZ_DAOUBJ010000127.1:0-18781 GCF_034432735.1 Tepidiforma sp. | reverse complement strand
GGCGATGGTGTAGCCTGCGGGCGGCTGCGGGGCGCGGAATCCGAGGGCGCGGAGGTCGGTTTCGGAGAGAGTGCGGATTTGGACGAAGCAGGCGTCGTTGAACGCCGGGTCGAGCGCTCGGGCGATGTCGCGGACGGGGGTGGTGGCTGGGGTTTTGGGTCCGGGGTAGAGCCACACGTTGTATTGAATCTGGCCGTTGACCCAGCTCGCGGAGTATCGGTCGATGTAGCCTGGGGCGGGTGTCACGCCGACGGTGGTTGGCATTCCATTGACGGAGATGCCGATGGAGCTACCGTCGTCGGCTGACCAGGTGGCGTAAAGTCCGAAGCCGTCGGTGGGCTTGACGGTGGTATCGCAGGGGCCAGCGGGCGGCCGGAAGGCGGCGACGTGGGTTTCCTGGAGGGTGAATTCGCTCGGGATTGCGGGTCGGGGGTCGCCGACGCCGTAGGTGGCGAGGTCGTTCCAGTCGCCATCGGCGAGGGTCCAGAAGCACTGTTGGTCGAAGCCGGGCACGATCTGAGCGATGAATTCGCGAAGGACTTCGCCGGCGCGCGGGTGGGGGCCGCGAGGAGAGGGGAGGCGTGGGTCGAGCGGCTCGACGGCAAAGGCATAGATGGAGACGGTGAAGGCTTGGCTCCCTTCGGCGAAGGTAGCACCGTCGGGCCGGAGGACTGGCGCGACAGGCTGGGTAGTGGGCGATTGGGTGAGTTGGATATCGAGGCCGGTGGCGGTGTGGCGCCAGGATGTGGAGAGGACGGGCCGGGCGGGGCCGGTGGGCGTGCCGTCGGGCGCGCAGTCGCTGAAGGCGGACAGGTTGACGCTGGTGAGTTGGAAGCCATCTTTGGGGAGGCGGGGGGTGAGGCCTGCTCCCTGAAGGTCGATGACGGATTGGCCGAGGGTGCCGGAGGGCAAGGGAACGGGGCAGCCGGATGGGCCCCAGTAGGAGGGCTTGGTGGTAGCGGTGGTTTTGTCTTCGGCGGTGGCGCCACCCTGCCCGAACATAGGGATGCCTGGGCGGTTGGGGGCGATGGCGGGCAGGTCGGTTGCGGTGTCGGCCTGGGTGGGCGGCTGGGACGCGCCGCTGGAGTCGTCGATGAATGCGCGGGCGGTGAGGGCACCGGCGGCGAAGAGGGCGCCGGCGGCGATACCGGCGATGGCCCAACCGAGGGGGCCGGAGAATCGGACCGGTGTGTTCGACGGCATGGTTCCTCCTGGTGGGGTGGTTCCGCTGGAGGGGTAGACGTCCGCGTGGCGAGGATCGTTCCCCGGGCTGCTGGTGCCTTTACTCTGAGGTTCGACCAGGAGGGAGGGTACTGACAGCTACATGCGGAAGGTGCCGAAGCGGGTGGGTTCGATGGGGGCGCAGGCGGCGGCCTGGAGGCCGATGGCGAGGACGCGGCGGGTGTCGCGGGGGTCGATGACGCCGTCATCCCAGAGGCGGGCGGTGGAGTAGTAGGGGGAGCCTTCGGCTTCGTAACGGGCGATGGTGGGAGCCTTGAAGGCTTGTTGTTCTTCGGGGGTGAGGGTTTCGCCACGGTCGAGGCGGACCTGGAGGAGGACGGAGGCGGCCTGTTCGCCGCCCATGACGGAGATGCGGGCGTTGGGCCACATCCAGAGTTGGCGGGGGCCGTAGGCCCGGCCGCACATGGCGTAGTTTCCTGCGCCGAAGCTGCCGCCGATGATGACGGTGAATTTGGGGACGGTGGCACAGGCGACAGCGGTGACCATTTTCGCGCCGTCTTTGGCGATGCCGGCGTTTTCGTATTGGCGGCCGACCATGAAGCCGGTGATGTTCTGGAGGAAGACGAGCGGGATGCGGCGGCTGGTGCAGAGTTGGATGAAGTGGGCGCCTTTGAGGGCGGATTCGGAGAAGAGGATGCCGTTGTTGGCGAGGATGCCGACGGGGTGGCCTTCGATGCGGGCGAAGCCGCAGACGAGGGTGGTGCCGTAGCGGGCTTTGAATTCGTGGAAGCGGGAGCCATCGACGATGCGGGCGATGATTTCGCGGACGTCGATGGCGTGGCGGAGGTCGGTGGGGACGATGCCGAGGAGGTCGTCGCTGGGGTAGGCGGGGGGTTCGGGTTGGGCGAGGGGCCAAGGTGGTGGCGGCGGGGGTGGGAGGGTGCTGACGATGTCGCGGACGATGCGGAGGGCGTGGTGGTCGTCGTTGGCGAGGTGGTCGGCGACGCCGGAGATGCGGGTGTGGACGTCGGCGCCGCCGAGTTCTTCGGGGGTGGTGACTTCTCCGGTGGCAGCTCGGACGAGTGGTGGGCCGCCGAGGAAGATGGTGCCGGTGCCGCGGACGATGACGGTTTCGTCGCTCATGGCGGGGACGTAGGCGCCACCGGCGGTGCAGGAGCCCATGACGGCGGCGATTTGGGGGATGCCGAGGGCGCTCATGCGCGCTTGGTTGTAGAAGATGCGGCCGAAGTGGTGTTTATCGGGGAAGACGTCGTGTTGGAGTGGGAGGAAGGCGCCGCCGGAATCGACGAGGTAGATGCAGGGGAGGTGGTTCTCTTGGGCGATTTCTTGGGCACGGAGGTGTTTTTTGACGGTGAGGGGGTAGTAGGTGCCGCCCTTGACGGTGGCGTCGTTGGCGATGATGACGCAGGGGCGGCCGGCGACGAGGCCGATGCCGGTGACGATGCCGGCGGATGGGACGTCGTCGTCGTAGACGCCATCGGCGGCGAGGGGGCTGAGTTCGAGGAAGGTGGTTGCGGGGTCGAGGAGGAGCTGGATCCGTTCGCGGGCGAGGAGTTTGCCGCGGGAGCGGTGGCGTTCGATGGCGGCGGGGTCGCTGCCGGCAGCGACGCGATGGAGGCGAGCGCGGAGGTCGGCGAGGAGGGCGGTGTTGTGGGTGGTGTTGGCGCGGCTGGTTTCGCTGGCGGGGTCGTAGCGGGATTCGAGGCGGGGGAGTTGGTGGGCGAAGGGGTCCATCGGGGCTCGTGGGCGCGAGGTTTGTCGGGAGCTTACCGCGGTGGGGAAGCGGGGGACAGTTGGGGCGCGGGGGCAGGAACGGAAGCGAGCGGCGCCCTAGACTGGGGCAAACGTGGCCGGGGGCAAGGAGATGGTCCTCAGCGATCGGACGATTCGGCGCGAAATTGCGGCGGGGAACATCGAGATCGAACCGCTGGGGGAGGGTGCTATCCAGCCCGCGAGTGTGGACTTGCGGTTGGGGCGCCTGTTTCGGGTGTTCCGGAATTCGCGGGTGCCGTTCATCGATGTGAAGCAGGAATATCCGGACCTGACGGAGCTGGTGGAGGCGACGGAGGAGCAACCGTTCATTCTGCATCCGGGGGAGTTCGCGCTGGCGGTGACGCTGGAGCGGGTGCGGCTGCCGGACTTCATCGTGGGGCGGTTGGAGGGGAAGTCGTCGCTGGGGCGGTTGGGGTTGCTGGTGCATTCGACGGCGGGGTATGTGGACCCGGGTTGGAACGGGGCGCTGACGTTGGAGCTCTCGAATGTGGCGAATCTGCCGATCACGCTCTACCCGGGGATGAAGGTTTCGCAGCTTTCGTTTCTTCGACTGACGGAGCCGGCGGAGCATCCGTACGGTTCGAAGGAGGCGGGGAGCAAGTACCAGGGCCAGGAGGGCCCGACGCCGAGCCGCTACTATTTGAATTTCCGGGGTGGGTGAGGGCGGCGGTCATTCGAGGGGGAAGGACTGGCCAAGGGCTGGGATGACGATCTCGCTGGGGACTCGGGTCCTGAGGGCGGCGGCGAGGGCTTCGGCGGCGGGGGGTTCGCCGTGGACGAGGAAGATGCGTTTCGGGGGTTGGTGGGCAGTTTCGACCCAGCGCAGGAGTTCGTCGCGGTCGGCGTGGGCGGAGAGTCCGTGGATGCAGGTGACTCGGGCGCGAATGTCGATGTCGATGCCGAAGACGCGCAGGGTGGTGGCGCCATCGATGAGGGCGCGGCCGCGGGTGCCGGCGGCTTGGTAGCCGACGAGGCAGATGAGGTTGCGGGGGTCGGGTGCGAGGCGCTGGAGGTGGTGGAGGACGCGGCCGCCGGTGAGCATGCCGCTGGCGGCGATGATGATGCGCGGGCCGGGGAGGTTGTTGAGTTTTTTGGAGTCTTCGATGGTGCGGTGGAAGCGGACGTTGCGCGGGAAGAGGGCGCCGGGGCTGGTATGGGGGATGGCGCGGTCGAGGTATTCGCTCTCGAGGTAGCGGTCGTAGAGGTGGGTGACGTCGTTGGCCATGGGTGAATCGATGTGGATCGGGATCTCGGGGAAGCGGCCGGTTTCGATGGCGACGCGGAGGTGGTGGGTGACGAGCTGGGCGCGGGCGACGGCGAAGGCGGGGATGAGGACGGTGCCGCCGCGTTCGAGGGTGGGGAGGAGTTCTTGGCGGAGCTGGGCGATGATGGATTCGTGGGGGTGGGTGCGGTCGCCGTAGGTGGTTTCGAGGACGAGGGTGTCGCAAGGGGGGAGGGGGACGGGGTCGGTGTGGATGGGCTGATGGTAGCGGCCGAGGTCGCCGCTGATGACGATGAGGTGGGCGTTATCGGGCCGGAGGGGTACTTCGAGGTGGACGAAGGCGGAGCCGAGGATGTGGCCGGCGTTGCGGAAGGTGGCGCGGAAGGTGCCGACGTCGAAGCGTTCGCCGTAGGGCCGGGTGCGGAGGTACTGGATGGTGCGGAGGGCGTCGCCGACGGTGAAGAGGGGGAGCGCGGGGTGGTGCTTGCTGAAGCCTTTCCGGTTGGCGAAGGCGGCGTCTTCTTCTTGGATTTGGGCGGCGTCGAGGAGGAGGATGCGGGTGAGCTCGGCGGTGGCGGGTGTGGCGTAGATGGGGCCGCGGTAGCCGAGGCGGACGAGGCGGGGGAGGTAGCCGCTGTGGTCGATGTGGGCGTGGGTGAGCAGGATGGCGCGGGGGGTGCGTGGGTGGAAGCCGGGGCCCTGCCAGTTTTGGAGGCGGAGGGCTTCGAGGCCTTGGAAGAGGCCGCAATCGACGAGGACGGCGTCGTCGGGGGTGGCGAGGAGGAAGCGGGAGCCGGTTACGGTGCCGGCGCCGCCATGGAAGGTGAGGGTGGCGGTCACCCGGTTACTGCTGGAGCCAGCTGGTGGCGGGATCTTGGCGTCGGCGGAGCCATTCGAGGACGAAGGGGTTGTGCTGCTTTTCGAAGCCGATGGTGGTCTCTTGCATGTGGCCGGGGAGGACGATGGTGTCGTCGGGAAGGAGGAGGAGTTGTTCGCAGATGGAGCGCATTTCTTGTTCGAAGTTGCCGCCGGGGAGGTCGGTTCGGCCGATGGAGCCGCGGAAGAGGGTATCGCCGCTGAAGAGCATGCCTTCTTCGGCGTAGTAGGAGACGGAGCCGGGGGTGTGGCCGGGGGTGGCGATGGTGTGGAGGCGGAGGCCATCGACTTCGACGATGTCGCCGTGGGTGACGAAGGCGTCGGGGTCGGGCGGGCCTTTTTCGATGGGGATTCCGAAGCGGGCGGCGATGGCTTTCCAGCCGTGGCGGAGGAGGTCGAGGTCGGCGTGGTGGAGGAGGAATTTGGCGCCGGTGGCGGCGTGGACTCCGGCGACGCCCATGACGTGGTCGACGTGGGCGTGGGAGTTGGCGATGTACTTGATGCGGACGCCCATGTCGCGAGCGAGCGCGAGGATTTCTTCGGGCTCGTCGCCCGGGTCGATGCAGATGGCTTCGCCGGTGCGGCGGTTTCCGATGATCCAGCAGTTTTCCTGGAACACGCCGACGACGATGCCGCGGACCATGAGTTCGTTGGCTACTTCCATGGGTGTAGGGTACTGCGGCGGCGGCCGATTTGCGTTGGCTGGATTCGGGAGGCGTGCGATAAGGGGGTGTGGACTGGGCGACGGCGGCGATCGTGATGGGTTTGGCGGGGACTGCCTCGCTGATCCAGGCGCTTTCGGGGTTTGGCTTTTCGCTGTTCATCGTGCCTTTTCTGGCGATGGTGATCGGGCCGAAGGAGACGGTGGCGTTGGCGAATCTCTTGGGGACGGCGGTGGGCCTGACGCAGTTGCGGGCGGTGGGCCGGGCGGCGGAGCGGCGGACGACGGCGCGGATGGCGGTTGGATGCTATGTGGGGATGCCGCTGGGGTTGGCGGTGTTGTTGGTGGCGGAGCCGCGGGTGCTGCAGGCGGGCATCGCGGTGGTGGTGTTGGCGTTCACGGGGGTGCTGGCGCGTGGCTGGCAGATTCGGGGGAGTGGCCCGGGGTGGGATTTGGGCACGGGCTTCGTGAGCGGGATTCTGAATACGTCGACGAGTATGTCGGGGCCGCCGGTGGTGTTGTATCTGCAGGGGCGGCGCTTGGCGCCGTTGGCGTTTCGGGGGACGACGACGGTGTATTTTCTGGTGACGTCGGGCGGGGCAGCGGCGATGCTGTTGGCTTCGGGGACGCTGACGCTGCACACGGCGGTGCTGGCGGCGGCGGCGTTTCCTGCGAGCCAGGCGGGGCGGCTAGCGGGCAATCGGTTGTTCACGCGGTTCGACGAGCGACGGTTTCGGCTTTTGGTGTTCGGCGTGCTGACGCTGAGCGCGCTTTCGGCGTTGGTGAATGCGCTGGTGTAAGGGGTTCGCTCGCTGCGGGGGTGTGGATAGAATCCTGTGGCGTGGTACGACGCTGGTGGAGGGCACGTTCGGATGGCTGGTCCGTTGGATGGTATTCGGGTGGTGGAGATGGGGGTCTGGGTCGCTGGGCCTTCGTGCGCGGCGATTCTGGCCGATTGGGGGGCGGATGTGGTGAAGCTGGAGCCGCTGGAGGGTGATCCGTTTCGAGGTTTGGGGGCGGCGTTCGGAGCGGTGATGAATCCGCCGTTCGAGCTGGACAACCGTGGCAAGCGGAGTGTGGCGGTGAATCTGGAGACGGACGAGGGGCGGGCGGTGGCGGATGCGCTGATCGACCGGGCGGATGTGTTCGTGACGAACATGCGCCCGCGGGCGCTGGAGCGCTTGGGCATGGGGTACGAGCGGTTGGCGGGGCGGAATCCGGGGCTCGTTTACTGTCAGGTGACGGGCTATGGGCCGGATTCGCCGGAGGCGAACCGGGCCGCCTACGACGTGGGGGCGTTCTGGTCGCGGGCGGGGGTTGTCGCAGGGTTGACGCCCGAGGGTGCGGAACCGCCGTTGCAGCGGGGCGGGATGGGGGATCACATGACGGGCGCGAACGCGGCGGGTGCGGTGGCGGCTGCGCTTTTTGCGCGGACGCGAACGGGGAGGGGGCAGCGGGTGGCGGTCTCGCTGACGCGCATCGGGGTGTACATGATGGGGTGGGATACGAATACGCAGCTGCGGGCGAAGCTGCCGCCGACGCCGCCGCACGATCGGCGCCACGCGCCGAATCCGCTGATCAATCCGTACCGCGATGCTGCTGGGCGGTGGTTCTACTTGCTTTTGTTGCAGGGCGACCGGCATTGGCCGGATTTGTTGCGGGCGTTGGGGAATCCGCCGGAGTTGGTGGACGATCCGCGGTTCGCGGACATTCTGGGGCGGCGGGACCATGCCCCGGCGCTGGTGGCGGCGTTGGACCGCATTTTGGCGACGAGGACGCTGGCGGAGTGGGGGCCGATTTTCGATGCGAACGATGTGTGGTGGGCGCCGATCCTGGGTGTGGCGGAGGTGGTGGAGGACCCGGTGGTGAGGGCGGCTGGGGCGTTCGTGGAGGTGGAATCGCCGGACGGGGTAGTGGAGCAGGTGAACACGCCGGTGGATTTTTACGGGACGCCGGCTGGGCCCCGGGGATGGGCGCCGGAGCTGGGGCAGCACACGGAGGAGGTGTTGTTGGAGCTGGGCTACGACTGGGAGGGGATTGCGGCGCTGAAGGAGCGCGGGGCGATTCTCTAGGCGCTCAGGTGCTGGACTCGGATGCGGAGGCGGGACGGTGGCGGTGGAGCGGTTCGGGGACGAGGAAGGCGAGGATGGCGGCGCCAGCGAGGCCGATGCCGCCGGTGGCGACGGCTGCGGCAGCGAGCGAGCCGATGCCGATGATGGCGCTGACGAGGAGGGGCCCGCCGGCGGTGCCGAGGTCGGTAACGAGCCGCCAAGCGCCGAGGAATTCGCCGCGACCGGCGGTCGGGGAGAAGTCGGAGCCGAGGGTCATGTTGATGCCGCTGCCGAGGCCGTTGCCGAAGGAGACGAGGAGGCTGGCGGCGAGGAGTGCGGGGTAGGAGTCGGCGAGGGGGACGAGGAACATGCCGAAGGCCATGAACAGGAGGCAGGGGACTCCGGCGAATTTTCGCCCCCAACGGTCCATGACGATGCCGACGGGGTAGAAGAGGGTCATGTCGAGGGCTGAGGAGAGGCCGAAGATGATGGAGACCTGGGCGGCATCGAGCCCGATGCGGTCGCCCCAGAGGGGGATGATGGCCTGGCGGCTGGAGCGGAGGACTTGGATGGCGAGGGAGGCGAGGCCGGCGGTAGCGAAGATGGCGGCGTGGGTGCGGAGGACGTGGCCGACGGGGTGGTGGCCGGCGGTGGTGGACTCGGCGGCTGGGGTATCGCGCACGACGGCGAGTATGAGGGCGGCGGCGCCGAGGGCGAGGGTGGCTTGGAGGTAGAAGGCGGCGTCGGTTCCGACGATGGTGGCGGCGGCGGCGCCGAGGAAGGGGCCGGCGAAGTTGCCGATGCGGTTGGAGCCGCCGATGAGCGAGAGGACGCGTCCGCGTTGGTCGAGGGGGGTGATATCGGTGGCGTAGTCGAGGCGGGCGAGCATCCAGATGGCCCAGGTGCAGCCCATGGCGAAGACGAGCGGGGCGAGGAGGAGGGGGTTCGGGGCGAGGGCGATGCCGATGGCGACGACGGCAAGGACGCCGGCGGCGATGAGCATGGTCCAACGTTCGCCGAGGCGGGAGACCATGATGCCGGCGGGGATGTCGAAGGCCATGGTGCCGATGCCGCGGAGGGCGACGAGGAGGCCAGCGAAGGCAGGGGAGGCACCGAGTTCGATGGCGTAGAGGGGCATGACGGGAATGACGGCGCCCTGTCCGATGGCGAAGAGGAAGGTGGGCAGGTAGACGGAAACGACGAGGGAGCGGATCCGGAACGAGGGAGGGCTGACGTTTCCGTTCACGTGAGCATGGTAGGGGGAGGTGGGCGGCGGAGCGAGCTGACGGCGGGGGGCACGGGGGTGGGGTACGCTGTGTGGGCATGGAGCTGCAGGATTTGATCGAGGTGCTCTGCGGGGCGGATGCAGGTGTCCGGCTGCGGGAGCTGGACGGCGAGGGGGAGCTGACGCGGCTCTTGCCGGAGCTGGAGGCGGGGCGGGGGTTCGCGCAGCCGGCGCTGCATGCGTTCGATGTGCTGGGGCACAGTCTGGCGGCGGTGGAGGCGGTGGATGCGGTGTTGGGGGAGGGTGAGGCAGGGGTGGCGTTTCGGGCGGCGATCGATTGGGTGGACTTCGGCGGGTGGTTGGCGCGGTCGGTGGGAGGGGTGCCGGTGGCGGCCCTGGTGCGGCTGGGTGCGCTGCTCCACGATGTGGCGAAGCCGCCGACGGCGACGATGCTGGAGGGGCGGCTGCGGTTTCCGCGGCATGGTCCGGTGGGGGCTGAGATGATGGCCGTGCGGCTGCCGGCGATGGGGCTGGATGGCGAGGCGGCGGCCTTCGTGACTCGGCTCGTTCGCTATCACTTGCGGCCGGCGGAGCTGGTGCGCAATGGCCCGGCTTCGGACCGCGCGTTCCGGCGCTTTGCGCGTGACCTGGATGGGGAAGTGCTGGCGCTGATGGTGGTGAATCTGGCTGACGGCTGGGCGACGCAGGGGCCGCGATACACGCGGGAGCACTTCGGCCGGCACTGTGCGTTCGTGAATTATGTGTTGGCGCGGGCGTGGGCTGCGACGGCGGGTGACGAGCCGGCGCCGCTGGTGGGGGGTGACGACCTGATGGCGGAGCTGGGGCTTCCTGGTGGACGCTTGCTAGGGGCTGTCCTAACATCGGTTCGCCGCGCCCAACTCGAGGGGCACGTTCGCACGCGGGAGGAGGCGCTCGCGTTGGCACGCGAGGTATCGCGCCAGCCCGGGTTTTGGCAGGATTCGAGACCGGGCGAGGCCTGAGAGGAGTTCGGCCATGGCGGCAATGTGGAGCGTGATTTTCTATACGGGGTTGGCCGTCGCTGCGTTCTATTTCATCCTTTTGCAGCCGGTGCTGAAGGAGAAGAAGGAGCAGCGAAAGGCCGTCGCGCAGTTGAAGATTGGCGATGAGGTGATTACGACGGGCGGGCTGATCGGTGAGGTGAAGGATGTGGTGGTGCCCGCGGAGGGCCCGACGGAAATCATTCTGGAGCTGGCGCCCGGGGTGCGGGTGCGGGCGGTGACGGAGGCGATTTCGCGGCGTTTGAGCACGCTGGAGACAACCGATACGGAAGGGAAGCCCGCGCCCGAGGGGCAGGCGGGCGAGGTGACACACTCGGGTGCGTAGTACCACGACGGTTCTGTTGTTTCTGTTCGTGGTGGCGCTGACGACGTTCAGCGTCATCGTTGTCTGGCCGAGCACGCCTGATCGGTACCTGCCGGGGGATTTCTGGCCTTCGGGGCGGGGCATCAAGATTGGCAGTTTCGAGCGCGAGACGATGCGGCTGGGCCTGGATCTGCGGGGCGGGGTGCGGCTGGTGTTGGAGGCGGATCCGCCGCCGGACTATCAGGGCGATTTGGACCAGGCGCTGGAGAGCGCGAAGCAGGTGGTGGAGCGCCGGGTGAACGCGTTCGGGGTGAGCGAGGCGGAGATCACGCGTGCGAGCGGGAATCGGCTGAGCGTGCAGGTGCCGGGGATTTCGCTGACGGAGGCGCAGGACCTGATCGGGAAGACGGCCTCGCTGGAGTTCATGGTTTACGACGACGGTGGGAATTTGGTTCCGGCGACGGGGGTGGTGAACGGCCAGACGTTGCAGATGACCGGGGCGTATTTGAAGAACAATACGTTTCCTTCCCGGCTGGGGACGACGTTCGCGGTGAATTTCGAGACGACGGGGGTCGGCGCGCAGCTGATGGAACAAATCACGACGCGGGCGCTGCAATACCCTTCGGGGGATCCGCGGCGGCTGCTGGTGGTGATGCTGGACGGGCAGATCCTGAGCCAGGCGGAGGTCCAGGCGGTGATTCGCGACCGTGGGCAGATCACGGGGCAGCCCACGTTCAGCGAGGCGAACACACTTTCGAAGCAGTTGAACGCGGGCGCGTTGCCGATTCCGCTGCGCACGGTGCAGGCGAGCGAGGTGAGCGCGACGTTGGGCGAGGATTCGGTCCTTGCGTCGGTGAAGGCGGGGCTCGTGGGGATGGCGGCGGTGATGCTGTTCATGGTGCTGTACTACCGGCTTCCGGGCCTGCTGGCGTCGGCTGCGCTGGTGGTGTACACGTCGGTGACGTTGATGATTTTCAAGCTGGTGCCGGTGACGCTGACGCTTTCGGGGATTGCGGCGTTCGTGCTCTCGGTGGGTATGGCGGTGGATGCGAACGTGTTGATTTTCGAGCGGTTGAAGGAGGAGCTGCGGCGCGGCAGGACGCTGAACGCGGCGATCGATATCGGGTTCCGGCGGGCGTGGCTTTCGATTCGTGATTCGAATGTTTCGACGCTGATTACGTGTGTGATTTTGTACTGGTTCGGGGATCAGTTCGGGGCGGCGCTGGTGAAGGGCTTCGCGCTGACGCTGGCGATCGGTGTGCTGGTGAGTATGTTCTCGGCGATTACGGTGACGCGTACGTTCTTGAAGATGGTGATCGGGACGCCGCTTGCGAAGAGTGGGTTTTTGTTCAATGCGTCGGAGCAGCCGTTGCAGGGGCGGCCGCGGCGGCGTGTTGCCGAGGCGGCGGGGGAGTAGACGATGCTGGATTTCGCTGGCAAGCGGTGGTGGTATCTGGGGTTTTCGGGGATTTTCTTTGTGGCCGCGCTGGTGGCTCTGGCGATGTGGGGGTTGAAGCCGGGTATCGAGTTCACGTCGGGCTCGACGTTCACGGTTCAGTTCCTGGAGCGGAGCGTGACGCAGGCCGAGCTGCGCGGGGCGATGCGCGAGCTCGGTCATCCGGAGGCCCGGGTGCAGGGCTCGGGTGAGAATACGTTCATTGTGCGGACGAACGAGCTGGAGAATGCGCCGAGCCTGACGGCCGGGGCGGGCCCGACGCCGCCGGGGGAGATCGATGACATCGAGCGGGGGCTCCGGGAGCGGTTCGGTGCGCTGGAGCGCAAGGATTTCGCGACGGTTTCGGGTTCGGTTTCTTCGGAGATTGCTCGCTATGCGACGTTCGCGGTGGTTGCGGCGGCGTTCGCGATTTTGATTTACATTTGGCTGGCCTTCCGGCAGTTGCCGAAGCCGTACCGGTATGGTGCGTGTGCGGTGATCGCGCTGGTGCACGATGCGGTGATCGTGATGGGGCTATTCGCGGTGCTGGGCGAGTTCCGCGGGGTGGAGGTGGATACGGCGTTCATTACGGCGATTCTGACGGTAATCGGCTTCTCGGTGCACGACACGATCGTGGTGTTCGACCGAATTCGGGAGATGGTTTCGCACGATCCGTATGTTCCGTTCGAAGAGGCGGTGAACGCGAGCCTGACGGAGACGCTGGCTCGTTCGATCAATACGTCGCTGGTGGTGTTGCTGACGATCGTTTCGATGCTGTTGATTGGCGGCGAGACGATCCGGAACTTTTTGTTGGTGTTGTTGGTGGGGATTGTGGCGGGGACGTATTCGAGCATCGGGGTGGCATCGCAGGTGCTGGTGGCGTGGGAGAACCACGATTTGGCGAGGGCGTGGCGGCGGCTGCGCGGGGGTCGTGCGGAGCTGGCGGCCGAGGCGCCCTGAGGTTCGGCTGGTCTAGCTGGTTGGGCGGATGGGCGTTGGGGCCGGTGGCATGGTGCGCTGGAGGTGGGCGAGGAGGCGTGCGGCGATTTCGCCGTGGAGGAGGCGGCCGGGGCGTGTGAGCCGGACGGTGGGTGCGGTGTGAAGGAGCCCGAGGGCTTGGCATTCTTGGAGCACGGGGCCGACGGTTCGGGCGAGGGGGAGCCGCCAGCGGCGCTGGAATTCGCTCGGGTGGAAGCCTTCGAGGAGTCGGAGCCGGAGGGCGAGCCAGTCGGCGAGCTGGGCGGCGAGTGGGGGGGTGGTGATGCGGGCGAGAGCGGGACGGGGGGTTCGGTTGGCGCGGGCGCGGACGGCCTCGATGTAGGCCTTGGGGTGGGCGACGTTTTCGTACCGTTCGCCGTGGAGGTAGCCGTGGGCGCCGGCGCCGAGGGCAAGGTAGTCGCCATCGGTCCAGTAGGTGCGGTTGTGGCGTGATTGGTGGCCGGGCTTGGCCCAGTTGGAGAGTTCGTATTGCTGAAATCCGGCGTGGGCGAGCAGGTCGGTGGCGGCTTCGTACATGTCGGCGGCGAGGTCGGGGTCGGGCGGTGGTGTTTCGCCGCGTTGGATGCGGCGGGCGAGTGTGGTGCCTTCTTCGATGGTGAGTGCGTAGCAGGAGATGTGGTCGGGGGCGAGGTCGATGGCTGTTTTGAGGCTGGTGAGCCAGTCGGCGAGGGGCTGGCCGGGGAGGCCGTAGATGAGGTCGAGGTTGATGCTGTGGAAGCCGGCGATGCGGGCGGTGCGGAGGGTGGCGGCGGTGGCCTGGGGTGAGTGGATGCGGTCGAGGAAGGTGAGCTCGGTGGTGTGGAAGGATTGGGCGCCGATGGAGAGGCGGGTGACGCCGGCTTGGCGGAGTGCGTGGAGGTGGGCTTCGGTGGTGGTGCCGGGGTTGACTTCGAGGGTGATTTCGGCGTCGGGGGCGATGGGGGCGATTTGGCGGAGGTGGGTGAGGAGCTGGGCGATGTGGTGGGGTGCCATTTCGCCTGGGGTGCCTCCGCCGAATCCGATGGAGGCGATGGTGCGACCGGCGAGGAGGGGTGCGGCGGCAGCGGCTTCGGTGAGGAGGGCTTGGGCGTAGGCGTCTTTGAGGTTGTCCATGCCGGCGTAGGCGTTGAAGTCGCAGTAGCCGCACTTGATGGTGCAGAAGGGGATGTGGACGTAGACGGCGATGGGCTGGGGGTTCATGGGCCGGGTCGGAGGGCGGCGCGGAGCTCGGCGATGCGGTGGGTGGTGATGCCATCGACGCCCCAGTCGGCGAGCTGTTCGGCGCGTTCGATGTCGTCGACGGTCCAGGCGACGATGGCGAGGCCGCGGCTGCGGAGCTCTTGGACGATGGGGCGGGTGAGGAGTGCGTGGCGGCAGGAGATGCCGCGGGGGAGGGGCTCGCGTTCGGAGACGGCGAGGAAGAGGTCGAGTTTGGCGCGGACGTCGATGGAGTAGAAGAGGTCGATGGTGGGCCTGATGTGGTGGAGGGCGCGAAGGACTGGCCAGGACTGGGAGGAGGCGAGGACGGGTGGATGGTGGGGGAGGTCGTGGAGGAGGTGGTGGAGGGCGTGGGCGGTACGGTTGTGGCCGTTTTTGAGGTCGAGGAAGAGGCCGGTGGAGTTGGCTGAGGCGAGGCGGAGGAGCTCTTCGAGGCCGAAGGGGGTACGGGGCGGGCGCTTGAGGTACCAGGTTTCGATGAGGAAGGGGAGGAAGCGGAGGCGCCGCTCGTGGCGGGCTTCGAAGCGGCCGCGGTGGAGCCAGAGGTCGACTTCGAGGAGGTCGGCGCGGGCGTCGATGGCGAGGCGAGCGGTTTCGGGGCTGTTGCCGGCGCCGTGGGCGATGAGGAGGGGCCGGGGGTACCCCGGTGCGAGGGGATGTTCGGCGGCGAGCGTCACCCTGCCATGGTACTGGGTGCCGGGTTGACGGGGTGTCGGGGGGAGACGGGGACTTCGCCGGCTGCGATGTCGTCGAGGAGGTCTTCGTCGACGATGCGGTAGCCATCGGGGATGGGGGTGATGGCGCCGAGGGTGACGAAACGGGAGAGGAGTGCGGTGACGGTTTCGCGGCTGGTGCCGATGGTTTGGGCGAGCTCTTGGTGGGTGAGGCCGAGGCGGATGACGCCGTCTTCGGCGCGGGCGAGGAGGGTATCGGCGAGGCGGGCGGAGACGGGTTTGGAGACGATGTTGACGAAGGCGCGCTGCATGCCGGCGAGGCGACGGGCCATGAGTTCCATCATGGCGAAGCCGAGTCGGGGGGATTGTTGGAGGAGGTGGGTGAAGTCTTCCCAGGTGATGGAGACGGCGATGGTTTCGTCGATGGCTTGGGCGGTGGCGGTGCGTTCGCCGTCTTCGACGATGGCGATGTCGCCGACGACGTCTCCTTTGCCGGCGACGTCGAGGATGATTTCTTTGCCGTTATCGGCGACTTGGTAGATTTTGACGCGGCCTTTGAGGATGAGGTAGACGCGTTCGGCTGGGTCGCCGGTGGAGAAGATGACTTGGCGGGGCTTGAAGCGGCGTTCGGTGAGGTGGGGGATAAGGCGTTCGAGTTCTTCGTCGGTGAGGACGTTGAGGACGCGGGAGAGCTGCCGGAGGTACCAGGCGATGGAGCGCTGGAGGGCTTTGCGGCCGCGGGGCTGGGTGTGTCGGGTGGTTGGTTCGGTGGTCATCGCGATTCCCCCATGTTGCGATAGCGTAGGCGGAGTTGGTCGAGGAGGCGGATGGCGCCTGGGCTGGCGTTTTTTTCGCTGGCGGTGACGTAGGTTTCGAGGTCGGGGAGGGCCTCTTCGAGGCGGCCGAGGCGGTACCGGAGCATACCGCGTTCGCCGATGAGGGCGACGTTCCATGGTTCGAGGCGGAGCTGGAGTTCGATGGTGTCGTGCCACCGTTGGATGTCGCGGCGGGCGCGGAAGCTGGCGTGGAGGTTGTTGAGCATGCGCTGGAGGATCTGGCGGCGGGTGACGGCGTGGAGGAAGGTCTCGGGCCGAGCGCCGCCGAGGTCGAGGCCGCGGAGCATGGCGAGGAGTTCTTGTTCGTCGAGGCGGGCGCCTTGCTGGAAGGGGTCGAGGTAGGTGTAGTGGCCGGGCTCGCCGTAGCGGACGAGGAAGTGGCCGGGGAAGCCGATGCCATCGGCGGGGAGGCCGATTCGCTGGGCGATTTCGAGGTAGACGATGGAGAGGGTGATGGGGATGCCGGTGCGGCGTTCGACGACGCGATCGAGGTAGGAGTTTTCTGGGTCGTCGTAGTTTTCGAAGCTGCCGCGGAAGCGGGCGACGGTGAAGAGTTGGTGGTCGAGAGCGTGGGCGAGGGTTTGGAGGGAGGGGCGTTGGCCGGCTTCGGCGAGGACGTCTTCGGCGATGAGGTCGAGGGCTCGGGCGGTGCGGTGGGGGTCGGGGTCGTGGCCGCCGAGGCGAGCGATGATCATGGCGGCCGTGAAGAGGTCGACTTCTTCGGGTCGGCCTGCGATGGCAGCTTCGAAGGCGTTGAATTCGGTGGAGTTCACTCTACTTCAGTATACGTTTGGCGGGGCGAAACCCGTCAGTGTGGGGTCAGGGCATTTCGAGGCCGTGGGCTTCGAGGAGGGCGGGATCGGCGAGGAGTTGGGGGGTGGGGCCATCGGCGACGATGCGGCCTTCGTCGAGGATGATGGTGCGGGGGAAGACTTCGGCGACGAGCCGCATGTCGTGGGTGCTGACGAGGAGGGATTGTTCGAGGGTGCGAAGGAGGCCGATGAGTTCGCGGCGTCCGCGGGGGTCGAGGCCGGCGGAGGGCTCGTCGAGGACGAGGAGGCGTGGGGACATGGAGAGGACGGTGGCGAGGGCAGCGCGTTTGCGCTGGCCGATGGAGAGGTGGAAGGGCTGACGTTGTTCGAATCCTGCGAGGCCGACGGCGTGGAGGGCGCGGGCGACGCGCTGGTCGACTTCTTCTTTGGTGAGGCCCATGTGGATGGGGCCGAAGGCGACGTCGTCGTAGACGGTGGGGCTGAAGAGCTGGTCGTCGGGGTCCTGGAAGACGAGGCCGACGAGGGAGCGGATGCGGCCGAGGTTTTCGCGCGTGACGGGGAGGCCATCGATGACGACGCGCCCTTCGGTGGGGAGGTGGATGCCGTTGAGGTGGAGCATGAGGGTGCTTTTGCCGGCGCCGTTGGGGCCGATGAGGGCGACTTTTTCGCCGGGCTGGATGCGGAGGTCGAGCCCGTGGAGGGCCTGATGGCCGTTGGGATAGCGGAAGACGAGGCCTTCGATGTGGACGAGCGGGAGGGTGGTGGCCTCTGGTTGCTGGGAGGGGGCTAGGCTCGTCATGCGCGGGGCACCCAGGTGTGGGCGCTGAGTTCGAAGGCGGCGAGGGCGAGGATGGCTACGGTGAGGAGGAGGAGCTGCGGGCGCGGGAAGGGGCGGTCGTGGAGGTGGCGGAGGTGGCCGGCGTAGCCGCGCGATTGCATGGCGAGGTAGACGCGTTCGGAGCGTTCGTAGGCGCGGATGAAGAGGGCGCCGACCATGTTGCCGACGACGCGTGCCTGCCAGCGCCAGCCGGGGGGCTTGGTGCCGGGTGGGGTGGCGGCGCGGGAGGAGCGGGCGCGCATCATGCGGGTGGCTTCGCCGGTGAGCACAGCGAGATAACGGTACATGAGGGAGACGATGGCGACCATGAGCCTGGGCAGGCGGAGGCGCTCGAGGCCTTCGAGGAGGTCGTGGAACTGGGTGGTGAAGACGAGCAGGGCGGCGGCCTGCACGGAGACCCAGCTTTTGAGGAGGATGGTGGCGAAGGCGACGATGCCTTCGCCGCTGACGGTGAGCTGGAAGAGTTGGAGGTCGATGGTGCCGAGGGGGCGGCCCGGGCGGGTGAAGATGAGCGGGACTGCGGCGAAGGCGAAGGGGAGGGCGATGAAGGCGCCGCGGACCATGCGCGCGGGGCCGATGCGGGCGAGGAGGGAGACGGCGGCGAGGAGGAGCCAAGCGGCGGCGATGGCGAGGAAGGCGCCCTCGGGGAGGAGGCTAACGGTGAGGATAAAGGCGACGACGAGGAGGAATTTGAGGCGCGGATCGGCGCGGTGGATGGGGCTTTGGCGCGGGAGGTAGCGGTCGAGGTTCAGCCGCCGACCCTCCGCTTTTTGGCGGCGCGGGCGGCGGCGCCGAGGCCGATGGTGACGGCGAAGACGATGCCGACGCCGATGAGTCCGGCAAGGACGACGCTGGCCCATTCGTTGTCGACGCCCGGGATGGTGTAGTCGGGCAGCCATTCGTAGGCCGGGTCTTTGGCTTTGTCGACGAATGCTTTGTCTTCGGAGACGCGGTCGAGGCCGTCGGGGTCGGAGGAGGCGGCAGGTGCGAGGAAGACGACGACTAGGGCCGCGACGACGAGCCCGACGATGACCCAGCTCCAGCGCTGGAGGAAGGTGCGGGGTTGGGATGCGTTGGACATGGGCGAGACTCCTTCAGGCGGTGGCTTCGCGGAGTTGGAGGAGGTCGGCGCGGGCTGTCTGGATGAAGGCGAGGGCACCGACGGTGATGATGGCTTCGCCGATGCCGATGAGGACGTGCCAGCCGACCATGGCGACGAGGGCTGTGGTGAGGGAGGTGGTATCGGAGAGGGCGAGCTGGAAGGAGACGACGATGGCGGCGACGACGACGGAGAGCCAGGCGGCGACGGCGGCGGCAGGGAGGCGGCCTTTTTCTTCGCCACCGAGGGCGCCGGCGATGGCGACTGTTCTCGTCCCGCAGATGGGCCTCGACCCGCGTGAGCTGCGGCTCGAAGCGGACCAGCGCCGCGTGCAGCATCTGGCTGACGCTGTCGGTCAGTTCGGCGCTGCCAGGGATGTGATTATCGGTCGTCACATGCACTTGCATGGCGGGACGTTCCTCGGGAGGCTTGGGCGGACAAAGCCCGGCCTGGCGTTCAGCACCGGTCAGCCCCGACCGCGCTGCGGCGGGTGTCACGGGGCCATCCACCAGCCCTCATCCTGCGCTTGCTCATCCTACGCTCAAAAAAGCGTCCGTTTCCAGCCCGGCTCGACC
>NZ_DAOUBJ010000126.1:0-42231 GCF_034432735.1 Tepidiforma sp. | reverse complement strand
GGGCATCGGCGCGTTCGGTGCGGCGGGAAGGTGCGCTCATTGTCGATGGGAAGGATACACGATTCGCGTCTTGATTGGAACCGGAGTTCCGTTTCACACTGTAGGGGGTGGGTGCAGGGCGGGTGAATATCGTTCAGGGTGATCGACGATGGCTGATCGTGGGAATGGGAAGGTCGGAGGGTTGGAGCGCTGGGCGAGGTGGGTCTACCGGCGGCGCTGGCTGGTGCTGGCGGTGTGGGTGGTGGTGCTGGTGGGGATAGGCGGGCTAGCGGCGCGGTTCGGTGGTGAGTTCCAGACGGAGTTTCGGCTGCCGGGTTCGGAGTCGCAGCGGGCGAACGATTTGCTGCGGGAGCGGTTCCCGGCGCAGGCGGGCGGCGAGGCGGACATTGTGTTCGAGGTGCCTTCGGGTGTGGCGGGCGCGCGAGGGGAGATCGAGGGGGTGCTGGCGGAAATCGTGCGGGAGGTGCCGGATGTGGCGGCGGTCGAGTCGCCGTTCGAGCGGCCTGGGTATGTTTCGCCGGACGGGACGATCGCGCGTGCGGTGGTGCGGTTCACGTTCGATGCGGACAAGGTTCCGCACGAGGCGGCGATGCGGTTGATCGCGGTGGCGGAGGGGGCTTCGCGGCCGGGCTTCACGGTGGAGCCGGGTGGGCGGGTGGTGCAGTTCAACGAGCAGGCGGAGTTCGGCTCCGAGGTGTATGGCCTGATTGCGGCGGTGTTCATTTTGCTGATCGCGTTCGGTTCGGTGGCGGCGATGGGGGTACCGATCGGGGCGGCGCTTTTCGGGTTGGGTACGGGGCTTGCGGTGATCACGGTGGCGGCACGGTGGGTGGGCTTTCCGAGCTTTTCGTCGCAGTTCGCGGCGATGATCGGCATCGGTGTTGGTATCGATTACAGTTTGTTGGTGGTGACGCGCTTCCGGGAGGCGATCCACGCGGGGAAGTCGGTGGAGGAGGGGATCGTGGAGGCGGTGACGACTTCGGGGCGGTCGGTGATTTTCGCGGGGGTGGTGGTGGCGATTGCGTTTTTGGGGTTGTTCGTGATGGGGTTGCCGTTCGTGGCGACGCTGGCGACGGCGGGTGCGGTGGTGGTGCTGGTGGCGGTGGCGATTGCGGCTTCGTTGACGCCGGCGCTGCTTTCGGTGATCGGGAAGCGGGTGGATGCGCTGCGGGTGCCGCTGCTGCACCAGTCGGAGGGGGTGGATCGGCGGAGTCCGTGGTTTCGGCTGAGCCGGGTGATTCAGCGGCATCCGTGGCCGTTCGCGCTGGTGGCTGGTGGGGTGTTGGTGGTGGCTTCGCTGCCGATTCTGTCGATGGAGCTTGGGTTCACGGACGCGGGGAACCGGGCGCCGAGTTCGCATTCGCGCAAGGCGTACGACTTGATCGCGAAGGGTTTCGGACCGGGGACGAATGGGCCGTTGCTGGTGGTGGCGGATGTGCGGAATGGGAACGGCGGTCTGACGCGGGCGGTGGAGCTGCTGCGCGAGACGCCGGGGGTGGCGGCGGTGACGGAGCCGTTGTCGAACCCGGCGGGGGACACGGCGGTGATCACGGTGATTCCGACGACGAAGCCGCAGGACCACGCGACGACGGAGCTCGTGCATCGGCTGCGCGAGGATGTGTTGCAGCGGGCGGGGACGAATGGTGATCGGTATTACGTGACGGGGGTGACGGCGGGCCAGATCGATGCGAGCGATCGGATTTCTGCGCGGATGCCGTACTTGTTCGTTGGGGTGATTGGGCTGAGCTTCGTGCTCCTGACGGCGATGTTCCGTTCGGTGGTGGTGGCGGCGAAGGCGGCGGTGATGAATCTGCTTTCGATCGGCGCTGCCTATGGGGTGGTGGTGGCGATTTTCCAGTGGGGTTGGTTCGGCGAAGCGATCGGTGTCGGTAAGGGGCCGATCGAGGTGTTCTTGCCGATGATGATGTTCGCGATTCTGTTCGGTCTCTCGATGGATTACGAGGTGTTCTTGATCAGTCGAATTCGGGAGGAGTATCTCCGGTCGGGGGACACGGCGGAGGCGGTGGCGAACGGTTTGACGGCGACGGCGCGGGTGATCACGGCGGCGGCGGCGATCATGGTGACGGTGTTCTTGGCGTTCGTTCTGGGCCCGGAGCGGGTGATCAAGGAGTTCGGTGTGGGGTTGGCGACGGCGATCTTCGTGGACGCGACGCTGGTGCGGATCTTCTTGGTACCGGCGACGATGGAGCTCTTGGGGAAGTGGAACTGGTGGATTCCTGGCTGGCTCGACCGGCTGCTGCCGGATCTGCAGGTGGAGGGGCCGCCTGCGGGAGGTGGGGAGCTTTCAGGGTCGGTGGCTGGGGGGCGCTGACGGCGGTGGGGCGGGTGGAGGGGTAGACTGGGGGCATGGCGGACGTTTGGGTGGAACGGGCGCAGGAGCTCGCGACGCGGTTCGCGGCGAGGGCTCCTCTGCACGATCGGGAGGGGACGTTCCCGTTCGAGAATTTCGAGGAGCTGCGCGCGGCGGGGTTTTTCGGGCTGACGGTGCCGCGGAGGTTCGGTGGTGAGGAGGCTTCGCTGGGGACCTATCTCGGGGTGCTGGAGGCGCTGGCCAAGGCGGATGGTTCGACGGCGCTGGCGTTCATGATGCACTTGAAGACGTTCGGCCAGGAGCGTGAGGCGCCGAGCTATCCGGAGGTTTGGTTCGAGCGGCTCTGCCGCGGGGCGGTGGAGCGGGGTGAGCTGGTGAATACGGTTGCGACGGAGGAGGGGCTGGGGAGTCCTTCGGGGGGCGGGGTTCCGGACACGGTGGCGCGGCGCGAGGGGGATGGCTGGGTGCTGCGGGGGCGGAAGTCGTTCACGACGCTGGCGCCTGTTTTGCACCATTTCATCGTGCTGGCGCGGGTGGAGGATGGGGTGGTGCGGGAGCGTCCGCTGGTCGGGAATTTTTTGGTCGTCCGGGGGGAGTGTGGCTTGCGGGTGGTGGAGACGTGGGATGCGCTGGGGATGCGGGCGACGGGAAGCCACGATGTGGTGTTGGAGGATGTGTGGCTTCCTGGTGATCGGTTGCTGAACGTGCGGGAGGCGGGGTCGCCGGATCCGCGGGCTGGGGCGGGGATGGCCTGGTTCGCTCTGGGGCTGTGTGCGGTGACGATCGGGGTGGCGACCGCTGCGCGGGATTATGCGGTGGGGTTCGCGCGCGAGCGGACGCCGAACGATCAGCGGCCGATTCGCGAGTTTCCTGGAGTGCGGGCGAAGGTGGCGCGCATGGAGGTGCTGCTGCAGCGGAGCCGGGCGCTGATGGGCGATGCGGCGCGGGCGTGGGTGGAGCGGCCGAGTGTGGGGATGCCGGCGATCGACCGGGTAGCGGTGGCGAAGGTGGAGACGCTGAATGCGTGTATCGAGGCGGTGGAGCTTGCGATGCGGATTGTGGGCGGGGTGAGTTTGCAGCGTTCGCGGCCGTTGGAGCGGTATTTCCGGGATGTGCGAGCGCCGCTGCACAATCCGCCGCTGGAGGACCGTGCGTTGGAGCAGTTGGCGCGTCGGGCGCTGGATGGGGAGTTCGAGGAGCCGAAGGGGGCGGAGTAGGTTTTCGGCGGGGTTCAGGTGCCTGGGACTTTGAAATCGCGCCCGATGGTGATGACGACATCGGGGAGTGCGGTATCGGTGGATGGGACGACGATGATGGCGGATTCGGGAATGCCGAGCCACTTGGCGATGTCTTCGGCGAGAACACGGCGGTCGAGGTGGTAGAGGGTGATGGTGGTCCGTGGTTGGACGGGGGCATCGGGACCGTAGTAGACGGTGGGGAGGCCTTTGACGTAGGCGAGGTAGCGGCCGAGGGCGGCAGCGCGGGTGGCTCCTTCGGGGCCGAAGCCGTTTTGGATTTCGACGTTGCTTTCGCTGTAGGCGGCTTTGGTGAAGACCTGGGCGAGCCAGTATTGGACGTTTTCGGGGTTCCAGGCGAGGACGGCGGCGCCGCCGGCGGTGGTGAAGCCGGTGACGGTGGGGATGTCGTTGACGGGGTCGCCGAGGGAGTAGGTTTTGAGGCGGCCGTTGGTGGAGCGGAGGAGGTCGAGGTAGCCGGGGAATTTGGCGTAGGGGATGTCGGTTTTGACGGTGGAGGCGTACGCGTTCCAGAGGCCGGCGGGGTCGCGAAGGATATCGAGCTGGAATGCTTTGGCGAGGGCGGCCTGAAGGACGAGCTGCTGGCGCTTGACGCGCTTGAGGTCGGAGTCGTATTCGCGGTGGCGGCCGAAGGCGACGGCGTGGTAGCCGTCGAGGTGGTTGGGGCCGGGCGGGAATTCGACCCAGACGGCGTGGATGTCGTCGTCGGAGTAGTACCAGGGGGGGACGGCAAGGTCGGGGGGGATGTCGACGTCGACGCCGCCGAGGGCATCGACGAGGAGTTCGACGCCTTCGAAGTCGAGGATGACATAGTGGTCGATGGGGATGCCGAAGTTGAGCTGGAGGTCGGCCTTGAGTTCTTCGATGCCGCCGCGGATGGAGCCGGTGGCGCGGACGCCATCGCCGAAGGACTGGTTGATGCGGCGTTGGCTGTCGTGGCCTGGTTTGGGGTTGGCGACGTCGATCCAGAGGTCGCGGGGGAAGCTGAGGACGGCGGCGGTTTTGGCGACGGGGTCGATGGTGGCGACCATGATGGTGTCGGTGAGGTAGCCGCTGTTGGCGTTGTCTTCGAATTGGTAGCCGGGGCGCTTGTCGACGCCGAGGACGAGGAGGTTGATGCGTTTGCGGAGGACGCTTTCCTGGCCGGGGCTGGTGATGCCGACGAGGGGGGTGTTGAGGCTGGCGAGGGGGCGGATGAGTCCGAGGTCGGTGAGGGAGCGGCCGGGGAAGAGGGCGGGGGTGACGCGTGCGAGGAGGGCGATGCTGGCGTAGGCGCTGGCGAGGGCGAAGGTGAGGAGGGCGAGGACGAAGAGGAAGCGCTGGGAGGGGGTGAGGAGTGGGCGCGCGGCGCCGGCGGGCCGGGTTGCGCCGCGCGCATGGGGATAGGGGGAGCGCTCGACGCGGCCTGTCACGCTGTTCAAGCTACGCGGAGGCTTGCGGGAGGGTCAAACGTGGGCTTTTACGGGGTATTCACGGGGGTGTGGGGGGTGGTGGGGCTCAACCCATGCCGAGCTCTTGGAGGCGGTCGTCGTCGATGCCGAAGTAGTGGCCGAGTTCGTGGAGGACGGTCCGTCGGATCTGTTCGCGGATTTCGTCTTCGGTTTGGCAGATGGCCTCGATGTGCTCTTGGTAGATGGAGATTTTGTCGGGGACGACGAGGTTGTAGTTTTCGCCCCGGTGGGTGAGGGGGATGCCGTGGTAGAGCCCGAGGAGGAGGTCGTTGGGGCCGATGCCTGCGAGCTTGCGGTCGCGCGCGGTGGGGCGGGATTCGATGACGATGTCGACGTTGTGGACGCGGGCGAGAAGCTCGGGTGGGAGGGAGGCGACGGCTTCGCGGACGAGTTTGCGGAAGGTTTTGCGGTCGATGCGACTCACCGTGGGGATGGGGTGGGGGTTGTTCGGGAGAGGCTGAAGGATTTTGGGATGTCGGGGTGGTTATCCATTGGTCGTGATTGTAGGGGGAGCTTCGGGGGGCGGGCGAGTGACGGTCGTGTGACAGGCGGCGCTGGGGCGGGGTGGGGGTAGTGGGAGCGGCCGACGATCACGGTGATGCTGGCTCGATGGCGACGATGGGGTACGCGGCGCCGGGTGGAGGCGCTCATCCGGGGCGGTGTGGGCGTCTCGGAGCGGGCGTGGCAGGTGGACGGTGCGGGGGAGGGGCCCCGGTTGGCGGAGGAGATCGGTGCCTGGGCGCGGGCGGAGATGGCGGGGATGCGGCGGCCGTTCGGGGTGGATCATGTGGCGCTCGCGCTGGCTTTCCGCGACGCGGCTGGTCGGGTGTGTTGCAGTGCGAGTTTGGGTGTGGTGCGGCCGGGTGCGTTCTACGATGGGTCGGCGGAGGCGCGGCTGGCGGGGGCGTTGGAGGCGGCGCTGGGGATGGCGCCCTCGGGCGGGCTGGAAGTGCAGGTAGCGCTGCTGAGGCTGGGAGACCTGGCGTTCGAGTTGCAGGGGGGGATGCAGGCGGCGTAGGCGGGTTGCCGGTGGCGCGGGAGGGGGTACACTCGCGGTGATGACGAGTGTGGCGAATCCTTTACGGGCGAAAGAGCGCATCGAGCGGCAGATCGAGCGGATCGGAAGGCTCCGGGGGAGCGGTCCGAATCCGTTCGATTACGACCTGTGGGACGACCGGACGGTGGAGGTTCTGGTGGCCATTTACGGCGAGGGTTCGCCGGAGCTGGAGCGCTATTACGAGGCTGTGGAGAAGCGTGGGCGGCTGCCGGGTGTTCGTGGGCAGGCGGAGAATATGACGCTGAATATCCACGGGCCTTGGGGGATTTTGGCGCGGCTGGAGCGGGCGGAGAGGGTGCTGCGGGAGTTGGTCCGCGAGTTGGAATTGGCCGCGCAGGGGAACGCTCAGGCGTAGACGACGTCGTACTGGAGTTCGACGAAGGCGCTGGTCTGTTGGCGAACCGAGCGGAGCTGGAGGGGCGGGTCGGTGATTGGGCGGGGCAAGAGTGGCGCGCCGGCTCCGAGGGTGACGGGGGCGAGGGTGACGATGAGTTCGTCGAGCAGGCGGTGGTCCCAAAACTGGCCGACGAGTTCGCCGCCGCCGACGAGCCAGATGTCGCGGCCGTTGGCTGCGGCGGCCATTTCCGCGTGGACGGGGCGCACGTCGCCCTGGACGAAGTGGATGTCGGCGCCGGGCGGGGTTGGCCAGGTTCGGTGGGTGAAGATCCAGGTTGGCTGGCGGTGTGGCCAGGGTTTGGGGTCGGCGCCGGGCGGCATGAGCTCGTGTTCGAGGAGCCATTGGTAGGTGGTGGCGCCCATGGCGATAGCGCCGATGCGAGCTTCGAATTCTTCCCAGCCGGGAGGGTCGGCTTGGAACTGGAAGAGCCATTCGAGGGAGTTTCGGGCGTCGGCGATGAAGCCATCGAGGCTGGAGGCGGTGAGGTAGACGGTTTTCATTGGCTTCCTCGGGGGTGGAGTGTCGGGGACGGTCAGGCGGGGCGGGCGGCTTCGAGGTGGCGGGCGATGTAGCCTGCGGGGAAGCGGGCGTCGAGTTCGGCTCGGAGCCGTGCGAGGCGTTGGCGGTAGGCGGGTGAATCGAGGGGTTCGGTGGTCATGATGATGGCGTCTTCGTGGTTATCGGCGTAGTAGCGCTTGCGAAGGCCGACTTCGTAGAAGCCGTAGGTGCGGTAGAGGGCGCGGGCGGCGTGGTTGGAGACGCGTACTTCGAGGGTGACGGATTGCATGGCGGAGGCGGCGGCGAGTTCGACGAGGCCGTGGAGGACGAGGCGGCCGTAGCCGCGTCGTTGGTGGTCGGGGTGGACGGCGATGGTGACGATGTGGGCCTGGTCGACCATGAGCCAGAGGCCGCCGAAGGCGACGAGGGGATGACCACCGGCCTCGACGGGGGTGGCGGGGCGGACGACGAGGTAGCGGGCGAGCGCGTTGACGGTGAGTTCGCGTTCGAAGGCGGTGGTGGGCCAGCCGGTGGTATAGGCGGCCTGTTCGATGGCGATGACGGCGGGGATATCGTCGGGGGCCATCGGTTCGAGGCGGGGGACGGTCATGGTCTCGATCCTACTCCGGTGCTGGGCAATGGGATGATGTGGAGGGGCTGAAGGATTGCCGATAACCGGTATGCGATGGATGCGTTTCCTTCACCTGGGACGCCAGTGACGGTGATTCTCCGCTCGCCGGAGGCTGTGCAGTGGCCGGGGGAGGTGGCAGCGGTGCGGGAAGGTGGCATTGCGGTGCGGCTGGCGGGCGAGATGCCGGAGTGGGATCCGGCGGCGACGTACGCACTGGTGGCGCTGCACGGGAATGTTCGGATGACTCAGTTGGCGGCTTATATCGGGCATTCGCAGCGAGCGGTGGCGTTCCGCTCGCTGGGGCCGTGGGAGCCGGTGTATCGGCGGAAGTACCCGCGCTACCGGGCCGACTACCGGGTGGAGGTTCGGTCGGTGCTGGGGAATTCGCGCCAGGACGGACGGATGGTGGATATTTCGATGGGGGGTATGGCGGTCCGGGTGGGGAGTCGCCCCGGTGGGAGGCAGGTGCAGGTGCGGGTGTGGGCTGGGGCGTTCAGCAGCGAGCTGTTGTGTATGGTGGTGGGGTCGGAGGAGGAGGAGGCTGGGGTGCTGTTGCGGCTGCAGTACGTGGAGCTGCTCCCGGCGCAACGGGCGTTCGTGCGGCAGGTGATCGAGGAGCTGGCCGGGCCAGAGGCAGCCGCGGCTTCTTGATGCTCGGCCGATGGCGGCAAGGGCCCGAGCCTGTGACAATGCCGGCGTGAGCGTGGAGGCGGCATCACTGCGCTGGTGGGATGTGGAGGTCCGTGGCGGCCAGCCGGCGGAGTCGGCGGCGGTGGAGCTGCGGGCTGCGCAGATCGTGGGGCGGCGCTCCGGGGACGCCGGGCCGGCAAGTGGGGAGGGAGGGGTCATTCGCCTGGAGCTCGATGGCGGGGCTCCGACGCCGGGGTTTCTTTCGGTGGTGGACGATGGCTCGGTGCGCGTCCTTGCGGCTGGGCCTCGGGATTTGCTGGATGGAGTGGCGTGGCTTTGCGAGCGGTTCGGGGCGATCGTTCCTGGTCCCGGGATGGCGGCGGCAGGGACGAGCACGGGGGTGCTGGGACGGGGAAGGGTGGTGCATCGGGCGGCGTTCGGGGAGCGCGGGCTGGTGCTGGGGTGCGACGGGCTGCACGAGGGGTGGCGCGACTGGCTGCGCTTTGCCAGCGGGAACGGGCTTTCGACGGTGTTTTTCCACGATACGCCGCCGAGCCGGCTGAACCCGAGCGATGACGATCGCGGACGCGGCGGGCGGATGTTCGAGTTTTGGGACCGTGAGGGCGAGGAGGTGCGGGTGTTGGCCGCGCGCTTCGGGTTGCGGCTGGAGTTCGGGGGCCACCATCTTTCCGCGCTGGTGCCGCGCGAGGCCTTCGCGGAACACCCGGAGTGGTTTCGATTCGATGGGAGGGCGCGGACGAGGGTGTTCAATCTTTGTGTTTCGAGTGCGGGGGCGCGGGCGCAGCTGCGGGAGGGCGCGCGGCGCTTCTTCGAGCGGTTTCCGGGCTTCGATGTGTACCATCTGTGGCCGGACGATCTGCGCGGGGGCGGCTGGTGCGCGTGCGAGGGTTGCGCGGGGCTTTCGGCTTCGGACCAGGCCTTGACGGCGACGAACGTGGTGGCGGAGGTGCTGCGTGAGGTGGCACCGGGTGCGAAGGTGACGTATCTGGCCTACCACGACACGCTGGAGGCGCCGACGAGGGTGGAGCCCGCGGGAAACGTGGTGGCGCTTTGGGCGCCGCGGAACCGCTGTTATGCGCATGCGCTGGACGATGGCGGTTGTCGGCGCAATGTGGAGCACTTGGCCAGTCTGGAGCGGCTGGCGAGCTGGTTCGGGGGGGCGGAGCGGGTGCGGGTGTTCGAGTATTACAGCGACGGTATTTTATTCAAGTGGATGACGCCGCCGCATCTCGGCATTCTGCCGAGGGACGTGGCGGCGTACGTGGCGGCAGGGGTCGCGGGGGTGTACGACCTGGCGGTTTCTCCGCGTCCGTGGGTCGGGCCGACGTGGCACGTGTGGTGGTTCGGGCGGTGCGCGCGGGAGGGGGGCGGGGACGCGACGGATGGGCTGGCGACGTTCTGCGAGGCGACGTTCGGGCGGTTCGGGGAGGCTTTCGTGGAGGTGTACCAGCGGCTGGACGCGGCGTGCCGGCTGCTGCTGGACCGGGGCGACCTGGAGCCGTTGGCCGACGGCGATGTGTTGGACTATGGGGATACGCCGGCGTCGGCGCTGGGGGAGCTCGCGGAGCGCGCGGGCCGCGCGCTGGGGGAGTTCGCGGCGGCCGTTCGGGCGCTCCCGATCGCGCTCGAGGGTTCGGCGCGGGAGGCGGTGGACGAGCTGGCACCGACGGTGGCGGCGGGGATGCACCTGGCGGAGCGGGTGATGGGCTGGCGAGCGGCCCTGGAGGGGCGGCGGGAGGAGGCGCTGACCCATCTGGGGATGGCGGAGGTACATCTCCGGGCGCTGAGGGATTGGTATGGTGCGCATGCGGGACCGGGGTGGGCGGCGGTCGGGGAGTGGATGTTGCGGGGTGCGAGCCGGCAGACGGACCGTATCCGGGCGATGGTGTGATGCGGTACTCGAACCTTGACGTTCGCGTCAATGTGGTACACTGGGGCTGACGATGGAAGGGACAACTGGCCAGGAACGGTTCCTCCAGATTGGGGAAGCCGCGGAGCGGGCGAATCTGACGCAGCGGACGCTGCGCTATTACGAGGAGAAGGGGCTGCTGGCGCCGCCGACGCGGATGGAAGGCGGCTTCCGGTTGTATTCGCCGGAGGACATGGAGCGGATCGAGCGGATCCGGCAGTTGAAGGAGTTGCTGGGCTTTTCGCTGGCGGAGATCAAGGAGATGCTGGAGGCGGAGGATGTGCGGCTGCAGATTCGTGCGGGCTGGCGGGCCGACGCCGACGCGGGGGAGAAGGCGGAGAAGATCCGGCGTGCGCGGGAGGTTACGCTCCACCAGATCCAGCTGCTCGATCAGAAGATGGCGAAGATGACGGCGATGCGGGATGAGCTGGCGGCGCGCATCAAGAAGTACGACGAGTGGCTTTTGCGGTATTCGGAGGCGGCGAGCAACGAGGAACGGGCGACGCCGGGGTCGTGAACGTTATGCTCGTTCGAGCAGGTCGGCTGGCGTTGCGGTAAGCTTGGGGGCGATGGTTCTCGACCGGCTCCAACGTCCGCTGCGGGATCTTCGCGTTTCGGTGACGGATCGCTGCAATTTTCGTTGTGTGTACTGTATGCCGCGCGAGGTGTTCGGCCCGGATTATGCGTTTCTGGGGCGGGACGAGCTGTTGACGTACGAGGAGATTGCGCGGGTTGTGCGCATTCTGGTTGGGCTCGGGGTGGAGAAGGTTCGGATTACGGGTGGGGAGCCGCTGGTGCGGCGCGACCTGGATAAGCTGGTGGGGGCGTTGCGTGGAATCGAGGGGCTGAAGGACCTGACGCTGACGACGAACGGGAGTTTGCTGCGAGCGCAGGCGCGAAGGCTCGCTGCTGCGGGGCTGAAACGGGTGACGGTTTCGCTGGATTCGCTGGACGATGCGGTTTTCCGGGCGATGAACGATGCTGGGGTGGGTGTGGCGACGGTGTTGGACGGGATTGCGGCGGCGCGAGAGGCGGGGTTGTGGCCGATCAAGGTGAACGCGGTGGTGAAGCGGGGGATGAACGACCACACGGTGGTGGACTTGGCTCGGTACTTCCGCGGGACGGGGATCATCGTGCGGTTCATCGAGTTCATGGATGTGGGCGCGACGAACGGGTGGCGGCTGGAGCACGTGGTGACGGGGCGGGAGATTGTGGAGGCGATTAGCCGGGAGTTTCCGCTGGAACCGGCGGAGGCGAACTATCGGGGCGAGGTGGCGAAGCGGTGGCGGTATGTGGACGGGGCGGGGGAGATCGGCGTGATCACCTCGATCTCGCAGCCGTTCTGTGGCGACTGTACGCGGCTCCGTCTTTCGCCAGAGGGGGAGCTTTTTACCTGTCTGTTCGGGACGCGGGGACACGATCTGCGGGGCCTGTTGCGTTCGGGGGCGAGCGATGGGGAGATCGAGGCGTTCGTGGCGGGGCTGTGGCGTGGGCGCGAGGACCGGTATTCGGAGCTGCGGACGGCCGAGACGGCGGGGCTGCCGAAGGTGGAGATGTCGCATATCGGGGGCTGAGGGCCCGCTTTCCAAGGCAGGTGGCCGGGGGTAGGATGCGGCGCATCGCTCTTGTTCGGGAGGTGCGCAATGGCAGCGCGCGAGGCGTTCACGGTGAGGGTGGAGGACGGGGTGTTGGTGGGTCCGCTGCGGCAGTCGGTGAACAATTCGAAGGCGGCGAGCGGGTCGATCCACGACGATGCGACGGCGACAAGGCTGGGCTTTCGGGGCGGGACGGTGGCAGGGTCGATTCATATGGAGCTCTTTCCGCCACTGCTGCGGGAGGCGTGGGGGCGGCGGTGGTTCGAGCGGGGCACGCTTTCGCTCTATTTCGTGAACGCGACGACCGATCGGGAGCCGGTGCGGGCGTTTCTGCGGCAGCCGCCGGCCGGGGCGGCCGATGCGCAGGTGGAAGCCTGGGTGGCGCGCGACGACGGGATGCAGGTGGCGCAGGGGACGGCATCGGTAGGGGACCCGGGCGTTCCGACGGCGCTGGCGGCGCGGCCGCTGGAGCGGTTCGAACCAGGGGAGTTGCGGATCCTGGCGAGCGTGCGGAAGGGGCATCGGTTCGACCCGGTGCGGGTAGTTTGTCCGCCGGAGGAGCAGGAGCGGCGACTGGCGGTGACGACGGAGCCGATGGACTGGTACCGGGGGGAGGGCTCGCCCTGGGGGAAGGCGCCGGTGCTGATCGCGCCGCTCGTGCAGATGCTCTATGCGCGGAGCGTGGCGCAGCTGCGGGGCGGGATCGGGGCGGTTGGGCTGTTCGGGGCGATCGAGCTGCGGAATATCGATGGGCCGGCGCTGGTGGGTGAGGAGTACACCTGCTCGGGCGAGGTAATCGCGGTGGGGCAAAGCCCGAAGACGGAGTATTTCTGGTTGGAGACGGGGCTGGACGATTCGGGGGGGCGGCGGGTGGCGGAGATGCGGATGCTGCTTCGGTTCATGAAGGCTTCGAGCGAGCTGTATCCGGAGTTGCGGCAGGGGTGATGTGGGGGTGATGGAACGGCCCCGGCCGGCGGAAGGAGGAACACCGGCCGGGGCGTCGCCATGCCGAGGGGTTCGGCGCGCTTACGGTATCACTTTTGAGATGATGTATCAATAGCGGGAAATAGCCCCCGAGCCAGGTGAGCTGCGGGGGCGTCGGAGGGGAGGGGGTGGGGGTCGGTCAGGAGCCGCCGACGCCGGCGGCAAGGGGCGAGCGGAGGGGACGAAGTGGTTCGTCGATGGGGGTGGCCCGGCGCTCGGGGGGCAAGGGCCGGGGGTACCAGCGGTCTTCGTAGTCGTTGAATTTGTGGCGGAGGTTGGGCATGACCTTTTCGGCGAACATTTGGGTGTTGTAGATGGCGACGTTGCGGGGCATGGAGCCCATTTGGAGGAGGAGCATGAGGTGGCCGACGCGGAGGTTTTCGGCGAGCTCGTCGAGTTTTTCGGTGACGTAGTCGGGGCCGCCGGCGATGACGTAGCCCTGTTCGACGAGGCCTTCCCAGCTGAGGCGGGCTTTGGCGTTTTGCTGGGCCTGTTCGAATTGGGAGCGGATGCCGGCTTTGACGGTGCGGAGGGTGCGGTAGCCTGGGGCGTCGGCGAAGCCTGGGTAGACGTGGAGGCAGCGGTTGTAGAAGTAGTCGATGTGGGGCCAGTAGAGTTCTTTGGCTTCGGCGGCGTTGTCGGCGACGCAGACGACCTGGGCGAATCCGGCGTGGTAGGGGTTGGGTTCGATGCCTTTGTCGCGCATGCGGGCCCAGAATCCATCCATGATGGCTTGGGCGCGCTTGTAGCCTGAGTAGGAGAGGTAGGAGTAGAGGTAGCCCATATCGGCGCACCATTCCCAGGTTTCGATGGAGCCGCCGCCGGGGATCCAGATGGGCGGGTTGGGCTTTTGGAGTGGGCGAGGCCACGGGTTCATGTAGCGGATTTGGGTGTATTTGCCGTTGAAGTGGCTGACGCCCTCGTTGTGCCAGGCCTGCATGATGAGGTCGTGGGCTTCGTAGTAGCGTTCGCGGAGCTGGGCTCCGGGGACGCCGTAGGCGAAGTTGGTATCCATGCTGGTGCCGACGGGGAAGCCGGCGACGAGGCGGCCGCCGGAGAGGATATCGAGCATGGCGAATTCTTCGGCGACGCGGAGCGGGGGGTTGTAGAGGGCGATGGAGTTGCCCATGACGACGATGGCGGCGCGGTTGGTTCTTCGGGTGAGGGTGGCCGCCATGATGTTGGGGCTGGGCATGAGGCCGTAGGCGTTGGAATGGTGCTCGTTGACGCAGATGCCATCGAAGCCGACTTTTTCGGCGAATTCGAGTTCGTCGAGGTATTCGTGGTAGACCTTGTTGGCTTTTTCTTCGTCGAAGAGGCGGTAATCGACGTCGACCCAGACGGAGCGGTGCTTTTGCTGGAAGTCGTCGGGGAGGTCGGGCCAGGGCATGAGATGGAACCAGTGGAATTTCACGGGAGGGGCCTCCTCGGGGGTGGGGCTTGCGGGCGGGCGATGCTTCGCGCGCCGCGAACCGTTGGCGGAGTATAGCAGGTAGGCGGGGCGGGGATGGTCAGGGGAGTTCGACGTCGATGACGATGAGGGGTGGCTGGCTGCCGATGGTGTAGGGCGACGGGAAGCTGCGGCCTTCGACGAGGACGCCGATGGTGGCTCCGACGCGGTTGGCGCAGTCTTCTCCGGCGGAGTAGAAGTCGATGGCGTAGCCGCCATCGACGGTGTTGCGGCGGGCTGGCCCGGGGACGCCGTCGAAGGTGGCAATGACGTCGACGGTGCCGGCGGGGACGGGCTGGCCCCCGCGGGTGATGGCGCCGGCGATGCGTGCGGTTGGGAGGGTGCCGGGGCCGACCGAGGCGGGTGGGCAGTAGGGTCGGGCGGCGGTAGGAGGTGGGGTGGGGGTGGGGGTGGGCGGGGCGGTGGCGCCGGAGCCGCCGGTGCCGCTGGTGGTGGGCTGGGGCCGGGGTGTTGGGGTGGCGGTGGGCGCGGGTGTGGCCGCGGTGGCGGTGGCGGTGGCGGTGGGCGACGGCCGGGGCGTGGGGGTTGGCGAGGGTGTGGCTGCCGCGGCTGGTGTCGCGGTCGCCGCGGGAGCTGCGGGCGGGGAAGCCTGGCCGCCGCGGATGAGGAGCCATGTCCCGAGCGCGGCGAAGATGACGCCGAGGATGCCGAGGGCGGTCCAGCCGAGGGCCTGGCGAGCGGGGGTTGCGAAGAGGGCGGCGAGCCAGTTCATGTCGGGGGTAGGGTACGGGAGGTGTCGGGTTGCCGTCAGGTGGTGGCTCGCCAGTGGTCGATGGCGCGGGGAAGTTGGCTGGTGAAGGGAAGGGGCACTTCGGCCGCGCCGCGGCGGGCGGATTCGTAGGCGGCGCAGATGATTTCGAGGACGCGGAGGGCTGCGGTGCCGGGGAAGCGGGGTTCGGCCCGGCCGGCGACGACGTCGACGAAGTGTTGGAGCTCTTGGGGGAAGCCGAACTGCCAGGCTTCTTCGTACATGATGTGCTGCCATCCGGGGCTTTTGGGTTCGCCGGGGGAGGGCTCGCGGTAGTGTTCGATGATGGGGCCGCGATCGAGGTTGGCGAGGAGTCGGCCGCGCGGCCCGGTGACTTCGAGTTGGTCGGCGCCACCGGGGGTGGCCCAGGAGGCTTCGATGGTGGCGAGCGCGCCTCCGGGGAAGCGGAGGTGGACGATGGCGTGGTCGTCGGCGGGGGTGCGGTCGGCGTGGAGGAAGCGGCCGAGGGTGGCGGTGACGGCGACAGGCCAAGCTGCGAGGAGGGTGCAGACTGCGGCGATGCCGTGGCAACCCATGTCGATGAGGGCGCCGCCGCCGGTGCGGTCGATATCCCAGAACCAATCGGCGTAGGGGCCGCCGTGGGCTTGGACGTGGCGGACGAGGTAGGCCTGGCCGACGGTGTCTTGCTGGACGAGGGCGGCGAGGCGTTGGTACATGGGCGCGAAGAGGAGGTTTTCGGCGCAGACGAGGTGGACGCGGGCACGGTCGCAGGCTTCGACCATGGCGCGGGCGGCGGGGACGCCAGGGGCGAGGGGCTTTTCGCAGAGGATGTGTTTGCCGGCGGCGGCGGCGGCCAGGGTGATGGGCTGATGGAGGTGGTTGGGGGTGGCGATGGCGACGGCGTCGATGGGTGCGCTGGCGATGAGTTGGCGCCAGTCGTGGTAGGGGGCGGGGATGTGCCAGCGCTCGGCGAAGGTGTGCGCGTTGTGGGGCGAGGCGACGGCGGTGATTTGGAGGTCGGGGACTTGGCGAGCGGCGTGGGCGTAGACGCTGGCGATGAATCCGGCTCCGATGAGGCCGATGCGGAGGGTCACGGGGTGATTGTGGTGGGGGTGGCTCGGTGGTGTCGACCTAGGGTGTGTGGTCGAGGAGGACGGCGAAGGCTCGGTCGAGGGGGTGGAGGCTGGGGAGTACGGCGACGGCGCCGGCGGCGGCGAGTTGGGCTTGGGTGAAGCGCCCGGTGGCGACGCCGATTGGGCGGGCGCCGGCGGCGAGGGCAGCTGCGACGTCGAGCGGGGTATCGCCGATGACGACGGCATCGGCGGGGTTCGGGTCGACGCCGATGGCGTTGGCGAGGGCTTGGATGCCGGTGCGGATGACGTCGACACGCTCGGTGTGGTGGTCGCCGAAGCCGCCGGCGGCGAACCGTTCCCAGAGGCCGAAGTGGGTGAGTTTGTGGCGTGCGCCTTCGCGGAAGTTGCCGGTGGCGAGGCCGATGGCTGGGAGCTCGGCGGCGAGGGCGTCGAGGAGGGGCTCGACCCCAGGGAGGATTTCGCCGCCTTTTTCGGCGAGGGCATGGGGGAGGGCTTGGAGGAAGGCGCTGCGAACGTGGTCGAAGTGGTCGGTCGATTTGGCGTGTCGGGCGAGGACCTCGAGGATGATGGCGCGGTCCGTCCTTCCGTCGAAGCTGACGCCGCTGGTGGCGTCGGGGATGGCGATGACCTGTTCGAAGGCGCGATCGAGGGCGGTGCGCCCGGCTCCGCTGGTGGCGATGAGGGTGAGGTCGATATCGAAGAGGAGGAGCGGGGGCATGGGGGGAGTCTAGCAAGTGGGGTGGGTGGCTGACGGTGGGCGTGGCGATGCAGTGGTTCGAGGGTATGTGCTTTCGAATGTCGTTCGGTTTTGTTAGGATGCGGCGCAGCAGTTTGCGGAGGGACAGCACCGTGACCGAGACGACGAAGAATGAGGTTCCGCTGGGCGTTGCGCTGACGCCGCTGAATCCGGCGTACCAGGAGGACCCGTACAGCCTGCTGGACCAGGTGCGAGAGGCGGGCCGGGTGGTATGGGACGAGCAGTTCGGGCGCTGGTTGGTGGCGGGGTTCGAGGATGTGCATGCGATTCTGAACGACCGGGACTTGCTGGTGGATCCGCGAAAGGCGAGCGATCGGTCGTTCAATGCGATGTTTCGGCAGCGGATGCTGGGGGAGGACCGTGAGCCGAGCATGCTGTTCCAGGACCCGCCGGTGCACACGCGGCTGCGGGGGCTGGTTTCGAAGGCGTTCACGCCGCGAGCTATCGAGCGGATGCGTCCGCGGATCGAGGAGATTGCGAACGAGCTGTGCGATCGGGTGGCGGGTGAGTCACGGTTCGATCTGATGGCGGCGTTCTGCCAGCCGTTCCCGACGATCGTGATCGCGGAGATGCTGGGGGTGGATCCGAAGGACCAAGCGGACTTCAAGCGGTGGACGGACGAGGGGGTTGCGGCGGCGTTCGATCCGTTCGCGAGCGAGGAGGTTCGGAAGCGGGCGGAGCTGGCGGGGCAGGAGCTCGAGGCGTACTTGAAGCGGGTGATCGCGGAGCGGCGTGCGGAACCGAGGGATGATCTGATCACGGCGATGCTGAAGGCTGAGGAGCATGGGGACTTTCTGGACGATGACGAGGTCCGCTCGATGATCGGGCTGCTGCTGGCTGCGGGGAACGTGACGACGACGGATCTGTTGGGGAATGGGATGAAGAATTTGCTGCAGCACCCGGATCAGGCGGAGCTGCTGAGGGAGCGGCCGGAGCTCATCGAGAATGCGGTGGAGGAGATGCTGCGCTACGAGGGGCCGGTGACGTTCAGCGGTCGAATCGTGCCGGACGATCGGGTGATTGCGGGGTGCCCGATGCACAAGGGGGATTCGATCACGGTGGCGTTGGGGGGCGCGAATTATGACCCGCGGCTGCACAAGGATCCGCACCGTTTCGATGTGACGAGGGAGGATATCGATCACGTGGCCTTTGGGGGTGGCCGGCGGTACTGTCTGGGGGCGCCGCTGGCTCGGCTGGAGGCGCAGATCGGGGTGCGGGTGCTGTTGACGCGGTTCCCGAAGATGCGGCTGGCGCCGCAGGAGTTGAAGTGGAAGCGGGTGCCGGGCTTTCGGGGGCTGGAGGAGCTGTGGGTGGAGGTGTAATCAGCCGACGCGGGGGTCGATCGGGGCGTCGCCGATGACGCCGGCATGGCGGAGCTGGGCGATCTGGTCGTCGTCGAGGCCGAGGAGGCCGCGCAGGATTTCGTCGTTGTGCTGGCCGAAGAGGGGGGCATGGCGGCGCGGCCAGGGGTTGGCTTCGCGGAGGCGCCAGGCGGTGCGTGGCTGTTTCCAGGGGCGCATGCGTGGGTGTGGGAGTTCGACCCAGTATTGCCGGGCGGCGAGGTGGGGGTCGTGGTGGATGGTGACGGTATCGAGGACGCGGCCGGCGGGGATGTTGGCGCGGGCGAGGAGTTCGAAGGCTTCTTGGGGGTCGCGCTCGGCGAGGGCGGCGGAGAGCCGCGCGTCGATGACGTCGTGGTCGGTGGTGTCGCCGGGGAGTGCGGGGTCGATGCCGAGAAGGGCGGCGGCTCGCTCCCATTCGACGCGGGTGGGGAGGGTGATGGCGAGCCACTGTTCGTGGCCGGCGCAACGGTAGACGCCCTGGGCGAAGACGCGGGGATCGCGGTTGCCGCGGTGGCGGGGCGTTTCGCCGCGGAGTGAGGCGGCGACGAAGGCTTCGCCGATGAGGGAGGAGAGGACTTCGCGCTGGGCGAGGTCGATGAAGGTGCCTTGGCCGGTGCGCTGGCGGTGGATGAGAGCGAGGGCGACGGCGGCGGCGGCGGCTTTTCCGGCGACGGGGTCGCCGTAGGAGATGCCGGTTTTGATGGGGACGCCGTCGTCGCCGTATCCGGTGAGCGAGGCGAGGCCGCTCATCTGTTCGATGATGGGGCCGAAGCCGACGTGGTTGCGTTCGGGGCCTGTTTTGCCGTAGCCGGCCATGGAGACGAGGATGATGTCGGGACGGGCTTGGCGGAGGACGTCGTAGCCGAGGTGGAGGTTGTCGAGGACGTCGGCGCGGTAGTTTTCGATGACGACGTCGCAGTGGGGGACGAGCTGGAGGAAGGTGGAGCGGCCGAGGGGGTGGGCGAGGTCGAGGGTGAGGGACTTTTTGTCGCGGTTGTAGTCGTTGAAGTAGTAGGAGGCGTTCCAGGGTTCGGGGACGCCTGGGAAGGGGATGAGGGTACGGATGTTGTCCCAAGCGCGGGGGGATTCGATTTTGATGACTTCGGCTCCCATTTCGGCGAGGATCCGGGTGGCGTAGGGGCCGGCCCACATCATGGTGAGGTCGGCGATGCGGATGCCTTCGAGGGGGAGGCGCTTCACGGGCGGTCGCTCCAGAGGGGTAGAATCTGGGAGGCTGGGACGGGCTCGGCGAGGGTGCCGGGGCGCCAAGGGAGGCCGAGGAAGGGGCGGCCGGGGACGCGGGCGGTGCCGGTGGGGGTGGGGATGGTATCGAAGAAGCGGCGCTCGTGGAGGGTGGGGTTGTCGAGGAGTTCGAGGGGGGTGACGACGGCCCCGATGGGCACGCGGTGGCGTGCGCCGAGTTCGAGGAGTTCGGCTTTGGTGTGCTCGGCGAACCAGGCGTAGAGTTTGGCTTGGAGTTCGTCGTCCCAGTTGGCGCGTTCGATGGGGTCGCGGAAGCGGGGGTGGTCGAGCTCGGGGTCGTCGAGGAGGGCGAAGAGGGCTGGGACTTGGCGTTCGAGGGCGCAGACGCCGGCGAAGCCATCGGCGCAGGGGTAGAGGGCCCATATTGCGCGGACGTGGTTGCCGGCGCGAAGGGTGACTTCGCCTTCGGCGGCGCCGCGTGGGCCGTAGAGTTCGAGCATGCCGGCCATGCATTCTTGGAGCGAGATATCGATCCAGTCGCCTTCGCCGTGGACGAGGGCGGCGTAGTAGGCGGTGATGGCGGCGCCGGCGGCGTCGAGGCCGCCGAGGTAGAGGGCTTGGCTCCCGCCGGTGACGAGGGGTTCGCGCTGGTGCATGCCGGTGAGGGACATGATGCCGCCCATGGCGAAGGCGGTGATGTTGGTGGCGGGGAAGGTGGCGTAGGGGCCGTCCTGGCCGTAGGGGGTGATGGAGACAATGACGAGGGCGGGATTCTCGGTGCGGAGGTGAGCGGGATCGATGCCTCGTGCGGCGAGGGCGCCGGGGGGGCCGTCTTCGACGATGATGTCGGCGGCGCGAGCGAGGGCGAGCAACTCGTGCTGGGAGGCTCGGACGCGGTGTTTGCCGGGGAGGAGGTAGACGGCTTCGTCGGGGGTGAGGTGTTCGACTTCGGGTTCGACGCGAACGACGGTGGCGCCGAAGCCGGCGAGCCAGTGGGTGGCGTAGGCGGCGGGGATTCCGCCACCTATTTCGAGGACGCGGACGGACTCGAGGGGCAGGGGCTCGGTGGTTGGTGCTTCCATCGGCGGCGGATTTTACGCGGCGGGGAGCTGTCGGTCAGTCGAGGTAGGCGTCGCCGAGGGGATCGCGGGGAACGTCGTCGTTGGCGTTGATCATGTGTCGGGCGAGGACGGCGAGGCGTTCGAAGATGGGGGCTTGGATTTCGTGGGGGACGCCGGCTTCGTGCCAGGCTTCGCGCATGAGGCGGAGCCAGCGACCGGCGGCGCGTTCGTCGATGACGAAGGGGAAGTGGCGGCGGCGGAGGCGGGGATGGCCGTATCGGTCGCTGTAGGAGGTGGGGCCGCCGAGCCATTGTTCGAAAAACCAGGCGAGCTTCTGTTTGCCGGGTTCGAGGTTTTCGGGGTAGAGGGGGCGGAGGATGTCGTCGGTCTGGACGCGAGCGTAGAAGGCTTCGACGATGCGGGCGACGGTGGGCGAGCCGCCGATCTGTTGGTAGGGGGTGGCGACGGGGGATTGGGAGGGGTTCATGCTGTGATGATAGCGGGGTGGGGCGGCACGGTGCGGGCGGAAGGGGTAAGATGAGGGTGCCGGGCGGACGGTGTCTCGCGGCGCGCCCTCGTAGCTCAATCGGATAGAGCAGCTGACTTCGGATCAGCAGGTTGTGGGTTCGAGTCCTGCCGAGGGCGCCACGTGTGTGGTGCTGGCTTTCGGTGGGGTCGCGTTGGATGGGGAGGGGCGCGGTGGTGCTGGGCCGATGGTTACCAGCGTTCGTGGTGGACGAGCTCTTCGAGGGGCTTGCGTTTGCGGGCGATGGCTGGCGGCGGGCCGGACCGCTCGGGGTCGAGGTAGCCGAAGCCGATGACGCGGTTGATGGAGACGTCGGCGGGGATGCCGAGGAGCTGGCGGAGGGGCTCTTCGGGGAGGTGGGCGGGGCAGGATCCGATGCCGTCGTTCCAGGCGGCGAGCATCATGTTCTGGGCGCACCGGCCGGCATCGAAGGGATGTTCGTTGACCTGGACGATGACGATGACGGCGGCGGCTTCGGCGAGCCAGCGGGCCATGGGGCTGAGGTCGGCGAGGGCCTGTTTGCCTTCAGGTGTTTGGACGACGATGAAGCGGTTGGGCTCGGCGTTTTTGGAGGATGGGGTCATCCGGCCGGCCTGAAGGATGCGGCGCAGCGACTCTTGGGGGATGGGCTGAGGGAGGAAGGCGCGGCGGTCGCGCTTGGAGATGGTGCCGCGGTAGAGGTCCATGGGATGATTGTACGCTCGAGGAGCCCGTCTGGTTGACGTGAGGGCGCAGTGGGGCAAGACTCTCGGGACCCCCTACGTTGGCAGGCGTTTGCCGTGGGGGGTGGAGCGAGGAGGGGAGCTATGGGCGAGGCTGCCGGAGATGCGCTGGTGGATGTGGCGGCGCTGGAGCGGTTCGTGAACGGGCGGGTGCCGGGGGAGCCGGGGCCGATCGTGGTAGAGAAGCATGTGGCTGGGTTCTCGAACGAGACGTTCTTCGTGACGCGCGGCTCGGACGAGTGGGTGATGCGCCGGCCACCGCGCGGGCCGTTGCTGCCGACGGCGCACGATGTGCTGCGCGAGTACCGGTATATCGCTGCGCTGTATGGGCGGGCCCGCGTTCCCCGGCCGGTGGCGGTTTGCGAGGATGTCGGTGTGATCGGGGCGCCGTTCTATTTGATGGAGCGGGTGGACGGGACGGTGATTCGAACGGAGTTGCCGGCGGCGTACGATACGCCGGAGGGGCGGCGCCGGGTGGCGGAGGAGCTGGTGGATGCGCTGGTGGAGCTGCATGCGGTGGACTGGCGAGGGGCTGGTCTGACGGGGAAGGGGGAGTCGTATCTGGCGCGGCAGGTCGAGCGGTGGGCGAAGCAGTGGGAGCTGACGCGCCCGCGCACGCGGGTTCTGCGGGGCCTGGACGAGGCGACGGCCTGGCTACGGGCGCGGGTGCCGAAGGCGGCGGATGTGGCGGTGGTGCATGGCGATTACAAGCTGGACAACGTGATTTTTGCGAAGGATGAGCCGCGGCTGTTGGCGATTCTGGACTGGGAGATGGCGACGATCGGGGACCCGCTGGCGGACCTGGGCTGGCTGCTTTCGACGTGGGGCGATCAGGGCGACCCGCCGGGGACGCCGCAGTTGAACGTTCGCTCGACGTTGACGGAGCTGGAGGGCTTCCCGACGCGGGAGGAGATGGCGGCTCGTTACGAGGCGAGGAGCGGGCGTTCGATGCGGCACTTCGGTTTTTACCGGGTGCTGGCGGTGTACAAGATGGCGATCATTTTGGAAGGTCTCTACATGCTGTATCTGGAACGTGCGGCGTCGAATCCTGGGGCCGCGGATTTCGAGTGGTACGTGCCGGTCCTCATCGACCGGATGCATCGCCTGATGGGGGAGTCGAATTAGATGGGAGTGAAACGTCTTTCGCTGTCGGTGCCGCTGGATGGGGTGACGCTTCGGGAGCACCCGGAGATTTGCCAGGAGGCGGAGCGGTTGGGGTATACGGATGCGTGGTCGTACGAGGTGGATGCGATCGATGCGTTCACGCCGTTGGCGGTGATCGGGCTGCACACGAATCTGCGGCTGGGGACGGCGATCGCGAATGTCTACACGCGTGGGCCGGCGACGTTGGCGGAGACGGCGGCTGGGGTCGCGGAGGTGGCGCCGGGGCGTTTCAATCTGGGCATCGGGTCGGGTTCGCAGCCGATCGTGGAGCTGTGGAACAGCGGGAAGTTCCGGAAGCCTGCGACGCGGGTGCGGGAGATGGTGCTTTTTCTGCGGAAGGCGTTCGCGGGGGAGCGGGTGGTGTTCGAGGGTGAGACGTTCCGGGTGGACGGGTTTCGGATGAGCAAGCCGCCGAGCGAGCCGATCCCGATTCACGTTGCGGCGCTGCGGGAGGGGATGTTGCGGGTGGCGGGGGAGGTGGGCGATGGGGCGATCATCAATTGGCTTTCGGCGGAGGATGTGAGGAAGAGCGTTGGGGTGGTGCGGGAGGCGGCGAAGGCGGCGGGGCGGAACCCGGATGCGGTGGAGATCACGGCGCGGCTGATGGTGTGCGTCGATCCGCTGACGCCGGAGGTGGGCCAGCTGCAGCGCCGCCATTTGAACGCGTATTTGAACGTGCCGGTCTACAAGGAGTTCCATCGCTGGCTGGGCCGGGAGCCGCTGCTTTCGGCGATGTGGTCGGCGTGGGAGAGCGGTGACCGGAAGGCGGCGCTGGCGGCGGTGCCGGATGTGGTGGTGGCGGATCTGTTCGTGGCTGGCTCGGCGGAGGAGCGAAACGCGCACGTGGGGCGGTATCTGGAGGCGGGGGTGGATACGGCGTTTTTGCAGTTCATTTCGTTCGACCCGGACGCGGCGGTGCGGCGGGAGCGGGTGTTGCGGGCGATGCGTGAGATGTCGCCGAAGGCGGCGGGGCTGTAGGGGCCGGGGGGCGGGCGCGGTTCAGACGTTGAAGAGGATGTGGAGGACGTCGCCGTCTTGGACGACGTAGTGTTTGCCTTCGGTTCGTAGGAGGCCGCGCTTTTTGGCTTCGGCTTCGCTGCCGGCGGCGAGGAGGTCTTCGCAGCGGATGACTTCGGCGCGGATGAAGCCACGTTGGAGGTCGCTGTGGATTTTGCCGGCGGCCTCGGGGGCGGTTGCGCCGGCGGGGATGGTCCAGGCGCGGCATTCGTCGGGGCCGGCGGTGAGGAAGGAGATGAGCCCGAGGAGGTGGTAGCTGGCGCGGATGGCGCTGGCCATGCCGCTTTCGGTGACGCCGGCTGCGGCCCGGAATTCGGCGGCTTCGTCGTCGGGGAGTTCGTTGAGGTCCATTTCGAATTTTCCGCACATGACGGCGACGTCGCGGCCGGGGCCGCGATATTTTTCGCGGTATTCGGCCTCGAGCTCGTGGCGGCGGGGGAGGTCTTCTTCGCCGATGTTGAGGAGGAGGAGGAGGGGTTTGGCGGTGAGGAATTGGGTGCCTTCGAGGAGGTGGCGGTCGTCGTCGGAGAGTTGCTGGGCGCGGATGGGGGTTTCGGCTTCGAGGCCGGCTTTGAGGCGTTCGAGGAGGGCCTGGAGGCGGAGCGGGCGTTCGCGTTCGCCGGCCTTGAGGGAGCGGATTTCGGTTTCGAGGCGCTGGAGGCGGCGCTCGATGATGGCGAGGTCGGCGAAAGCGAGCTCGAGGTCCATGGTTTGGATGTCGCGGTCGGGATCGACGGATGTTTCGGGGTGAGGGACGGCTTCGTCGCGGAAGGCGCGGACGACGTGGATGAGGGCGTCCATGCGGGCGAGGTCGTTGATGAATTTGCCGGCGGGGCCTTCGCCTTTTCCGAAGGATTGGCCGGCTGCGGGGAAGTCGACGTATTGGATGGTGGCGTAGGTGATTTTCTTGGGGTGGTAGAGGCGGGCGAGGGCATCGACGCGTTCGTCGGGGACGGTGACGACGCCGACGTTGGGCTGGCTGGAGGTGGAGTAGGCGCCGACCTGGGCAGCGCCACGGGTGACGGCGTTGAAGATGGTGGTTTTGCCGGAGCGGGCGAGTCCGATGATGCCGAGCTGCATGGGTTTAGGGTGGGGTGCGATCTGGCAAGGGGGAAGGGGGTGGGAGGGCTTCGAGGGCGTGGCGGAGGCGGTGGAGCCACTCGAGCCGGAGGGGGTGCCATTTGGCGGCGAGGCCGCTGGAGCTGGGGATGACCCAGGCCCGGGTTTGGCCGATTCGTTCGGGTTGTTCGCCGTAGGGCCGCCGGGCGAGTTGGGAGGGGGCGAGACCGAGGGCATGGCGGGCGTAGTGTTGGTAGATGCCGCGGCCGCTGAAGCAGGCGACGAGGGGCTGGTATTGGAGGAGTTCGCGGTGGAGGCGGAGTGCGCCGGCGCGGATTTCGGCGGGGGTGAGGTGTTCGGCGCGGATGGTGGGGCGGCAGCAGAGGTCGGTGAAGCCGATGCCGGCCTCGGCGGGGAGGAGGCGGTCGTCTTGGGGGCCGACGGGACGTTCGACGATGCCGGATTGGGAGAGGTGGACCCAGAAGCGGTTTCCGGGGCGGGCGTAGTAGTGGCCGGCCTGGGCGGAGTAGATGGCCGGGTTGTAGCCGATGAAGACGAGGCGGAGGCCGGGTTGGAGGAGGTGGGGGAGGGAGCCGGGGTACTGGCAGGGGATGGGGGTGGTGCTCATTCGAGGGCGAAGCGGACGCGTGGGGTGGCGAGGTGGAGGGCTTCGAGGCGCAGGGGGGAGGTCTCGCTGGCAGGACGCTGGACGATGAAGTGGAGTTCGACGGTGGAGGTCTGGCCCAATGGGGGGTCGAAGCCGGGGGAGCCGTTGGTGGTGGCTTCGGCGGCGGGGATCCAGTTTTCGATGCCGTCGACTTCGAGGGTCCAGGAGGCGAGGGTTGCATCCCAGGTTTTGTTGTTGGTGATGCGAAGGCGGAGGGAGACGTCGTGGCGTTGCATGCCGGGGGATGGTTGGCCGAGGGGTTCGGAGGCGATGCCGACGGCTTCGACGGCGATGATGCGTCCGTCGCCTTCGAAGGTTTGGCCGGCGGCGACTTTTGTTTCGCCGTAGATGGATCTGAGGATGGGTGGGAGGGCGTAGAGGCCGACCATGAGCCCGACGAGGACGCCAATGATGGCGCCGGCGGCGATGCAGCCGGTACGGCCTTGGCGGTCGGGAGAGGGGGTTTGGAGGACGAGGCGGCGGCCGGGTTGTGAGCGATCCACTGGTGACAACCGTACGGCGGCCTCTGGGGCTGTTCAATGGCGATGCGGCATGGGCGGGCGGGCCGTAGAATGCGGCGCGGTGACGGAGACGCTGGGTCGCGAGGAGGTGTTGTCGCAGGCGTACGCGCTGGGGCTTTCGCAGCTGGGCGGGACGCTAGCGACGACGCATGCAGAGGACGGGACGCCGTATGTGACGTTCGTGTTGTTCCACCTGCGCGAGAACGGGGAGGTGCTGTTCGGGAGTGGGGTGCGGCCGCAGCATACGCGGAATATCCGGGCGACGCCGGAGGTTTCGTTTCTGGTGGACAATCGGGAGGTGATCCGGTCGGACTGGACGGCGTTCAATCGGGTGGTGATCGAGGGGCGGGCGGAGGAGGTGGCGAAGGACTCGGCGGAGTACGGGCCGCTGTTGCAGGAGTTGGAGGGGAAGAACCGGATGGCGGCGGTGTTCACGGACCGGGGGATTTTGTTTCGCATTCGGCCGCGGCGACTGATCTTGATGCGGGGGTTCGAGGCGACGCGGCACATTGTCGATTTCGGCGAAGAGGGTGCGGGCTGATGGGGGCCGGCTAGAATCGGAGCATGGATTACCGGGAGGCGGTCGATTTTCTGCTCTCGCTGAGCGATATGGAGCGGGGTTACCAGGCCTCGCGGAATCCGACGATGAGCCTGGCTTCGGTGCGGTCGCTGTTGGGGCGGCTGAACGATCCGCAGCTGGGGAGGCCGACGGTCCACGTGACGGGTTCGAAAGGGAAGGGGACGACGGCGGCGTTGATCGAGGGGATGCTCCGGGAGGCGGGGTATGCGACGGCGCTGTACACGAGCCCGCATTTGCATTCGTTCACGGAGCGGATCGCCATCGGGGGGGAGGCGGTGAGCCCGGAGGAGTTCGCTGCTGGGCTCTCGGCGATTCTGCCGGCAGTGGAGGCGGAGCGAGAGAGCGTGCACGGGGATGTTTCGACGTTCGGTGTGTTGACGGCGTTGTTCTTTTGGCTGGTTAGGGCTCAGGTCCGGCGGGTGGAGTGGCAGGTGGTGGAGGTTGGTTTGGGGGGGACGTTCGACGCGACGAATGTGTTCGAGGCGACGGAGGTAGCGGTGATTACCCCGATTTCGTTGGAACACACGGAGATTCTCGGGAAGACGACGGTGGAGATTGCCCGTGACAAGGCGGGCATCATCAAGCGAGGGACGACGGCGGTGGTGGCGAAGCAGCGCGACCCGGCGGTGATGGCGGTGATCCGTGAGCGGTGCGAGGCGGTCGGGGCGACGCTGGTGGATGTGGGGGCGACGTACGGGGTGGAGGTGGTGGAGCGGCACCTCTGGGGCCAACGGCTGGCTGTCCGGCGTCCGAACGGGGAGGTACTGGAGCTCCGCACGCGGATGCTGGGTCGGCATTTGGCGGAGAATGCGATGACGGCGGTGGCGGTCGGGGACGCGATCCGGGCGCGTGGGTTCGCGCTGGAGGATCGGGCGATGGCAGAGGGGATCGCGCGGGTGCGGGTGCCGGGGCGGTTGGAGGTGATGGGGCAGCGGCCGTTGCTGGTGGCTGACGGTGCGCACAATGGGGAGAGCGCGGCGGCGTTGGCGGAGGCACTGCGGGAGTATTTCCGCTGGAAGCGCTGTTTCTTGGTGATCGGGGTGACGCGGGACAAGGACTTGCGGGCGATGGGTTTTGCGTTGGCGCGGCTGGCGGAGTTGATCGTGTGTGTCGGTTTCCGGAATCCGCGGGCGATGGACCCGTTCGAGATGATCCAGCAGATCGGGTTTCTGGGGCCGGCGGCGGTGGCGGAGGAGTCGGTGGCGGCGGGCCTCGATACGGCGCTGGCGCACGCGAGCGATGACGATCTGGTGTGTGTGACGGGCTCGCTGTATGTGGTGGCGGAGGCGCGGGAGGCGGTGCTGGGGGAGAGCGTCATCCAAAATTGAGCGGGCGGCGTATGGAACAGGTGAACGGCTCGTTACCATTGACCGGGGCACCGTCTATCGGCAGGATAGGCGAGCCCCTGTCTCGAAACGCGGGCCCCGAATTTTTTCGGAGGGGAAGGAACCCATGAGCTCCTACTGGGACAACTATTGGCGCCGGCGGCGGATGACGCGGCGCGGCATTCTGGCGGCTGGTTCGACGGCGACGCTCGGTGTGGCGTCGATGGCGATCGCTGGCTGCGGCGACGACGATGACGACGATACTGGCGGCGGCAATGGCGGCACGCAGTTGACGCCGGCCGCGCCGACGCCGGATACGGCGGAGAAGCCGGTTGCTGGTGGGACGTACCGGCTGATGGGCGGGCCTATCGGCTCGGTGATCGATATCCACCGGACGAATACGCCGTGGGAGTCTTCGTTCCTCTGGCACTGGTGCGGCAACTTTTTGATGCGGTTCCAGAAGGTGGCGCCGTTCTTGCCGGAGCCGGATCTGGCGGCGGCGCAGCCGGAGATCACGGATGGTGGGACGACGCTGATCTTCAAGCTGCGGCCGGAGGCGAAGTGGCAGAACAAGCCGCCGGTGAACGGACGGCAGGTGACGGCGGAGGACGTGAAGGCTTCGTTCGAGCGGATCAAGGCGCTGGGGGCGAAGTCGCCGCGGTCGGGGAATTATGCCGTTGTGGATTCGATCGAGGCGGTGGATGCGACGACGGTGCGGTTCAAGCTGAATGCGCCGAAGGCGGACCTGCTGAATGCGATGGCCGACCAGTACGACTTGGTGATTCCGAAGGAGATCGCTGCCCGGGGCGACGATGCGATCACGAAGCCGGAAGATGTCATCGGTTCGGGTCCGTACGAGATCGCGGCGTTCGAAGCGGGCCAACGGATCGCGGTGAAGAAGCGGCCGGATGGGTACTGGAAGCCAAATACGGCCTGGTTGGACGGGGCGGAGGTAGTGAACCAGACGGACAATCAGGCGCTGGTGAATGCGGTTCGGGCGAACCAGGCGGATGCGGTGGGTTTGCCGGCGGATTTGGCGCGGCAGTTCGAGAATGACCAGAACTTCTACATCACGCGGGCGCCGAACCCGACGCGCGAATGCCTGCTGATCAATCACACGAAGGAGCGCTACAAGGATCTGCGGGTGCGGCAGGCGCTCTGGCGGGCGGTGGACCGGAAGCAGGTGTACGAGAATGTGTATGCCGGCGGCGGGGTGGCGGGTGGTGCGATGACGCCGGCGGCTGCCGGCTGGGTGTTGCCGGATGCCGAGCTGGCGAAGCTTCCGGGTTTCGGGAAGCGGGAGGACGAGATCAAGGAGGCGAAGGCGCTGCTGGCGGCCGCGGGTTTCCCGGATGGGTTCGAGGAGACGATCATGACGGCGACGGCGTTCGAGGCGAACCGGGTGACGGACGTGATCGTTTCGAACCTGCGGGAGGTTGGCATCCGCCTGACGATCGACAATGTGGGGACGGATTTTGCGACGATGCTGCGCCGGCAGGTGGCGGGCGAGTACAACCTGGCGGGGACGCTGTTCCTCTCGGGGCCGTACCCGGACGCGCAGCTGTTGATCTACCACCACAGCAATCCGGCGAAGGGTTCGCGGAATTACGGGAAGTTCGCGGACCCGGAGATCGATGCGCTGCTGGACCAGCAGTCGGCGGAGTTCGACTACGAGAAGCGAAAGGCTATCGTGTTCGACATCCAGCGGAAGCTGGCGCAGAAGCCGGGACCGGTGTGGATCGGCTCGCGGGTGCTGTTCACGGTGATCAACAAGAAGGTGCGGAATGTGGTGGCGACGCCGTTCCTTGCGGGGTACGACGACGCCGAGGATGTGTGGATCAAGGCCTGATAGCCGGGGTGCTGTTCTGATACGATTCGCGGCCCCGGGGATTCTTTGCCCCGGGGCCGTTTCGAGGGTTGGGCGATGCAACAACTGATTCTGCGTCGGCTTCTGCTTTCGATTCCGACGCTGCTCATCGTGTCGTTTTTGATCTTCGGGATTTTGCGCCTGGACCCGGATGCGGCGGTGGCGGCGCGGCTCGGTGAGGGGTACACGCCGGAGGCGGCGGAGCAATTGAAGGAGGAGCTGGGGCTGAACAATCCGATCGCGACGGAGTATGTGAAGTGGCTGGGGAATCTGCTGCGGGGCGATTGGGGGACGTCGCTGTACACGTATCGGCCGGTGCTGGACGAGGTGCTGCCGAAGGTGGGGGTGACGCTGGAGCTGGCGCTGGTGGCGGTGGTGTTCGCGGTGATCGTTGGGATTCCGATCGGGGTGATCTCGGCGATTCGCCAGGACACGTGGCTGGACTACTTGCTGCGGGGATTTTCGATTCTGGGGTTGTCGGTTCCGGGGTTCGTGATTGCGACGTTCGTGCTGGCGTTTTTGGCTATCCAGTTCCAGTGGATTCCGCCGACGCAGTATGCGGCGCCGTGGGAGGATCCGGTGAGGAATTTCCAGCAGTTCGCGCTGGCCGGCTTCATTCTGTCGCTTTCGACGGCGGCTTCGGTGATGCGGTATGCGCGAACGATGATGCTGGATGTGCTCCGGCAGGACTATATCCGGACGGCGTGGGCGAAGGGGCTGCGGGAGCGGGTGATCATTACGCGGCATGCGCTGAAGAATGTGCTGTTGCCGGTGGTGACGGTGATCGGCCTGACGATGGCGACGCTGGTGGGCGGGACGGTGATTTTCGAGTCGCTGTTCACGTTGAACGGGGTGGGCCGGCTGCTGATCCGAGGGGTTTACGAGCGTGACTATCCGCTGGTCCAGGGGATTACGCTGCTGTTCGCGATTGCGGTGGTGGTGATCAATTTGGTGGTGGATATTTCGTATTCGCTGCTCGACCCGCGGGCGAGGGGGTGAGGCATGGCCGATGCTGCTGTCCAGGTTGCGATTGCGGAACCGCTGAGCCGGCCAGCGCCGAACTGGTTCCAGCGGACGGCGGGGTTCTTTCGGACGTTGATGCGGACGAAGCCATTGGGCTTCGTTTCGCTGGTGATCATCGTGGTGCTGGGGGTGTTGGCGCTGGCGCCGGGGGCGTTCGCGACGCACGACCCGGCCGATACGCGGGCCGGGGTGCGGCTGCAGAAGTATTGCCTTGGCCCGCGGGATACGTTGCTCTGTCCGACGGTGGTGGAGAAGTCGGCGACGTTCGGCGACCGCGAGGTGCCGGGCAAGCTTTCGAATCCGTTCGGGACGGACCAGCTGGGGCGGGACAATTTTAGCCGCATCGTGTACGGGGCACGGAACGCGTTCTACGTGGGGCTCGGGGCGGTGATTATTTCGTCGGCGCTGGCGCTGTTCATCGGGGTGACTTCGGGCTATTTCGGGGGAAGGTACGACGCGATCGTTCAGCGGCTGGTGGATGCGGTGATGGCGTTGCCGGTGCTGGTGGTGTTGCTGGCGGCGACGACGATGCTCGGGGGTGCGAGCTTCGGCAAGCTGATCGTGTTGTTGGGCCTGCTGGGGGGCTTTTCGGGTTCGCGGGTGATTCGCTCGGCGGTGATTTCGGTACGGTCGGCGCAGTTTCTGGAGGCGGCACGGGTGCTGGGGGCGACGGATGCGAGGATTATGGTGCGGCACGTGATCCCGAACATTTTCGGGCCGCTGATGGTGCAGGCGACGATCGGGATCGGGACGATCATTCTGGCGGAGGCGGCGCTGAGCTTCCTGGGTTTCGGGGTGGTGAACCCGGACCAGCCGACGTGGGGGCAGCTGCTGCAGTCGTCGCAACAGATCGCGAGTATCCGTCCGGACCAGCTGGTCTGGCCGGGGGTGTTCATCGCGTTGGCGGTGTTCAGCTTCAATATGCTGGGGGATGCGCTGCGCGACCTCTTGGATCCGCGGCTGCGGGGTGCGCGCGGGAGCTACGGCTGAGGCGGGGCTGGACGCTGGGGCGCGGGGATCGGACGCTCTCGATATGCGCTTCTTGGATCGGCTGGCAGCGGGGGAATTCGCGGTGGCGCTCGAGATTACGCCGCCGCAGCGGCACCTGCCGAGGGTGTTGCTGCGGCGGGCGCGGTTGTTGGGCGATGCGGCGCACGCGGTGAATGTGATTCAGCGGCCGGACCGGCAATCGAGCTTGGATGCGTCGCTAGAGCTGCGAGCGGCGGGTTTGGACCCGGTGTGGCATTTGGCGGCGCGGGGGCTGTTTCGGGAGCAGGCGGTGGGAGCGGTCGAGCGTGCGCGGGCGGGCGGTATCGAGCAGGTGCTGTGCATCGCGGGGGACCACCCGGCGGGCGAGGGAGAGCCGTCGATGACGGTGCGCGAGGTGGTGGCGCTGGTGCGTGCGGGGTTGCCGGGGGCGACCGTGGGGGCAACGTTGAATCAGTATGCGCGCGACCCGGCGGCGGCGCGGCGCAATCTTTTGCCGAAGCTCCGTGCGGGGGCGAGCTATGTCCAGACGCAGCCGACCTTCGATGTGGGGGCGCTGGAGGTGGCGCTGGCTGGGGTGCGGCGAGAGGTTGCGGAGGTGACGGCGATCGCGATGGCGATGCCGCTGATTTCGGCGGAGGCGGGGGAGCGGATCGCGGCGCGGCTGGGGTTGGAGTTGCCGCCGCGGCTTCGGGATGTGCTGGCATCGGGTGACGAGGAGGCAGCCTGGGCGTTCTTTGGCGACGTGCTGAAGCGGTTGGTGGATTCGCCGGCGGTGCAGGGGGTGGCGATCATGACGTTCGAGATGGACCCGCCGCCGGCGGCTGGTGAGCGGATCGTGGCTGCGTTGGAGGCGGCCGGGGCGTTGGCGTAAGCGGGGGCGGGATTAGGGGGAGACCCGAGCGCGGGGGGCGCTGGTTTGTGGCATTCTGGGCGCATGTACACGATCCAGGTGACGCCGGAGGGCAGGCTTCGAGCTACGGTGAGTGGCCGGGTTACGACGTCGGAGGCGCTCAGGCTGGTTTCGCAGGGGTTCGCTCTGGCCGAGGCGGGTGCGATTACGGACCTGCTGGTGGATGTGCGGGGGGTTGAGCGGGGTCCGGGGCAGTGGCTGATGCTGGCGGCGGTGGTTTCGAGCCGGCTGGAAGGGCCGATGCGGCTGGCGGTCGTGACGGGGCCGCGGCAGGAGCCGGTGGTGCGGCGGATTTTGAGGTACAGCGGGGCGCGGAGGCGGGCGGCGCTGTTCATGGAGGAGGGGGCTGCGCTCCGGTGGTTCGCGGATCGGTTCCGTGGGCGTGGGGCGGCTGCTGGCTGGGGAGCAGCAGTTGCCGATGAATGCTCGGGCGAACGGGCGTGGGAGAGCGAGCTCAGGCCTGAGGCGGGATGACGACTGCCTCGCCTTCGACGACGACTTTTCCGTGCTGATTGGTGACGGTGGTTCGGAATTTGATCCAGCGGCGTTGTTCGAGCTTTTCGATGGCTTCGACGCGGGCGGTGAGGGTATCGCCGAAGAAGACTGGTGCGCGGAAGTTGAGGGTCTGGCTGACGTAGATGGAGCCGGGGCCGGGGAGTTGCATGGCGAGGACGGTGGAGATGAAGGAGCCGCTGAGCATGCCGTGGGCGATGCGCTGTTGGAACATGCCCTTGGAGGCGGCGACGGCGTCGACGTGGGCGGGGTTGAGGTCTCCGGTGATGCCGGCGAAGAGGTAGACGTCGGTTTCGGAGATGGTTTTGCTGAAGGAGGCGGAATCGCCGAGGGAGATTTGGTCGTAGGTAGCCATGGGACGAAGGATGGGACGGAACTGGGTTGTGGGGAAGGGGTCAGGGGGTGGGAAGGAAGAGCTGGTATTTGCCGGGGACGGGTGTGCCGCCTGCGAGGGGGCCGTCGATGACGAGCGTGATCGGTCCGACGGACTGGCCGACGGTGTTGCGAACGGGAGCGACGAGGGTGAGGCTGCGCCCCTGGCCGGATGCGAGGACGACCTCGGCGCGGCTCTCGAGGGTGGCGATGATGGGGAAGGTTTGGCCGGCGGCGGCGAGGGTGGCGTTGCGGAGGTTGAGCTGGCCGAAGAGTTTGGAGCCGTTGGCGACCCAGAGGTCGACGAGGACGACGTGGGTGCTGCCGGCGGTTTCGTGTTTGCGGAGGGCGGTGGCGAGCTGGAGGGATTCGTTGCTGCCGGCGGCGACGAGGATGCAGGTGAGGTAATCGAGGGGGTAGATGGCGACGCGGGTGGCGCGGACGGAGATGCTGCCGATGGCCTGTTCGACGGCGAGTGGGGCAGTGGTTTCTTCGAGGGTGCCGCACTGGGTAGGTCGTTGGAGGAGTGCGGCATCGATGGTTGGGGTGGGGGGTATCGGTGTGGAGCGGGCGCCGGCGACGTCGGATTCGGGGGTGGGCGTGGCGGCGGCGCGGGTGGAGGTGGGGGAGGGAGGGGCGGGGGTGGAGGTCGGGGTGGTTGGCGCTGCTACGGATTCGACGCTGCGCTTATCGGTGGCATCGGATTGCCGTGGGGCGGGCTGGACGACGACCGCGAGGAGGAGCGCGCCGAGGACGACGGCGGCGGGAAGGAGGTAGGTGGGGCGAAGCAAGCGGGCGACGCTTGCGTTCGTCCGGGGGGTGGGCGGGTAGGGAGTTCGCGGTTCCACCGTTGGTCACGGTAGGGCGGGATGCCCCGGGGAGGGCATCCGGAAATCCCTGATTCGGGGGGCGGCGTACTTGGATTTGGAGGGAACGTCGCTCCAGGGGTGGCGGCGGGGCCGTCGGCGCGGGCCTCGGCGTCCGGTGGCTCCTGCCGCCGCTGCGCGGGCGGCCCTGTGGGGATGGGCCCGGGGCCGCCCGCGCGGCGTGAAGGGGGCGCGGGCGACGCGGGTGGGTTGGACGGGGTGGTGTTCAGAGTTCGCCGATGCGCCGGGCCCCTTGGAGCCCGGTACGGGTGAGGAGCTGGTGGGCGGTCGCTCCGAGGACGGGCAAGGGGCCCTGGGCGACTTCGGCGAGAGGCGCGAGGACGAAGGCGCGTTCGGCGATGCGCGGGTGGGGAATGACGAGGTCGGGGGTTTCGAGCTGGAGGTCGCCGTAGAAGAGGATGTCGATATCGATGGGGCGGGGGCCCCATCGGCGGCCGGGACGGCGGCCGAGGTGGTGTTCGATCTGTTTGAGGACGGCGAGGAGTTGGTGCGGGGGGAGGGTGGTTTCGGCGAGGATGGCGGCGTTGAGGTAATGGGGCTGGTCGGCGGGAATGGGTGGGGTTTCCCAGGTGGAGGAGCGGCGGAGGATGTGGATGTGGGCGTTTTCGAGGGCGGCGAGGGCGGCGCGGAGGTTGGCTTGGCGGTCGCCGAGGTTGGACCCGAGGGCGAGGTGGACGGCTGTCACTGGGGGGGTTGGTGGCGCCAGTTGGCCCGGGCGATGGCGTCGGTGACGCGGGCGACGCGGACCATGGCGCGGACGTCGTGGACGCGGACGATGTCTGCGCCGGCGGCGATGCCGAAGGCGACGGTCGCGGCGGTGCCTTCGAGGCGTTCGTTGACGGGGGCGTCGAGGATGTAGCCGATGGTGGATTTGCGGGAGGTGCCGATGAGGAGGGGAAGCTGGTATTTCCAGAGTTCGGGAAGGCGGCGGAGGATTTCGAGGTTTTGTTCGGGGGTCCAGCCGAAGCCGAATCCGGGGTCGAGGATGATGCGTTCGGGAGGGATGTGGGCTTGGGCGGCGATGGTGAGGGTGGCTTCGAAGCCGGCAGAGATGTCGGTGGCGACGTCGTGGACGGGGCGACCGCGCTGGTTGTGCATGGCGACGAGGTGGGCGCCGGCGCGGGCGACGATGGCTGCCATGTCGGGGTCGCGCCGGAGGCCCCAGATGTCGTTGATGCAGTCGGCGCCGTTGGCGAGGGCCGCTTCGGCGACGGTGGGGTGGTAAGTATCGACGGAGAGTGGGAGGTCGGTTGCGGCGCGGACGGCGCGGAGGCAGGGGAGGAGGCGGCGGAGCTCTTCGGCGGGGTGGAGTTCTTCTGCGCCGGGGCGGGAGGATTCGGCGCCGAGGTCGATGATGTCGGCGCCTTCGGCCTGGAAGCGGGTGGCGAGGGCGGCGGCGGCTTGGGGATTTTCGCCGATGCCGTCGCCGCTGAAGGAGTCGGGGGTGACGTTGATGATGCCCATGATGTAGGTGCGGGTGCCCCAGGCGAAGGTTCGGCCGCGGATGGTGGTGACGGGTGTGCGGTAGTGCCGGGCGAGGGGCCAGGGGGTGTGGGGGGCGCTCATCCGGGGATGATTTCGTATTGCTGTTCGATGGGCTGGCCGTTTTCGATGTACCAGGCCCGTACTTCGGGGTGGGCGCGGTCGGCGACGCCGATGACGAAGTGTACGTAGGGCGGGCCGAAGAAGGGGCCCATCATGCGGATGTCGGTGGGGCTGGGGATGGGAGCCGAGCCGGTGTGGGAGTGGTAGAAGCCGGCGAGTTGGGCGCCGGCGGCATCGATGGCTTCTTCGTGGCGGCGGGTTTCGAGGGGGTCGATGGAGAAGCGGTAGGGGCTCTGTTCGGCGTTCCGGGCGCGGCGGATTTCGGTGACGGTGCCGTTGCGGGCGGCGATGAGGCCGCAGGCTTCGATGGGGGCTTCTTCGAGGGCGTGGGCGACCATTTGGTCGATGTGGGCCTTGGTGAGGCGGATGGCGATGGCCACGGCGTCTCCGTGTGGTGAGGTGTGGTGTTCATTGTACGGAGGTGGCCGTGGAGAGGCGCGGAAGGGGCGCCCGGGTGCGCCCCTTCCGGCAGCGAGGGAGGACGATGTGGTGGAGGGTCAGGCGTTCTGTTCGCACCAGAGGGTGAAGACGCCCTTTTCGGTATCGGGGATGGCCAGGCGGTTGGTGGTGAGGCTGACGCGCAGGTCGGGGGAGGGCTCGGTGACGGGGACGGCGACGGTTTTGAGGATGTCGGCGACTTTGAAGTTTTCGTCTTCGACGACGAGGACGGTGACGAGGCCGAAGAATCCGGCGGCGCTTTCGGCGTGGCTGAGGACGTGGCAGTGGAAGGCCCAGAGGCCGGGTTCGAAGGCTTCGATGATGGTATCGAAGCGGTTTCCGGGCGGGACGTCGATGGTGTCGCACTTCCACGGGTTGGCGAGTTTGTAGCCGTCGATGGCGACGACTTCCATGGCGAGGCCGTGGAGGTGCATGGGGTGGTACATCATGCCCTCGTTCATCCAGCGGACAAGGATGCGCTCGCCTTTTTTGGCGATGAGGGCATCGGTCGCGGGGAATCCTTTGCCGTTGAGGGTGTAGCCGAGGAGGGAGTCGTTGAGGATGAGGATGTATTCGCGGTCGTAGGGGACGAACTCTTTGGGGTCGGCGGGGTCGACGATGAAGGCGCCGAGGAGGCCGCGGTTGACCTGGTCGGCGGAGTCGTGGTGGGAGTGGTACATGTGGGAGCCGGCGTTTTTGAGGGTGAATTCGTAGGTGAAGGTTTGGCCGGGCTCGATCGGGTCTTGGGTGACGAAGGGGACGCCGTCCATGGTGTAGGGGACGTGGATGCCGTGCCAGTGGACGGCGGTGCTTTCGGTGAGGTTGTTCTTGACGTTGATGCGGACGCGGTCGCCGACTTTGCCGCGGAGGATTGGCCCGGGGATCATGCCGTTGTAGCCGCGGGCTTTTTCGATTTGGCCGGGGGCGACTTCCCAATCGATTTCGTCGACGGTGATATCCCAGACTTTGACGCCGTTTTCGATGCGGGGTTCGAGTGGGATGTTGCCGCGGCCTTTGGTGATTGGTGCTTTTTGGTTGCGGAGGAAGTCGACGACGCCTTGTTTGTGGTCGGCGTCGATTTTGCGCCAACGTTCCTGGCTGGCGCTGGTGCCACCGGTGGCTGGGGTGGGGCCTGGCTGGACGTTGCCGGGGGCGACGCCGCCGGTTTGGGGTTGGGCTTTTTGGCCGGTGGGGTCTTCGTAGCAGGCGCTGGCGATGGCGCCGGCGGCGACGGGGAGGGTGGCGCCGACGATACCGGCTTTGCGCAGGAAGCGGCGCCTATCGAGCCGTTCGGCGGTTCGTGCCAGGGCTTCGATGTGCAGGGTGGGATCCGTCATGGGACTGTGGCCTCCTCGCGACGTTTCGCAGGGGTATGGTCGGTGGCTGGGGTGCGGGGGGGCGATGGTCGGGCGGCCCGAAATGGCGGGCCGGTGGATCGTTCGTGAAATCGTTCGCAAGGGGTCGGTTGGTGGTGGTGGAGGGGCCGGTTGGGCCTCGCGCCGTGGGCGTGGATGGTTCATGCTTGGGGAACCAGCGAAAGGGTGGTGCACACGATGGCTGAGAACGGTCCGATCCTGATTCCGCTCGATGGTTCGAGCCTGGCGGAGCATGCGCTCGTGGATGGGGCTTGGCTGCGAGGTGTGACGGGGCTCCCTGTGCGGCTTCTCCATGTGATGGAGCACGAGGGAACGGCGGAAGAGCGGCAGCGTTTGGCGGAGAAGTTCCGTGAGTATGCGACGGCGCAGGCGCAGAAGTATGGGCTCGGCGAGGTGGTTTGCGACGTGGTGGTTGGCTCGCCGGCGAAGGAGATTCTGCAGGCGGCGGAGACGGCCTCGTATGTGGTGGTGGCGACGCACGGGCGCGGTGGGTTCCGGGCGATGATTCTGGGGAGTGTGGCGGACAAGGTGATTCGTGGGGCGAAGGTGCCGGTGCTGGTGGAGCCGGGGGTGGAACCGCCGACCCCGCCGGGGGATGGGCGGCCGGTGCTGGTGGCGTTGGATGGGTCGGAGGAGGCGGAGCGTGGCTTGGCGCTGGCGCGGGAGCTGGCGAACAAGGGTGGGCTGCCGGTGGTGTTGCTGCGGGCCTACAGCGTGCCGCCGCCGGCTGGGATCGAGTTTTCGTATTACCCTGCGGATCTTTCGGCGACGCTGGAGGCGGCGGCGAAGGAGTATCTGGAGACGACTGCGCGGCCGGGTGAGCGGACGATTCTGGTGCAGGGTGATGCGGCGAGCGCGATCATGGAAGCGGCGGAGCAGGAGAACGCGAGCTTGATCGTGATGACGTCGACGGGGAAGGGCCTCGCGAAGCGATTGGCGTTGGGGAGCACGACGGACCGGGTGGTGCATGGGACGAAGCGGGCGGTGCTGGTGGTGCCGACGCATCACGACTAGGGGTGGCGACCGATGGATGGGAGCGACGGCGGGGCTGCGCCGGGGGCTGCGCGCTCCTCGCCCTCCGCGACTGGAGCGGCGGGCGGATGGTTATGTGGCGCTGATTGGGGCGTGGGTCGCTGGATCGGGTGAGGGGAAGAGGCGGCGCTTTGGTGCATGGCGCGGACGTTCTGGTGGAGCGACGGGATGGCGCGGCGGGTGGGCTGGAGCGGAAGGTTCGGCCAGGGGTGAGGGAGCGGCCGAGTGGGGACGAGCTGTGGGCGGTGGGCTGGGGGCTGGCGTACGTTGACGCGAAGGTTAGAATAGGCGCCCGGAGGGACAGGGATGACTTCTGGGCCACTGACGGGCGTGAAGGTTCTCGAGTTTTCGCAGATTATCGCGGGGCCGTTCTGCGGGATGCACCTGGCGGACATGGGCGCCCAGGTGACGAAGTTCGAGCCGCTGGAGGGGGAGCCGTGGCGGGTGTTCGTGGAGCTTGTCCCGAAAGAGTCGCGGACGTTCGCGAGCTTGAACCGGGGGAAGCGCGGGGTGGCGATGGACATGACGCGTCCGGAGGCGCAGGCGGTGATCCACCGGTTGGTGCGGGATGCGGATGTGGTGGTGATCAATTACCGCCCGGGGGTGGCGGAGCAGCTGCGGATCGACTACGGGACGCTGAGTGGGATCAATCCTCGGCTGATCTACTGCGAGAACACGGCGTTCGGTCGGTATGGGCCTTTGGCTCACCGTGGGGGGTACGACTTGGTGGTGCAGGCGATGACGGGTCTGATGGCGGGCGAGGCGAAGATGCAGGGGGATGTGCCGACGTACATCTACCCGGCGGTGGCGGATTACGCGACGGGGATCCAGATGGCGAATGCGATTTGCGCGGCGCTGTTCTACCGGGAGCGGACGGGCAAGGGGCAGCGGATCGATTGCACGCTGATGGGGACGGCGATCGCGATGCAGACGAGCCAATTCACGTGGATTCGGGCGTTCGACGAGCAGGTGATCCCGCCGATGTTGGAGGAGCTAGGGCGTGCCCGGGCGGAGATGAGGAGCTTCACCGAGCAGGTGGCGGTGCACAATAAGTACCGGCCGGCGGCGGTGGGGAATATTTACTATCGGGTGTACCAGACGAAGGACGGGTTCATTGCGGTGGGGGCGCTGAGCCAATCGCTGCGGCTGAAGGTGCTGGCGGCGACGGGTCTGCGCGACCCGCGGTTCCGGGAGGACGGGAGTTTCGAGGTGAATCCGCCGGGTTGGGAGGTCGAGGGGCCGAAGCTGGTGCGGGAGGCGGAGGCGCTGTTTCGGACGAGGACGACGGAGGAGTGGGCTGAGGTGCTGGAGCGGCATGGTGTGCCGGCTGGCCCGCTCTATTTCATCGAGGAGCTGTTCGACCATCCGCAGACGCTGGCGAACGGGTTACAGGTGGAGCTGGAGCACCCGCTTCTGGGGCCGTACAAGATGGTCGGGCCGCCTTTTCAGATGTCGGAGGCGCCGCTAGCTGCTCAGGGGCCGAGCCCGATGTTGGGTGAGCATACGGACGAGGTGCTGGCCGAGGCTGGGTTGACGCCGGAGGAGGTGGAGCGGCTCCGCGCGGCTGGTGTGGTGCGCTAGGTTGGTTCAGGTGTCGGTGCGAAAGGCATCGACGGTGCGACGGATGCCTTCGGCGAAGGAGACTTGGGGCTCCCAGGAGAGCACCTCGCGTGCGCGGGAGCAGTCGAGCCAGAAGTTGCGGACGTCTCCTGGGCGGGGCGGTCCGTGGCGGGGGGGGATGGTGTTGCCGGTGGCTTGGGAGAGGGTGTGGAAGATTTCGTTGACGCTGGTGCCGATGCCGGTGCCGATGTTGGCGACGAGGCTGGGGCCGGCCCCAAGGGCGAGGAGGTTGGCGCGGGCGATGTCGCTGACGTAGAGGTAGTCTTTGCGCTGGTCGCCGTCGCCGTCGATGGTGCAGGGCTGGCCGGCGAGCATGAGTGCGGTGAAGATGGCGACGACGCCGGCTTCGCCGTAGGGGTCCTGGCGGGGGCCGAAGGCGTTGCCGTAGCGGAAGATGGTGTATTCGAGCCCGGCGGTGCGGGCGGCGAGCTGGACGTAGAGTTCGCCGACGTATTTGGAGACGCCGTAGTTGGAGCGTGGTGCGATGGGGTGGTCTTCGGTGACGGGGAGGCGTTCGGGTTCGCCGTAGACGGTGCCTCCGGAGGAGGCGTAGATGATTTTGCGGGCGCCGTATTGGATGGCGAGGGCGCAGATGCGGGCAGTGCCACCGCCGTTGATTTCGAGGTCGTGGACGGGGTCGGTTTGGCCGATTTTGACGCTGGACTGGGCGGCGTGGTGGTTGATGATTTCGGGCCGGAAGTCGGCGACGATGCGTTCGAATTCGCGGGCGTGGATGTCGACTTCGTAGAGCTTGGCGGCGCGGTTGACGTTGGAGCGGCGGCCGGTGGAGAGGTTATCGACGACGATGACGTCGTGGCCGGCTTCGATGTAGGCGTCGACGAGATGGGAGCCGATGAAGCCGGCTCCGCCGGTGACGAGGATTCGCATGGGGGTTCAGTGTGGGTGGCGCGGGACAACGAGCAACCGTTCAGGCTGGGGAGCGGAGGCGGGCGAGGCCCCACCCGATGGCCGCGCAGGTGGTGCCGGCGACGAGGCCGCCGACGATCATGGGCGCGAGGAATTCGGAGATGGGGGCGGCCGAGGCGACTTGGGCCCACTTGGCGATGGCGATGTTGAGGGCGAATCCGGCGGCGAAGCCCCAGGCGGCCCAGCGGCGTTCGCGGGGGGTGCGGCCGATATCGAGTTCGGCGAGGACGCCGGCGACGGGGTTGGCCTGGTCGAGTTTTTGGGCTTCGGCTTCGAGGGCGGCGATGAGTTCGTCCATGAGGGCGTCGGGCATGGTGTCGAGGATGCGTTCGTAGGCGGCGGCTTCTTCGGCGGGGGTCCGGGGCGGGGCTTGGATCTCACGGACGAGGGCGCCGAGGGGGCGTGAGCAGGATTGGCAGAGGGGCCTGCCGGTGGTCCAGTCGGCGAAGGGGAGGGGGCGCCGGCAGGCGGTGCAGCGGGTGTGGTTGGCGGTGGCGGCCATTGGCTCAGCCCTCGGTGGTGGGCGGGTGATTGGACCCGCCGGGGTTGCCTTCGGTCGGTGGTGTCGGGGCGGGGGTCGGGGTGGGCGTGGGGGTGGGCGAGGGTGTGGGAGTGGCGGTCGGAGTCGAGGTCGGGGTAGCTGTTGGAGTCGAGGATGCAGTGGACGTGGGGGTGGGAGATGTGGGGCGGG